>CANFHC010000003.1 GCA_947446575.1 Bacteriovoracaceae bacterium | reverse complement strand
GCAAATTTTTAATAGGCTCAATAAGTTTACATCGTCGTCAGAGATAGCAGAAGCAAGTGAGCCTAGGGTTGATTGGCGTTTTTCAACATTTAAAATCATGTCCTTTTTACGAAGTAATTCAATTTCATCTTCGATACTAGGACTTAGTTTTTCTAATTCTTCGATTTGAAAACGAATATAATCTTCGCGTTGAGCACGTACATTCTTTTCGTTTAACAATTCAGAAAAATCTTTTTTTAGACTTGCTAATTGCGTATATAAATTTTGATAATCAACAATGTCACTTGATAACCCAGCATAAGAATCAAGGAGAATTAATTGATAGTCTTCGCTCAAAAGTTTTTGGTTTTCAAATTGTCCAACTAAATCAACAAATCTTTTCGAAAAACTAGTCAAAAGTGATGCCGAACAAGATTGAAAGTTTAAATATGATTTTGAGGATTCATTAGCGAAAATAATTCTTTTTATTACAACTTCGTCACCTTCAAAAGGATGACCAATTTCATTGAAGTAGTTTTTAATTTTCGTATCATTGGTAGAGAAGACAGCTTCAATTGTCGCAAATTCTGCATTCTTGCGAATAAGTTTTTTGTCAGCACGGGCCCCGAAAATAATTTGCAAAGCATCGAGAATTAAACTTTTTCCCGAACCAGTTTCTCCAACGATAGCGTTGAATTTTATATCAAATTTTATTTCTTGATTTTCAAAAGTTGCAAAATTTTGCAAGTTTAATGATTTCAAATAAAGTGTTTCATTTGTTTTCATTTTATCTCCCGGGCTCCATGAGTAAATTTTTCTTTTAATGTTCTAAAATATGTTCGAGATGGATTTTTTATTAGCTGTACCACTTTAGCTTTTTTCTTGGTCACTTTAACAATGTCGTTTGAGCTAATTACAACGGCTTGTTGACCATCGAGCGTTAGTTTAATCGATTCATCTGGTCTGGCAGCCTTAATGACTACATTAGAATGATCTGGAATAACCAGGGGCCTATGAGTCAAGCTGTGCGCACAGATAGGAGTTAGGGTAATAGCATTAACACTTGGTTGAATAATGGGTCCACCGGCAGCCAACGAGTAAGCAGTTGATCCAATTGGCGAACTGATAATTAATCCATCTCCTGATAAATTATAAATATGCTCTCCTTCAGATTCCACTGATAGAGTCAGCATTCTAGAAATATGATTATTGTTAATTACAACATCATTTAGAAAGAAACTCTTGAACGTTGCTTTCTCTTTCTTCTTAGAAAATACTTCAACCTGATAAAGGTTCAAGGGAGTTATTTTATAATTTCCTTTTATCGTTTCTTCTAGTTGGTCAAAAAACTCTGCTTTGGTAAATTCAGTAATGAATCCCAAATGTCCCATGTTTACACCAAATATTGGCGGCGAATTCTTTGTTATATTGCGACATACACCAATCAAGGTTCCATCACCACCCATTGTAATGATTAGATCAGAGCTTTTGTGGATTTCAGTTTCTGATATAAAATTTAAATTTTTTAAGTCACCTTTAAAAATTTTATTGAGTCTCTCCTTTTCTTTGTCGATAAAGGAAATTGATTTTTTTCGTCTTGATAGCCAACCAACAAGGTTGGTGAGGATACTCTCGAACTCAGAATTGACCTTGGGTTTTAAAACGATACTAATATTTTTAAACTGCGCCATTAAATCTTTGCTCCTTCGGATAAGAAAATCGTCAATGCTTCTTCAATATTCTCAAAGGGCTTTGAAAGAAGTAGGCATCCATACTGAGTAGCTTTCTCGATTACATGAGGAGAACTATAAGCGGTAATGATAATAAAGAGTTTGCTAATTTCGGCCATGGTGAAACGGGCCTTGGATTCTTCGATTACGTCAAAACCAGAAATATCTTGCAACATAAGGTCACAGATTATTCGATCGAATTTTTGATTAAGGATGAGTTGAATCGCTTCGCGACCGCGACTTTCAACAACAACTTCAACGCCTCTTTTTTCCAAAAGCTTTTTAAGCGATTTTTGGATAAGTGGCTCATCCTCAACAAGTAGAATTTTATTCAAAATAAACTCCCTAAACTAGAGGTAAGTTTAACGAGAAAGTTGCGCCAGGAAAAGGTGAATTGTTTTGAAAATGAATTTTACTTTCTAATTGTCTGGCAAGATTTTGACAGATTGAAAGGCCTAGGCCTGTTCCAAAATCCTTAGTGGTGAAAAACGGCTCAAAAATAGTCGATGTTAGCTCGTTTTGAACACCTGGCCCGTCATCAACCACAGCGATTGTTACGCTTTTGTTCACTTTAATCAGCTTGATTATAATACGATTATTTTGAACACGCGTATTTTGCGATTTAATTGCCTGTGCGGCATTAATAATGAGATTAAAAATAATCTGAGTAAGGCAGGTTGAGTTGGTTTCAATTTCGATAGTGTCACTGCTTTCAAAGCCAATACATTCTATCCTTTTTTGAATCTCCTTTGTCTCACTTTTTGTGAGAGTAATAACTTCTTCAATAAATTTATAGAGTTGTATTTTTTTATATTCTTGGTGGTCATTATAGAGATTTGAAAAGTTTTTAATAATAGTTTGAGAACGGTTAGCGTTTAAGCAAATATCCCCCAATATCTCTTTTGTCTCTTCATCTGTGGCATCACTAGCAAGCAGTGAACCAGTTAAGTTGAGTCCAAAAAGTGGATTGGAGAGCTCATGTTGAAGAGTGTTAAGGAGCTCTCCTAGTAAAGAAACACGTTGAGAGTGATACAGCTCTGTAGAAATAGTGTCTTTGCTTAGGTTTGATAACTCCATGACTGTATTTTCTTCTCCCTCAATAGGAAAAACCATCAAATGCGAATTTTCGACGGGAGAGCTGCCTTGATGATTCGTAAAAAGAAACTGAGAATTTTTTTTAATGAAAATTTTCTCTGGAAAATTTTCCAATGATTTTATCAATACTTCTTTTTTTAAATCATTTTTTTCTTTATCTAAAATTTTCATCAAGAGTGGTTGCAAATGTATAGATAGGCTTTGAAAAAGATCTTGTTCTTCCTGACTTGGTGGAAGAAAGGAGTTTCGTGACATTAAATAAATAACGGAATAGTTTTTTAGATCAATTTCTTTGGCAAGAAAGTTTCCTACAACATCTAAGTCATTTTTCAAATTCAATGACTGGTTGAAAATCTTATTCTTACTTTTTTTGACTAGACTAAAAAGCGAGTTGAAGCTTTGTATGTCGATTAACTTCGATTCTTCGTAATTTGAGTTGGTGTAAAAATAATTTTGTCCAACGGGCTTTCCTTTTTCATGTACTAAAACATGACAAGATTCAAATGAACTTAAAGAAGTAAGTTTAAGAATTGCTTGGGGAAGTTCTTTGACTTCATTTGTAGAAAGAAGTATTTTTCTCAATTCTTCTTTAAATTGAAATTTATGATTAAGATCAAAGTCTTTTTTTGAGTTTTTTAAAGCATGAAAGATTTTTTTTTCAAAAGAACTTTTTGTAAAGCGCAGTGGTTTTACCTTTAAAGGCAAAGAAGCAAGCTCACTACTTTTAAAGCTTAGAAATTTTTTAACTTCTTTAATTCCGGCAGGATTTTGATCTTCCACTGAGTAAGATTATCGACCAGCTCATACTCTAGCAAGTCACAAAGCATGATTACGTCTTCTTTTTCTTTCGCTTGCAATAAAGCCTTGATTACCGAGAGAAGATGAATTTCAAGTTTTTGAATACTTTCATCCTTGTTAAACGACTGTCCTGGCAAATCAGTCCTGATTACACGGTAAACTTTGGAGATGAGTTGAATGTATAAATCCATTAGGTCAATAACTTCCATAAAAGTTGCATTGGCCTGATCGACTTCTCCAGCATTATAGAATGTAATTAATTTTTGAATTTGAGCAGTGATGTAATCAACATACCCAAAACAAGAGTCAATTGATTCAAATGCAAGATCCAGTGAACTAGTTTTAACATTAGTAAGTGCTGTCATTACAAAAACCTATTTGTTTACATCAGAGCGAGAGTTGATCTTGCTCGAAGTTAATTTATGTTCAGAAATTGTGTTTTCAATTAATTCAAATAAAATACTGCACAGACTCGCGCATTCTTCAAACGCATAATAAGAACTTTCTGTTAATTTGACTAAGCTATCACCGTAAAGATTAGCCTTCCTAACAGCAAAATAATCAATAATCGGAGCTAAGCTTGGTGAGGTTTTTTGAACCATACTTTGCAATTGATCAATTTCGTCAATTTTTTTGGAGTATTCTTTGATTCTTGCAATACTAGGAGTGTGAGATGAAATTTCTTCTAAAATAAAACGAGAATATTTTTTACCAAACTCAGACAACTCAAACAAATGTTGAAGACCTGTTAAGGCATCAAGGAGGTCGCGATGTGTATTGGCTGTAAGTTTTGGAAATGGTATATTTTCTTCATGATCACCTATGACAAATGACCAAGCTACTTTATAGAGTGATCTGAAAATATCTGGGCTATCAACGTGGTTATCGATTAGGCTTTCTAGGTTCATGTGCCCTTTGTTAAAACGAGCACGATAGAAATTCACCGAACTTATATGAAAACTTGAAACTGCGACCTTTACCCATTCTGCTGTTATTTCTTTATGTTCCAATAATTGTTTTATTGATGCACTTACTATTTGATAAGGAATGTCGTGGTGACATTGATTAAAGCTACAAGCGTCAGTTGGAAAACAAGGAAAACATTTGGTTCTCGGAGCTAGGTTATAAGCATTCGGATGATAGGGAGTTGTTTCATGGGGGCGAACGCTACCGAGGGAAACTGTGAGTGTCGTTGTATTATTAATGGCTGCGAGGTGGCCGACCATCGAATCATGACCGACAAACAATTTAGCTTTTTTCAATTCCATTGAAAGTTCAGCAAGAGTTGTTTTACCAGTGAGATTTTGAATTCTATGCCCAAATGTTTTTAGTAATGGGTTTTCTGTGATGAGTTGAGATTTAAGAATTTCATTTTTAGCCCCAACAATTTGAATGCTAGTCCCTTCGTTTTCTTTGAGTGTTCGATAAATGACTTCTACCCATTTTTCTGCTTTCCAAGCTTTTCTTTCTTGAGAAGCAAATGGATGGATAATTATAGTGTTTGAGCGAGCCGTAATCGCGGGAGTCGATTTATTTTCTGCAGATCTAATACCAATAATATTTTTAAATAAATCTACCAAAGAAAATGGATTTAACGAACCACGCATGACAGTTGAGTAAACAACCTGTGACCATTTATCGTTGATCTGCATTTTGTTACTCAAGTCGAAAAATGTACCTATTTTATGTTGAGATTTAATTAAAGAAGCTAGATAGGCTGAAGAGTTTGAAAAAGAAAGGTTGATCAGAACCTCAATAGCTTCACCATTTATTTCGTTCAGAAAAGAGCTTATTCCTTCAAAGCTATTTTTAAGTCCATTTACCTCAGAGCTTTCAAATATTCTCTTAGTATCTAGGTGATAAACTTTATCAAAAATTCGTTTTAATAAAAAATCGAGAGGTTTTGAAAATTGTGATCTTGCAATTAGCACAACTCTATATTCTGGATGACTTTTTTTAAGCTCTTCAAGAGCTTGTGCCGTTTGGATGAGATCTCCAAAACGAGTAAGTTGTAATATGGCCAATGTTACAACTGGAACTTCTGGCTCAGGAATTCGAGAATTATTGCTTGCTTTCATGAAGATCCTCCTCTGAAAGCTTAGAGAGAAGAATGATTTTTAGATCTTCTTCTGTGAGTGCAATTGCTTTTTCTATTTTGTCTTTAATGCGAGCAAATTCACGATTAAGATCTTCTTTGAGCATATCCATAAACCAATCCTAGGTTTTTGAGATTTTCTTAGTTGTTGGCTTGTTCAGGGCCTCTTCCAATAAAATCTGCCTTACGTTGAGCAGAAATTTTGTCTTCTAATTGTTTAATACAATGAAGAACTTTTTGTATGTCAGACTTTAAGTCATACAGGAGAACTTCAACTTCTTTAGCATTATCATCAAATGTTTTTGCCTTAATTGATTCAATTTTTGTCTTGAACATGGCCACTGGAATTTGCACCAGTGAGTTTGTCTCTGTGTATGCAATTAATTTTCCGAGGTTCATGACAAAGTCACGAGAGCCTTTTTTATTTTCCATGCTTTGAAGAAGTGAGCGTAAAGTGCCCAATAAATCTCTCATAACATTAGTTACGTTAGATTTTTCTTTTGCCGACCATGTTGATCCTGCGACCATTCCAAAGTCTGTTATATCATCATAGATTTCCATTGATTCATTATGGTCATAAAGAATGTTGATTAACTGTCTGGACATCAAACGATGAATTTCTGTTTGAGCATCAACAGTTCCTGCGACTACAGAGTACCTAGCTCCAAGCTTGTCAAAAGTGCAAGTATAAAGAGTTACGTCGTTGGATAAGTTTGGCCGAAGAGTTTTACTTTTAGAAAAGAAATATAAGACTGTTGCAACAATATCTTGAGCTGTTATGTAGTTACAGTTCGAAGAATCCGTTTGCTCTGACTTTGTAAAATTTCTTTCAGTGATTATGTCTGTAAGTATAAGACTTCCCGCTGAATAGCTTCCTTGTTTTAAAAAAGGCGCATGACCAAGTGATATTTCTAAAACAGGTGTTTCTGCAAGATCAGCAATATGTTTAATGGCGGTATCCGGAGTAATGAGTAAATCAATATTCATTAATACGGAGGCAATGGCAGTAAGGTCTGCTTCGATAACAACTAGGCTGTTATCAAACTTATCATTGATCTCTTTAGCGTATCTTCTTTCTTCATCTATTGGAGCAATAAGAAGAACAGGAACTAGTTCGATATTATTTTTAAGCATTAAGATTAATTCCGCTATAATATTTTCCGGAATATCTTTTGAAGTATCAGCGGTTTTAAGCTGAATACCTATAACTTTTGCTGTTCTTTCAGAACCTTTTTGGTTTTTACGAATAGTGCTGATGTTACTGAATGCAAGAGCATTGTTTTCAGGGTTGGTGATTAACTTTTCACCTTCTCTGTTAAGTGCACATTCCATCATTTTATGATAACAATCAACAAAATGAACCGGAGCATATTTAACGACTGGTAGAATGTCATTAAAGAGAATTTCCCAATCATTATTGGTTACAATATTTCTTTCTTGGCTGAAGTGTACACCAACCATTTTAGCAGTAGAGTTGCGCAGGTAAGAGCATAAATAAGCACCTACTATATCATTGGAATAATTTATTATCTCATCCCATTTTGTCATCTTGATTTCTTCAAGTTGATTAAAAAGTTGCTCAAGAGCAAAACCATCAGAAAACAATTTATTTGTTTTAAGTGTAATAATTTCTTTTCTATCAATTGTATGAAGGCTGGAAATGTTTTTTAAGTTTTGAGCAGCAAGCGAGCTTTCTTTATATACCAATAGAGAAACGGTGTTTTCTTGGGTTGCCACTAGGGAATTAATTAGGTGCCCAGAGGTGTAAACGTCACCAATTCTGCGTAAGTTTATTATAAGAATTTTTTTCATTTTAATGGTCTCCCATACCGACTTTTACATCAACGCTTTTTTTAGTCATTTCAACTAAGGCCATTGCGAGAAAATCAGTCTGGTCAAATTGGGATTTTTTAGGAATTTGGTTATAAAGAACTTCTTCCAGAGTAGCCTCTTGGTTAAAGCGATTTAAATATTTTTTAATTTCAACAGAGTTTACAAAGTCTATAATTCCACCAATGTTTTTTGGCGCTTCGAAAGTAAGAATGCCTTTAAAATAATGTTGATAAAGATTAAAAGATGGCGGGTGAGCGATCATGGCTGGTTTTCTCAAGAGAAAATGAACAAGGTCTAGGTCGCTATAAAGTTCTGTTGAGCTAAATCCAGAATAAATAAGAACATTCTTTTTATTAAGCAAATCAAAAGCAATACAATCTTCGTAAACTTGTATATTGGGTTCAATAACAATAATTTTGAAATCATCGCCATGGAACAGTGTAAGTTTTTCGATAATTGCATTAATGTGATAGGCGAAACCCAATCCCAAAATCAGCACTTCATTTTTATTTTTAAGCGAATCAAGTTGGGCTTCAACTAATGTTTCTGCTTCCTTGAAAGGATTATAAATTGAATGAAGGTGAACGCCATTAACAACCGGAACTTTTTGTTCGGTTCGAGAAGTCTTTACTTCGTATGAAGTGATTTTTGGTAAACTCATGTGCACCCCTGTTCCTCATCCTTAAGGTTCAAAAAGGTAGATATCTACGATGGGCCAATCTTTGGCCCAACTGATTCTATTTCCTCACGTTCCGAGATTTTTGTCAATGAACTTTCAATTCGGGAAGTTTTGAACTACCTACTTTTTACTCTGGTGATTATAGCCTTTGAACATTTCTTTATTTTTAAAAATCAGAGAAATTTCTTGGGTTGTATTGTCTTTTTGTTGAGCTAAGAGCTCAACTGTCTCGCGATCAATCTCAATCATTTTCTCTGACCATACACTTAGGTCGTGAAACCAAGCCTTTAAAATAAGAATTCCGTCTTGATCGATGTCTCCCGGGCTTAGTCGATTAATTTGATCTTCTACAACTTTTTGAAGAGTCCCAACAATATTTACGATGCGATCGCGGTTATCAGTTTCGCTAATCACTCGATCTAGTTCTTCGCTCTTTGCAAAAATATTTATTTTTTCGCTACAGTGAACTGCTAAGTCGAGCATGGAAAGATGTTCTTGAATATTTTCAAAAAGTTTATTTATCATAATAAATCCTATTTTTTATAAAAGTAGCTGGTTAATTATTTTAATTCATTGCCTGGAGCAGGAGGAGCTGTTTTTAAACCTTTAATGGCTTCACTCCAACCTTCGTACAATGTATTAAGTACATTTAGACATCCCTCTAGTGGTTCAGCATCAATTTTGATGTTGGCCTGTGTACTAGAAAAAAGAATGTAGTCGTATAGAGATGACAATTCTTTTGCGATATCGCCACCAACTTCAAAATCAAGACTGTTATTGAGTTCAATAACGATGTCTTGAAGCTTGCCGATGTATTCACCTTTGGCAGCAATTTTATTTTCACCAATAGCTTCAATAGCTTTTTTGCAATTTTTAATTGCAGCTTGATAAAGCATTAGAAGAATTTGTTCTTTGCTTGCCGTACTAACAGCCGTTTTTTTGTAAGCTCCGTAACCATAACTCATATGTACCTCCTGATATTATCCTAATTCTTGCACAGGGCTACCGCCGCCACCGCTCATTCCCGCGATACCAGCACCCTGAGATTTAATTCTTGAAATCGTACCTTCTAATCTTGAAAATTTGTCTTTCAAGTTTTTTTCTTTCTCTTCCAGATACTTTTGTTTCTGGCTTATTCTTCTATCGATTTGTTCAATATTACTTTGTAGAGACTTTTTTCTGTTTTGGATAATTCCATCTGGCATACGAAGAGCGGAGTTCATTGTGGAATTTAAATTGTCCATGAATCCATCAGACTTTCCACCATCAGGAATAAATGTTCCAGTGAGAATTTGCGATGCAAGAGTATAGTCTTTGCTGATGAGGGCATCGAATTTTTTTTGATCAAATTCTAAAACCCCATCACGACTAAATGAGAGTCCAAGTTCACCTACGCGATGAAACCCAGTATCCGTTTGCACATCTTTAAATACGGCAGCGTGAATTCGTCCCTCTAATGACTGGAGCATGATGTCTCCACCGAGAGTTCTCGAGGTATCTGTTTTATCATCAATAGAGTTCTGCTCTTTAATGAATTTTAAAATTCCATTTAATTTTGTAACTAGATCTGAAACCTTCGTTCCTACCGCTGCAGTATCTTCTGAAATGTTTACAGCGAATTCTTCGCCCGGCTTTGCTTTTTTTAAATCGATTGAAACACCAGGAATCATATCTTTTAATTTATTTTCTGGTGTCTCTAGTTCAAAACCATCTAGTTTGATTTTTGCATCGTGAGCTTCTCGGTGAAATTCCAATTGGAAATCATCGTCACCATCGACAAAGTAAAAATAGGGGAAATTAGCAGCGTTATCATCACCAGTTTTATTTAAACTTAAAACTAATCTCCATGGCGCATCTGAACCACTACCATCATTAACAACATTGGCAGAAACACCTAAGCTGGAATCTTTATTGATAAGCTTAGCAACACCGCTAAGAGAAGCATTTTCCGAATCAACATAAATATCTTTCGTCTCGCCGTTAGGCATTGTGTATTGAATGAATCCAACGCCAACGTAACTTTTGTCTTTATCTTCAAATCCAGTCGACATAGCACTCGCTTTTTGAGCAAGTGAAGTAACTTCTAGTTGGTAGCTTCCAGGAACGGCGCGCGTTTTATCGGTTGTGACGCCAATGATGTCATTGTTTGTTTCAACTTTTAATTCACGAAGAGCTCTCGCGTTTGCATTGGTCGCAAGATTTCCTCGAACATCTTCAACTAACTTTAGAAGTTGATCGACGAGTCCTTTCTTGTCTGAAATTTTGCTTTTTTGTTTTTCCATATTCTGGATAGGAACTTGTTCAGCAGACATTAGCTGCTTCACAATATCCTTTGGTAATCCAGTCGAGATGGAGCCGAACGCTATTCCCAAAAAATCCTCCTGATTTAAATGGGCCCATTACCGTTTAAGAATACCATACGGTAGGACCATTCTATATGAGGCAGGAATTTCTTAGCTGGCGTCTTTAATTCTTGATTTTAATGATGGATTATTAATTCCCTTGTGAAGCATTGATATCACCCTTAAAATAAAAAAGACCGGATGGGGCCGGTCTTTCTAATCTAGGATAATTAAGAAGCGGCGTATGAGAACCAAACTTCTTTATTACTGATTTAATCGGTTATTATGGAAAATACTTTAGTAAATAGTTCAAACATCTTTAAACTAAAATGGAAATTCTTCACTTATCGTGTAGTTAGCTATTTCTCATTCCTATTAATCCCCGTCTATGTCCAAAAAGGAATGCATGTTAGTCCATCAGGCTTAGGTATGATGATGACTCTTTATATACTCTTCATTGTGAGCCAGTGGTTCCTCTTAGGTAAAGAAATTGATCATCGTCTTAAAATCTATTTCCGAGTTAATTCCTCAATTGATCGAGTCGTTTATCGTTTGTTTTTAGGGATGTTTTTTTTCATTCTCCTTTTTAACATCATTAACCTCCTAGACGCTAAATGGATCTATAACAGTTATTGGATTACTTGGGCGGTGTTGGGGTTATTTTATTCTTGGCCCACGCGAGGAAAAATTATTCAAGAATCTGTTTCTTCTAATTTTGGTGAATTTCGTTTTTTAGATAATTTTGAAAAAACATTGGTTGGATTAATTCTAATTATGTTTGTTTTTTCACTGCCTGATCTACCACCGCTCGTAAACATCGAGATGTTAAAACTTTATTTTGATCCATTGGAAAAAATCGGTAATCCAATGTGGAATTTTCTTTTGGTCAATTATTATCCGTTTAAGACTTATCCCGAACTTTTCAGACTTGCCTGGAGTTTACATTTTTACATTGTAGGCGTGGGGCTTTTTCTTCTAATTTTTTATGCCTTTTTGCGCTTCTTTGTTTCGCGTAGACTTTCACTCCTGGGAGTTTTTGCTCTTGTTTCTTCTTGGTCATTTAGCAGAACACTAACCACAAATGTTGAATTTGCTATGCTCACGACTTATTCACTTTTGTGGATTTGGACATTGCTGTGGGTAGCTAAAAGTTCAACCTATAGGGCTGGACTTTTTATGGGACTCGTAAGTTTTTGGGGAACACTGCTTAACCCAAGCTTTGCCATTTTAGTTTTTTTCCAAATTGGATTTCTTGTTTTCATTTACCTGCGTGATCGAACTCTTTGGTTTAAGCGCCAGCTGCTTAAATATGCCCTCTTTGGAGTAATTCTCACTATATTACGACTTTTATCTCACACGGACTTATTAGAGCCCTTGCATGGCATAGATTGGAGCTTTTTTAAGTACGCAGCTTTAGAAATTGATCGGAAGGGATTTTTTATTCTCGGTATTTTTGGATTGATGATAGCAATTGTAAAATTCTACAAACCAAAAATTTTAGTCTTAAAAGAATTTCAAATTGAACGTGAGAGTATGAGTATTTTTCTGCTTTCATTTGTGCTTTATATACTTTTTTCACTTTTCTGGGACGACTCTCTAATCAGTGGTTTTGGCATGATGTGGCCTTTAGCTTTTTTAAGTCTTATTCCTCTGGAACTATTATTTCAATCACTCTCACGCATGCGCTCAAGCCGCAATATGATCTATGTAATTTATATCTTAATTTGTCTTCTCGACTCTCACTTTGAAGGTCGAGTGAAAGTCTTTATTAAAATATTTAACAATTAAAATTTTGTTTTATGTTACAATATTCCTAAGAGGACAAAGACGATGAAGTCTTTGATCAGCCGATGGAGTGGTAATGTTTAGTTCAGGATTGACTAAAGGTATCTACAACAGCTTCTTGAGATCTTATCAGCTTGATAGATCAGAACTAGAATCGACTCCTTTTATCTACGTTGACCCTGGCACATGTGAAGTAAAATTTTTAACAAATCTCATGAAAACTAGTGAGATTGGTTCAGAAATTTATGCTGTTTCTATTGCTTCTGGTGGAAAAGTAGAAGTGCTCTCAACTGGGAACAATTAAAATTTAAACCAACTCGGCTTAAATTTTATTCTCTCCTTAAAGTGAATAATGCTCGCGCATTATAGGCGGGCTTTGCTCACTGAAAATTACAAAACGATGGTTCTTACATCATCTTTCTGCTAATAATACCCGAGTGACAGTTTTTTGACTTAATGTGAATAACTACGGTGTTTCATCCTTAAAACAACGTGATACTCAATGAAAGGTAAAAGTGATTGTGAATATCAGTCTTAACTATTTAAAATAATGACTGCAGGTTTTAACATTTGTTAATAAAAAATATTGAGCATCCAAACCCAAATGTGGATAACTTCCACTATTTTGTTGATAAAATACTCAAGTCAACTACTAATCCGAGAAAATTGTAAGATTTTTTCATTGCGCAGAGTGTTTTTTTATGAAAAAAGTTCAAAACGAAGTAATTCTTGAGTTGACAAAAAATCTCTCCAATTTTTTTGGACCAAAGGCACTCAATTTGATTCAGGTTGATTTAAAAGACGATAAAAGTTTTGTGACCGAGATCGATCTTTTTGTCTCTCATTTAATAAAAGAAAAACTCAGCTCTCATTCGGAGTACTCTCATTATGCTTTTTTCAGCGAAGAAGACTTTAAAGAATACACTTTTCCCTGTGCTATTCTCGATCCTATTGATGGCACTCGAGAACTTGTAAAAGGTCGACCAGAGTGTGTAGTTTCATTGGCGCTAATGAAGTCTCATAAGATTGCAGATCCAGATAACTATGCCTGGTTATACAACCCATTCAGTGGGTTTAATCTCGACACCAATGTATCCTTTGTTCCATCATTGAATAAATCGGTTCAAAAACTTCTAACTTTTGTTTCTCGATCTGAATTCAATAAAGGCCATTACAATGCTTATTTAGATCATCCTCAATTAGATATAACCCCGAGAGGGAGTATCGCTTTTAAGTTGGGACTACTTGCTAGTGGCGCTTGTGATTTTATTGTCAGCCTTGAGCCAAAGAATGTCTGGGATATTGCAGCCGGAACTATTCTTTGTGAAAAGCGTGGAATTCATTTTTATGAAAATGGAAAGCGGATAACTACACTTGATCGACAGCACTATCAAGGTGGACTGATCTGGGCACCAGAGCAATTGGCTCCTCTGTTGTTGGAGATATTCCAGGCAGAATTCAAAAGTGAAAAAGCTTAGTCTAGAAATTGAAATAAAGAACATTTTTTGAACTAATTCTTTTACCTTTGCCTCACGAAAAAAAACATGTGAGGTTAACAATGAAACTTTCTTTCTTAAAAAAAATTCTCAATATTGAAGCACCTATTTTAATAACTGGCCCCTCTGGGGCAGGCAAATCCCAACTGGCTCGAAAAATTTATTCTAGGTCACAAATTCATAAAGAAAAGTTTTTAACTTTGCATTTAGCGAGTATCAAAGAAGATTTATTAGAAAGTGAACTTTTTGGTCATCGAAAAGGAGCTTTTACCGGGGCTATCGAAAATAAAAATGGTTATTTTAAAGAAGTAGGAACTGGCACATTGTTTCTCGATGAAATTGGTGAATTGTCATTGGAGTCACAGAAAAAACTACTTTATTTATTAGAAGAAAAAAAATACACCCCTATTGGATCGACTATAGCTTACCAGTTTGAGGGACGCTTGATAATGGCAACCAATAAAAATTTAAAAGAAATGGTTGGGTCAGGGAAATTTCGAGAAGACCTTTATTTTCGTTTAAATATTTTTCAATTGGAGTTAGAAGAAATTTCCAAAAATAAAGAAAATTTAGAACACCAAATCCATAAATTATTTGCCAACTTTAAAATAAAATATAATCGCCCAATTTTGCAATTAAGCCCTAATGTTTTGGGCTTGCTGATGGCTGCTCCTTGGAAAGGCAATTATCGCGAACTTAAAAACTGCATGGAGTTTACGGTCGCAATATGTGATAAAAACACGGTAGAAAGAGAAGATTTGCCCAACTGGTTCTTAGAGGAAAATACTAAATCAGAAGCTTGTGGCGAAGTGGATTTCATTGCGCATTTTCCAACGGATTTCAATTTAGCACTTGAGTGTTTTGAAAGTTGGTATTTAAAAGCAATGTTCATAAAATTTAATGGAAAGGTAAATGAAACTTCCAGGATCCTCGGGATAAGTAAGACCACGCTGATAAATAAAGCAAAAAAATATCAAATCGACACGCTCTCAATGAGGGCCCAGGCAAATCACTTAAAAGTGTTCAAAATTGCTGCGTAAAAATTACAAAACCCTCGGGGATTTCGTTGACTTTCATTGTAAAGAAGAGGAAAAAACAAACACAAAATTTATCTTAATGGGTTGGAGTTTTTAATGCTTTTTCAGGGTGCTTTGGTCACATTGCTGGCTTCTCTTTTTTCGTTCCAGGTAATGGCGTCAGGGACAATCATTATTGATGGTAAAGAGATTAAAAATCGTGAGAATTTGCATGCTCGTTTTGCCAAAGAATTAAACTTCCCACACTTTTACGGGAAAACACTGGACTCACTTTACGATGTATTAAGCTCTGATTATTCAGGCGATAGCGTTATTAAAATTAAACACGTAAGTATTTTGAAAGCAAAATTAGGAACAGAATATATTGAAGGAATGATTCAAGCGATAATGGATGCTGCTGAAGATAACCCTAGAATTATTCTGGTACTTGAGTAATCACCATGACTTTTAAAGTAAAAGACCATTATTTTCATAAAGCGAAGAAAGAAAATTTTTTAGCGAGAAGTGTTTATAAATTAGAAGAAATTGATGAACGCTTTAAGATTATCAATAAAGGTGATCAGATAATTGACTTGGGCTATCACCCAGGCTCTTGGATCCAGTATACGTCAGAGAAGATTGGCAAAGAAGGCAAGGTTGTCGGAGCCGATATTAAAGAAATAAATAATAAACTTTTAAATCTTTCAAATGTTCGTCTGTTCCAAAAAGATGTTTTTACGATTGAAAATATGGCCGAGCTCGGAGTTTCTGATCAATTTAATGTAGTATTATCTGACATGGCCCCGAATACGACAGGAGTCCAATCAGTCGATCAAATTCGCTCGCTTAATCTCGTTGAAATGGTCTTTTCTCTCTTCCCGCGCTTCTTAAAACCAGGTGGGAATATGGTGATTAAAGTTTTTGAGAGTAACGATGCTCAGGTATTTTTAAAGGCTCAAAAAAATCTTTTTTCCGAATTTCACTATCTCCGACCAAAATCTGTTCGCACAGTTAGTAAAGAATTTTTTGTCATTGGGAAGAGTTTTAGGCCATAATATCAGCTTACATGAAGTAAAAAAACATGATGGTTGATAAAACATGGATAAGTTTAAAAAGAACGCCCCAAGAACAAACAAGAAGTTTGTCTTAATAACAACGACTCTAGGCTTAGGTCTCTTCTTCGGAGGAACCGTTTTCAATATTTGCCAAGGTAAGTTTAATCAAAAATTGAACGCAGCGGAACAGCTGAAAGATGTAAGTGTTCCACAATTACCAGCAGGGTTTAAAGATGTGATGGAGAAATCTTTTCTTCAAGGCACTGAATGGCCAGACAGGCTTACGATTGATAACCGTTCGATGAAAGTTGAATACAATTTCAATGACACACTCACAAATTACGCAAAAACACTTTTAAAACAGTACAGGTCAGATTACACCGCCATTACAGTTATCGATAATGAGACAGGAAGAGTTTTGATGGCCGTTGGATATGAAGGAAAGGGAAATAGATTTGATAAAAGTTTAATCTTAACTAACACTCACCCATCAGCAAGCTTAATTAAAATTGTAACGACTGCTGAATTATTACAAAACTCTCAAGTCAAAAAAGAAACGATGTTTGACTTTAGAGGTAGAAGTACAACTTTGTTCAGATACCAATTGAATGAATCAAAAAATAATCGTTGGGATAAAACCCAAAATTTTGAGACCGCATTCGCTAAATCAAACAATGTTATCTTTGGTAAAGCAGCAATTAAAAATACGACGAGTGAAAATTTAGTAAAAATGGCAGAAGGGTTTGGTTTTAATCAACCAATCTGCAAAGAATTTAGTTTTTTAAAGTCAGAGATTCGTTCGGTTAAAGATGATTTTTCTTTGGCAGAACTGGCTTCTGGATACAATGTCGAAACGGTAATCTCTCCTCTTCATGCTGCGGCGATGGCTTCAGTTGTGGCTAATGACGGTATTTTTAGAACTCCAAAATTAATTTCAAAAATCGTTGATCCAAAAACAGGCGAGAATATTTGGCCGGAACTTAATACCGAAAAACGCGCAATCACTCTTGAAACATCTAAAGAAATGCATGAAATGATGGCCATGACGATTGATGATGGAACAGCTAGAAAATCGTTTAGAAAAATGAATCTTGGCTACCGCGATGTTTTAGACATCGGAGGAAAGACAGGAAGTATTACAGGTGGTACTCCTTTTGGTAAAAGAGATTGGTTTGCAGCTTATGCCATTCCTCGTGAAAAAGGGAAAGGCAAAGGGATTTCTATTAGTGTCATGAATGTAAATGTTAAAAAATGGCACGTAAAATCATCTATGCTCGCTAAAAATATTATTGAATACTACTATAAAAATATTAATCCGGTCGCTATGAGTACAAGCAGTGATTCAAAACGCGCACCGAGCGAGTCTCGTCCAATTGCTAAAAGAAGACGTCACCGCCACCACAGAAGAAATGTATAGGTAATTTATGATGCCACAAGATTTACTCACTAAAAAACAAAAAATGATCAAGGAAACTAAGTCGATCATTTTTATTATCATTGCTGTTTTAACTTTTAGATCAGTATTCTTTGAACCTTTCAGAATACCTTCAGGATCTATGATCCCTACATTAATGATTGGGGACTTTATTCTCGTTAATAAATTTGCTTATGGGTTAAAAATTCCATTCACCGACTTAACTCTTTTTGATAAAAGTTTTGATCCGATTTATGTCGCTGGAAAAAGTGATCCCAAGCGTGGTGACGTCGTTGTTTTTAAATATCCTAAAGATTTGTCAGTAAATTATATCAAACGGGTTGTTGGTCTTCCTGGCGATACATTAGAAATAAGAAATAAAGTTGTTTATATTAACGATAAACCACTTGAGCCAAAAGAATTCGACGGAAAAGTCATCATGGATGACATGGACGATAAATTTAAAAGCTATAATTTAAAATTTTATAAAGTAAAAACAGGTGAACATGAACATGTGATTCAACAGGATAACGATAATTATTTTAAAGTAGATTTTGATAAAATAACTATTCCTGCTGGAAAGTTTTTTATGATGGGAGATAACCGAGATTTCTCATATGACTCTCGCTATTGGGGCTTCATTTCACATGAACAAATTAAAGGTAGAGCAATGTTTGTTTGGTTCTCGCTTATTTTCCCGTTTGGCGAAAATCCAACTAAATTCCGTCCAGGAAGAATTGGAACAATCATTAATTAACTTCAAGGCAAAATCCAACGTGCAACGGGACTGGATCAATGGCGACACTCCAGTCCTTTTGAAAAACTTCATTCATCTTTTGAACAGCTTCTTCATCGGAAAAAACAATTCCCAACTCACGAGCCTTTAATAATGAATTATTGGAAAAATTAGTAGAGCCCACATAGGCTATGCGGTTATCAACTAAAATCATCTTAGAATGCATGTAAGGATGTTCGGCAGAAGAAGGTTGAGGCATTACTTTGATTTTTACATTAGCGAGTAAAAGCTTGTTTATGAAAGAGTAATTAAAAAGCGGATTTTCATTTCTATCACATTGTGGAACGATTAATTTTATATCCACCCCTTGAGAGGCCATTTCAATTAATGCCGCTTGAATTTTTTTATTTCCTAAGTTTTCAACCGTTACAGCTAGATGGTATGAAGCTGCACGGATTAAGGTTGCTAGTCTCTCTTCTGAATTGACTGGGCTCCAGATTAAATTGGGAGCATGGAGTAGCGGAGTTTTACATGTGTTGCTTATAGCATTTTGCCAGTCCGCTAAAAAAACGTCGTGCATTTCATTAATAACATCAGAGTCTTCTGTAATAATTCCAAAATTTCGAGTTTTATCATAAGAACGCGTAAGATTTATAGCCGTTATAAAAGCACTTTTGTTATCGATTATCATGCTTTTCTCGTGGGTAATAGAAAAACAAATTGAACTTGCCCGAACGTCAATTCCAGCATCTTTAAGTTGTCCATAAGCTTTTTGGAATTTGCTTTCTTGTAGACTTCTATTGTCTAAAATGATTTTAATATCGATTTGTTTTTTGTGAGCAGATAGTAAAGCCTCAACGACATCTGGATCTGAGAGATGATACATTTTCATCCAGATAGATTTTTTTGCTTTTGTTATACTGTTGATAAAATCCTGAGGGCCATGAGGGTCCGGAGTTATAATTAAATGCTCAACGATTGTTTTGTTGTATGAACTAAAAAAAGAACAAGAAGAAAAAAGGAAAAAAATTAAACTAAGAAAGAAGTGAGATTTTTGTGCAACCATCATTACCCTCGATATTCTCGAAATGCAGTTCTTTAAATTCTTTTTTCAAATAAGTTCTAAGCCAGCTTTTTAATATTCCATCACCATGGCCATGAATAATGGTTACAAAAGGAATTTCACCAGAAAAAACTTCTTCAATGGCAGATTCACAAGTTTTTTGAAATTCTTCGAGTCGCATTCCCCTACAGTCGATTTCAATATCACCTCGAACTGGACGTTCTACGTGCACATGAACAGTGGGAGGCTTAACACCAGATGCCCATCTTAAACTATCTGTGGTGGCCCATACAGAAAGAGCACCATGCTGAACTTGAATTTCTTTTTTTCTAGGATTTAGCTGAACAACCTTCACGTTCTTTTTTATATTAACAGAAAAGACAGTCATATTCATTTGGACGTCTTCAAATGAAATAGGACGATAATGAGAGTATTTTTCATCTACATCTGTGCGAATGGCACGATGAGGAGTTTCTTTATTGAGGCTAGATTGAATCGAGCCGATCTCATTTTTTAAATTCCGACTACTTTTAATCTCACCTTTTTTAACTTCAGTTAAGACATTTTCTGCTTGATCAAAAAGCAAGCGAATTTTTTTAGTGTATTCGTTTAAAATTTTCTCACGTTCCAAAAACAAAATTCCTTCCATTGAGGCTTTTTGATTTCTAAGCTCAACTTGAAGGTTTCTATTTGTAAATAGGATTTTGTCGAGATCTATTTTTTTCTGTGAAAGTTCTTGCAAGAGAGATTCATAGGTAACTTGTTTTTGATCTAGGAGGTTTTTAGCATTTTCACTGATTTGTGTTTTTAAACCGAAAAGAGCCGAGAGGTTATCAAAAATTTTAAAAGCTAAAGAACTGCCAGGCTCTCCTAAAATGAGCTTGTAAGTCGGTCGATTTAAATCAAAATCAAATCCAACGTGGGCTGAAACATAATCTTCACGAGAATGCATGAAGGTTTTCAAAACTTGATGATGGGTTGAAATAATAATTTTAGAAGTTGAACGAAGATGAACTTCTTCCAAAAAAGCAATCGCAAGAGCACTAGCTTCTTCTGATGAAGTAGAGTTAAAAATCTCATCTATGACAATTAGATTTTTTTCACCCAGCTTTTGTAAAAGCTCAAGATAGTATTTTGCTTCAGAAGCAAATGAACTTAAGCCCTCCGCTAAGTTTTGGTGGTCATGGCTAAAGTAATAAAGATCTTTAACTGGATATATTAGTGCATTGTTGGCCGGTACAAAAAGACCCATATGAACAAATAAAACGGAAAGGCACAAAGACTTTAAGGCGACTGTTTTTCCACCAGTATTTGGGCCCGAAATAATTAGACCTTTATGACTTCTTTCTAGCAACAAGTTATTTTTAACGGCATTTTTAATCAAGGGGTGAAATAGACCGTTGAGTTCAAAATAAAAGTGTGTCGCTAGAAGAGGCTTGGTTAAATCAAGTTTTTGTGTATAAGTGGCTTTTGTATTTAGCCAATCAACTTCTACTACCCACTGACTAATAGAATTTAATTCCGTAGCATAAGTATGAATAATTTTACTAAGCTCAATAGTGAGTCGCAAAATAGTGGCTTCAATTTCAGAAAGTAAGTGAACACGTTTATTACTTTTTTCTCTAATCTCAAAAGGCTCTACAAAAAGAGTCATTCCCGATTGGGAGCGCGAAATGATCGGTCCAAGATCTGAAATGTATGAATCAGAACGAACGGCTAAAACATAGCGATCGTTGATAATATCGTAATTATCCATCTGAAGCTTGGTAGAATAGAGTTCTGTTTTGGCAGCTTTTTGAATACTGACTCGGAGATCACTTTCGAGAGCAAGGACTTCGGCATATAGTTTTTTTAATAATGGATGGCGCTCATAAGATGCATTTCCGGTGTAATCAACAAATTCTCTGAGTGGAATGACGAAATTTCGTTTCATCTTCTGAGCAATTTCTGGTTTTAGTTGAAAATCTTCTTCAAATTCAATTTCTCTTAAATGTCCGAAATTTTCACTATAGGCTTCTATCAAAAGACAAAAAAAGTTCAATTCGGAAGCTTGGAAAAATTTCCCTTTAAAAAGATCAGGTATAAGCGAAAAAAATTCGGCACCATCAGGGAGCATGCGTAATTTGGAGCTAAAAAGAACAGAAAAATCATCATAGTTTTTAATGAAAAACTCTAAACGGTTTAGGTCCCTTTGAATTAAGTCTGCATCTTTAAAAATGGGAGGACTAAGAAGTCTACTTTTAGTCGACTCAAAGTGTGCTAAACTAGCAATGTCACCAGTTAGTTGAAACCAGTCGAGAAGCATAAGGGCTTCGCTATTTCCGTTAAGAAGATTTAAAGACATGATACAGACTCACCAACAATTAAAAATACTCAGTGAAGAATATAACAGTTTATTTTCAAAAAATGAATTTTATCCTCTTCAGAAGGCTTATACAACGCCGCACTTTCTAGTGTTTTCTTTAAGATTTCCTGGAAAAACTTGGGCCCTTTATATTGGGAGAGGAAATCAGTACCAAGGCATCTTTTTAGCAGATAAACTTCCTCCAGCTTATTTAAGAGTTCAGGATCGCCTTCTAGATTATGCGAGAAAATACCTTGTCGGGACAAGGCTTGGTAAAATGGAAGTAGATGATAAAAGCATGGTTACTCTTTTCCATTTTAAAAACGACCATACGGACAATTCTTTTTTGTTCGGTTATAAAGACCGACAATTATTTTTTGCAAAACAATCAAATGAAGAAATATATCTTAGTTGGAATGGCGAAACCGTTAAAGGTGACAATATTCTAAAATTTGTTGATTCTTTTGGGCCAGATAGAGCATTAAGTGGAAGTTCTTCAAAGGTTTGGAGTATCGAAGATTATTTGAAAGAAGAGCAAAAGAAAATAAGTGGTCAGCCTATTCAGCGCAAAAAAGAAAAATTTTTAAATCGCAAAATTGATAATATAACCAAAGATTTAGAGGTTGTGCAAAAATGGAATTTATTAGAAGACGATTTGATTGGAGATAAAATTGATTTAAATGTTGATGAACTAAAAGCGTATGGGCAAAAAATAAAGCTATTAGGAATTTCTTCTCCATGGCTAAAGCGTGATTTAGTCTTTAAAAAAATTAAAAAATTAAAAAAAGCAGAAGAAATACTAACGACTCGCCTGCATGAATCACAAGTAGAATTTGAAAACGTAAAAAAAGGTGATTTTGATTTTGAAGTAACAAAGGAAAAAGTTATTCAACCTTTATGGATCACACATTCAAAAAATGTGAAATCTCAAAGTGCGGAATATAATTTCAAAAATTTCAAATTAAAAAACTTCACGGGAGTCGTAGGCCTAGATGCTTTAAGCAACGACTATATACGATCGGTTGGTGCAAAAGATCATTATTGGTTTCATATAGAAAATTATCCTGGCGCACACTGCATTTTAAAGTCTGACGAGTTTTCAAAACTTTCTCAAGAAGATTTTTCGGCTATAGCCTCAATGCTCAGAGATTACTCTAAGTTATCAATCCTAGAAATACCTGTACTTTATAGTCAGTTAAAAAATGTAAAAGGCGTGAAGGGTTTAAAAGGTGAAGTAATCATAAAAAAACTAAAGCATTTAAGGTGCCTATATATCGATTGGAAAGAAATAATTTCCATTCTTTAACACGATTTGAAAGCAGAGCGTCCTAAGATACAATGGAGAAGCATTAATTAAGGTGGAAAGGCCAAATGAAAAAACTTTTACTATTTACTATATTAGCTATTTCATGTGCCGGGTGGGCACAAGAAAAAATTGAAGAACTCGAGCAGTTTGAAATTAGAAGTTATGCTCCTCAAAAAAGCGGAGTTACTGATTTAGTTTTTGAGGCTCGCATTGATAATCTAACTGAGACACTTTCTAAGAATTTAGTTTTGGGAAAGTTGGTAGATGTCTCTTATAAGATTTATTGGATCTCACCTACTCAATATAAAATAGAAGTTCAGGGCTTACCCAAAGGCTTTTTTGAGGTTAAAGAAGATTTGATTTCACTTATAAAAGGTAAGTTAGAATTTGTTTTACCTGAAAGATTTAGTGAAAAATTTAAAGGGTATACGCTAAAGGCTGAAGCCATTCCAGATGGAAAATTAATTCATGCCATAGATGCTACCTATACGATGGCCATTCCAGAAGCTGATATTGTTCTGGATAAAACAGGACAATTAAAAACTGTTGAAACAAGAGCTCCAATGTCAGCTGTGAAAACGGAGTTTTTTCACTCACCAAAATCTTGGAGTAATAATAAATTGGTACTAGATAAAATTATTCTGACATCAGGACAAGGGCAAACAAAATTTACAACCATCAATGATATAGATTATGCGAATGTAAATGGTGTTGGCTTTCCATCAAAAATTGCGATAAAAAACATCGCTGAAGTGACAATTCCTGCAAATGGAAAAGAAAAAGAAAAGAAAGTAAAAAATGAAACTGGAACAACAATTCGTTTTACAAAATACGAAGTGAATACTGGAAAAGCTCAACGTTATATAAATGATGGAATAAAAAGATAAGGTAAAGCACTAAGTGAAGAAAGGCTCTCGCAAAATACATTATCTTTACGTCTGTTTGCTTTTTGCAATGGTCATTTCATGCTCAAAACAAAAATCTCCAGAAATTGTCTCGGAAGAAGTAAAAGGCTCTAGAGAAATTCAGCGGCTTGATGCCTGTTCAAGAGTTAATTTTAACAAAGGGGTCCTCCTTTATAAAAACGCGTTAGATCTTTTTGTCTGTACTAAGTGGGATGAACAATTTCCCCATATGTTCGAGGCTATGCATAAGGTACGTGCAGAATCTTGGGATCATATGATGGCCCCTATTGATCAAGCTTTTATTGAAAATCAACAGAGGCGTGACCGTGTATTTAAAAATATTAGAGAACTTGACTCAAAAGGTGGGTTAGATGATTTAAGCTATGTCATTGTGGCACTTAATGAAACTAACTTTTTTGATTCAACTAAAGCGATGTTTACTTGTGTTGAAAATCCAACCGATCCAATATGTGCTGACCGTGTTGGTAAAATTCCAGAAAAAAGTTCATTGAAAAACATCATCAAGATTGTTGATGCGAACCCAGAAACAATTGATAATTTTTCTCTGTTCCTGAAGTTTTTTGTTAAAGCGATTGATGGACATCAAGAAGATCTTCGAACTGAAATTAATAAATTTAGAGCTTCTCCTTTATATGTGCCAATCCGTTTAAAGCTGGTTGATTCTGTCGCTGACAAAGCGAGGGCTGGATTTTCGGATGAAGATCGCGTTTTTATAAGTAAGGTTCTTTTAACTGGAAATAAGTCAGGAGATGTTCCCTGGATTTATGAATGGATTCAAGATCAAAAAATGAGTCGTGATAAGTTTCGCGACTTAGTCGAATACCCTGTACTTGTTAATCCGGAATTCGTCGGGGAGTTTAAGGGACTTAAAAGGGCATACGATGATAATTTTTCTTGTTCGTTTAAAAATTCAACGGATATAAATCAATTAATAGATTTTAATTTAAAAACGAGCCTTTTTGAATATGCCACAAAAATAAAAAAAGCAGATCTAAAAACTTTTTTTGATTATTCATCAGAGTTGGTTGTTGGAATGAAGCTATCAACTGAAATATGTAAAGAACTAGAAACCAATAAGTATGGTGTAAATTTAAACCGGGCCCTTTTGCATTTTCTCGAATTCATGTCAAAGAATTCAAATTATCAATTAACAAAGTTTCTTGTTAAACATTCAACCGCAAACGGCGATCTATATAAAACATTTTCAGAAAATATTTATTTAGCAGATTTAATTACGGACAATATTTTTTCATCGGCCAATGCACTAAATACCAACATCATTAGTAGTACTCGAAATTTTTATCCCATGGTTTTTGATGTTGTGAAGGGACTTCCCGCTGATGCCTATGTCAATCTAGGTGAGTTTCTACAAGCAGTGGGAAAAACAGTAAATGATTCTAAGTTTAAAGGTGTCGCAGATTTTTGGACATTTTTTACGCCAGAAGAAAAAAACTTTGTCTTTAATTTTGTCGATCGCCATTTTGATAAAGGGATTGATTACTATCTGCTTTTTGATTTTTATACAAAGTTCTTAGATGATCTTCGTGATGTTCAGCCAATTTTGCGTGACAAGTGGACTGGGTCAGAAAGCAAAGATGAGATGTCTTATGAAACGCTTCAGGACCTTCTTTCTAAATTTGCGGGAAAAGAGACGTTGTTAGATTTTAAGAAGTTTTTTTCACGTGATCAAATTATACGTGTTTTAGAAGTTATCTCTAATGGTCAGACTATTAATAAAAATGCCCGTGAAGAATTACAATATATCTACTCGGATAATTATATTCTTAGATCGAAAAGTGAAAAGTATGTATTCAAAGTTAAATACGATTCAGGCGCTGATCCGGACTACGACTCCAAAGCAGTTATTCAGTGTATGCAGAAATTTAATGATATTCAGAATGGAATTTATGAGCTAGTTAGAAATCTGCCTGCCGCCTGCAGTAAAGTTACCGAAGCCAATATTGCTTTTAGAGTTTATGGGTGGCTCAATTCTATTGAAGAAAGTTATTTGAAATTCAAAATTGCTCCAACAGATAAAGATTCTCTTTTAGATCAAACGGGAATTCTAAGTCCGTATATGGTCAATACGACCTTAGGTTTTGCGAAAATTATGGATAACCTCATTGGTCCGCTTGGTTCAAGTGTACCAACGGTTGGTGGTGTTAGTTATCTGTTAAATTCTACAAATTATTATTTAAATGAAAGAGCTGCTGCGCCATTAATAGAGCAAAATATAAATTGGCTAAATTCGTTGTCGAATGTCCTACCAGAAAAAAACACTCTGCATAGAAACTCTTTAATTAAATCTTTTACCAAAGAGGATAATTTTTCTTCTGCAAAATTTGTTTTCAATAATTTAGGAAAACTATTAAGTGATTACGGAGACTGGGTTAAATCAGGTGAATTAGAAAAAGCGCAAAGACGCTCTTTGGGGAGCTATGATCCTAATAGTAATTGCAACAAAGTTATAAATCAATTTATTACACCTTACCCATGCCCTTCAAACGAAATGATTAAGCTTTATGGGAATGATATTTTATTTTTACTGCAAAATACTTGGGAAAGAGAAAAAGGTTCTCCTATCGCCCAACTTCTCAAAGCAGTAAAAAAAGGTGAAGGATTGGAAATTCCATTAGAAGGCAAAAAAACGAGAAAATTTCGTCTGAGTTTACGAGATACATTCCGCTATATGTACGACACAAGTGATAAGACCTTTGACGTAAACCGGCAACAAGTTAAGTTCGTTAATGAGGCAGGTAAAACTTCAATTGAAACAGTTACAACACTTGAGAGAATCGAATCAGTAATTCGTGAAGTGCGCTTTGGTAATAACTATCTTGGAGTTGCATTTTTAAATGCTGTCGTTCATGGTGATGATTACAACTCTGACGTTGCTAATAGAAAAAAACTTTTACAAAAATGTGCACACATCCCAATCATTCGATGTGGAAGAAAAATGTCTGACAGCGACCTTCGTATGGCCCTCAACTCACTCGAGGTTTACGATGCACTGTCTGATGTTAATAACGGCAGAGGAAAGGATTCACGCTTACAATATGGTGATTATTTAAAAACATTTGAGACTTCCTTGGTAGGATCTTCTGCTCATAATGCTCAAAAAGTTCAATTATTCCCTCTAAAAGATGATGTCTTGGTCAAACATAACGGAAGAATTTTAAGCGATATGACAGTCATGACGACCTGGAGTAACGTTGCCCGTGTTGTTAGAGACCGTGTTGGACGTTCTCGCCAAGATTTTGAATCTTTCATCGACAGGGAAGACTTTAAGCGAGTTGATCGTGCACTTTTATATGGATTTGATCTTCCAATAGCAGGACCATCGGCAGAGAGATTAATCGATAAATTAAAAAGTGTTCCTGGCAATGAAAAACAAAACCTATTCAGTCATACGGTCGATTGGATTTCAGGCTTATCTTATGATGAAACTCGATTATTGGAAGATACTTTAGCGCGAGTGCTGGTTGTTGGTTCATATCTTGGAACACCAGAGATTGTTTTTAGTAAAGAGGGATACTTTCCACTTTCTGTAAAATACGGCAACAATAATTTATTTCAAGTTTTCTTAGGATTAGAAAAGGTAATTGATTATTGGCCAACATTAAAAATGTATTTTCCTGGTGACGTGAAATTAATTGAAGCAATAAAACCAATTAACACGGGACTATATTTTTTGACAACAAAATTAAATTCAACAAATGACCCTATGAAAAATACAGCTTACTTGGCCCTTAATGATTTGTTTTTAGTTCTACAAACATCTTTGTTTGATCAAATGCCGAGTCCACAAAATGGAGCCGATGCTAATGCCGCGACTCAAGGATTAGATTTTATTCTTGGTATGTTTAGAGACTCTAAATTAGTGAATGATACATATTCGCTAGTTCGAGCGGATTACAAATATCTTGATGTTTTCCATCAAAATAACGGCGAATGGTTTTCTACATTTGGTCAAAATATTAAAAGGATAGCCCTTACTCCGCAAATTGATTTAACGCCGATTCGTGATTTCCTTTCTTTCACAACCAAGGAAATCATTTATCAAAGTGGTAACAGTAACCACAAAGTTAATTATCATTATGATGAACCCGTAAGTCTTATCCAGTTTTTAAATAAGAAATCAGAATCTGGTAAATCCAACTTTATGCTACTGAATCAAAAATTATTTATTGAAAACATTGATCAATTGTCTCAGATGATCGACGATTTACTTCCTAGTGTAAAAATCAAGGAAATAAAAGCTCCTCTTCGGCTTAATTGAGTACTTCACTCGGCCATGTCTATTCTCAGGTAATAATTCTGTGATTGAAGAATTTAAAACTCGTTCTATACTTAAGGGATAACAAGAATTTATCTCCCTAGAGGCTAACCTGAAAACACTGCAACTACTTCCCAAATCATCTACGAAAATTCTTCGTGGAGAGCGAGAACTTTCTGAAAAAGATGTTGAAGAAATTCCCAAAGGATTAATTCCAGGTGAATGGGTTTTTATTCAAGATTCTACTGTTAAAAAAAACTACATAGCTTATGTTAACCCTCATGCTGAGATATTTTTTAAGATAAAAGTTATAAAATTAGACTCTGATAATTTTAAATCATCTGATGATGAGAAAAATGTTGCTGAAAAAGTTATTACTGACCTATTGAATTCTGCGATTCAAAAAAGATATATATATTTAGACTATCAAGCTGGAGCAAGACTTGTTTACGGAACCAATGACTCTCTTCCTGGTTTAATTGTTGATAAGTATAAAAAAAATATCCTTATTCAGATAAATACTGCGGGATTTGATCGCTTTAGAGACTTAATAAAATCAATATTTACAAAAGTGTTTGCAACCCACGAAGTTGTTTTCTACGACAATGTGGAATATAGAAAGGCAGAAGTTCTTCCCATTCATAACAAAGAAGGCATAGCAGGTGATTTAGAAGTCGAAGAAAATGGAATTAAATATAAAATTCCAAAATCAGTTATGCAAAAAATAGGTTATTACTACGACCATAGAGAAAATCGTACTCGAATTAAAAATTTATTATTCAGAATAAATGTATCTAAAGAAAATGGTTTGGACTTATTTTCATATGTAGGCAGTTGGGGGCTCCATTTACTTTCTGCTGGAGTAAAGACTGTTGATTTTGTTGATCAAGGTCAAATGCAAGAAGCGATAGAAAACAACTTGGCCTTAAATAGTTTTTATCATCGTGGAACTTTTATCAGAGCAGACGTATTTAAATTTTTGGACCAAGCTATTTTAGAAAATAGAAAATACGATGTCATCATTAGCGATCCACCAGCTTTTACTAAATCAGAGAAAAATAAATCATCTGCACTTCAGGGTTATGAAAAATTGCATCTAAAATCCATGAAATTGTTGTCGGATGCAGGAGTTTTAGTAGTCGCCTCATGTACTCATTACGTTAATTACGATGAGCTTGATAAAACTGTGCAAGATGCAGCTTTTAAAAATGGACAAAAATTGCAATTGCTTGATTTGGGCGTGCAGGGATTTGATCATCCGATGTCAGGCCTAAGAGATAAAAGTTTTTACATTAAATATTTGGTTTACTACATAACGAGAGGTTAATTATGAGCAGTACGAAAACACGAGAAAAAATAAATACCGTTCTAGATCATGCGAAGGGTGTTATTTTTGGGCAAGATAATTTATTAGATGCAATTATGGCTGCCCTCGTTTGTGAAGGACATCTTCTTATTGAAGGAATGCCAGGTTTAGGCAAAACGTTATCTGTGTCTACAATGAGTAAATTATGTGACCTTTCCTTTAAGCGAATCCAATTTACTCCTGACTTACTTCCTTCGGATTTAATAGGAACAATGATTTATTCGCAAAAAAGTGAAGAGTTTAATACGAAATTCGGGCCAATTTTTACACAATTACTTTTGGCTGATGAAATAAACCGTGCTCCAGCGAAAGTACAAGCTGCTCTTTTAGAGGCCATGGCGGAAAAGCAAGTTACTATTGGCGAGGAAACTCATCGCCTTTCTTCTCCATTTGTTGTTTTGGCAACTCAAAATCCAATTGAGCAAGAAGGAACTTATCAACTTCCTGAAGCGCAACTTGATAGATTTATGATGAAAGTTAATGTCGATTATCCAAGCTTTAAAGCAGAAAAAAATATTTTAGAACTTAAAAGAAGTGGCTCAAAGCTTGAACCTGTTTTATCAACGGACGATCTTCTAGGTGCTCAAGAATTTGTTGAAGCAATTTACGTTGATGAAAAAATAAAAGACTTAATTGTTAAGATTGTCCATGCGACGAGACCTACTTCTGAATTTTTTAAAAAAGAATTTAATGGAGTTATTACAGCGGGAGCTTCTCCAAGGGCAGTTATTTGGCTCTACCGTATTTCAAAGTATATGGCGTTTATGGAAGGCAAGGAGTTTGTAACTCCTGACCATATTCTGAAAATTGTTCCAAGTGTTCTCGGTCACAGACTAATACTTTCATATGAGGCCGCAATTGATAATTTTAAATCGACTGATGTGGCACTAAAAATTGCTAAATCGTTAGTCTAAAAGAAGCTAGAGTTTAATTTATGAATATAACCGAAGTTAGAAAAGTAGTTGGTAGAATAAAAGCCAATCTTTTTAAAAATGCAAACTCACATTCCGTAGGCATGCTTAAAACTAACTTTAAGGGAACGGGTTTACAATTTAAAGAGCATCAGGTTTATTCATTTGGTGATGATATCCGCTTCATTGACTGGAAAATATTGGCGAAAACCAGCAATCCTTATGTAAAGACATTTAATGAAGAAAGAAATGTAGAAATCGTTGTTGTAATAGATGCAACAGCGACAATGCTGACAGGATATAACGGAGTTTCTAAACTTCAAGCCGCTATTGAAATTTGTTGTTTACTATATCTTTTAGCAAAAGAAAGTAATGATTATGTTCATGCTCTTATTGTTGCTGACGAAATAATTAATATTCCCAAAAAATCAGGTGAAGCCGGAATTAGTCATTTAATTTCAGTACTAGAAGATAAAAATATTCTCAACGTTCAAGGCAAGGTGAATCTAGAGCGACAAGTTGGAGTTGGTGTTGATAACACTCAAAAATATCTATCTATAATGAAACATTTAAATAGCAGAAGAGAAATTATCCTTCTGTCTGATTTTAATGACTTTATAGAAACGTCAGTTGTCAGAAAAATTCTTTACCGCGCCAATGTTCATTGCTTTCAATTAATTTCTCCGCTCGATGAAGCGAAGTCTTTACCCTACTCTTTGTTTGCATCCTCAAACAGGAAAGAAAATGGAAGTTTAGGGAAATATGATTTATCAGGAAAAAAAGAACTTGTTAATGAGTTTGGAAAAAAGTTTAAACGTATTCGAGTTCAAGAAACTTATTTGGACAATTTTGTGAAGGAGATGAGATGAAAATTTTATCTTCCATGGTCTTAACGATACTACTCTTTAGCTTCTCACTTTGTATGGCAAGTGAGTTACAAACAGAATTCCATCTTCTAGATGCTGATCAAGTCGTAAAAGAAGGAGATATCGTAGAAGGATTATTAAAGGTTTGGCCCATTGAAAATGTTGATGCCAGCGAGTTTAAGAAATTGCAAAACCGACTGCTCTTTAATGCGTTTTACTTAATAGATGTAATTTCTGTTAGCCCCTCTGAAAACAATGCCGATGTTATAGAAATGAAAGCTTCCTTTATTGTTCAAGGAAACAAAGAAATCACTGCTCAAAATTTTTCTTACAAGGGCAAAGACTTTTTAGTTGCAGCCCCAGCTCTAAAAGTAGAAAAAGCAGAAGCAAGTGAAGATTACTATGTACTAGAGCAATCGATTTCATATTCAAATGCAACACTTATTATGTTTGGAGCACTTTTAGTTTTTATTATTGTTATCGTAATTATCAAAAGAGAGAAACTTTATCTGATTATTCGTCGATTTAGAAATGATCCGAAAACTCGGGTTATAAAAGAATATAAAGAACTTTTTAACAAAGCGAAAACCAGAGAAGATTTTGAAAAAATTTATGCTCAAAAAAAAGAATGGTTCACTCATGTTGAAATTAAGACACCTGCTTTTAATGAGTTTTTCAAAACAATGGAAAATCATCAGTATAAAAAAACATGGGGACCTAGCGAATTGAGTGAAGTGCAGTCAAGTTTTGACTCTATACGCGGGAGTTTCAAATGAATTTTGAATTCCAGCATATAACATACGCCCTGTGGGCATTAGTCGGGCTATTGTTTTGGTTAATTAGTTTCTTCTATTGGTTTAGAAAAGCACAATTGTTTTTACCTAAAAAGTATAAGAAAAAAGGATTGCCGATACTTCGAACATTGGTTTTTGCAGTTGGTGTTGCTGGTTGGATTTACATTGCAATTGCTCTGGCAGGACCTCGAAGACCTTTAGGTATGAGTAAAAATACTATTGATGTAAATGACATTATGATCGTACTCGATTTATCAAGGTCAATGATGGCTGAAGATTTGAAACCTAATAGAGTTGAAGCAGCAAAACAAAAAATAAAAGATTTTACAGCACTTTTCCCAAAAGATCGAATTGGAATAGTTATTTTTGCCGAAAGAGTTTTTACTCTACTTCCACTATCAACAGATCTCGAACTCATTAATCGAATGGTAGATCAAATAAAACTAGGACCACTTGGTGATGGAACAAACATTGGAGATGCGCTTGCTCTTGCAGTAGGACGCCTTTTGCAGTCACAGGCAAAGAGCAAAGTTATTTTACTCCTTACTGATGGAGTAAGTAACGTAGGAACACTTACGCCACTTCAAGCTGCTGAAATGGCCGCAACCAATAAAATAAAAATTTATACAGTCGGTATTGGTGGGGATAAAGATGCAAGAATTCCAGTTGGTCCAAACATGTTTGGGGTTCAACGTTATCAAGTTATTCCAGGTGGAAGTGTCGATGCCAAAGGCTTAAAAGAAATTGCAGACATGACCCATGGTAAAGCGTACATGGCCAGCAACAACAAGGCTCTGCAAAATGTTTTAACTGAAATTAATCAAATGGAAAGAACACAAATAGAACATTCAGGAAAAGTCATATATGAAGAACTTTATTTCAAATATCTTTTAATTGGAATGTTACTATTTATAGGTGCCGAGTTAAGTCGCCGTCTACTTCTTAGGGAGGGACCATGAGTTTTGCTAATACTCATTATTTTATTCACGCAATTGTTGGAATTTTTCTCATTATCATTACTTTGTTTTGGCTAAATTCAAAATTCTTCAGCTGGGTAAAATCTTATTGGTTCTTTGACAGAACTTGGGCCAATAGAATTTCGACATTTATGTATACACTAAGTTTATTTTTAATGATGCTATCTTTGTTGGATTTACGTGGACCAGAAAAGAAAATCAGAACAAGCCTACCAGATCAAAGAACAATAATTCTACTTGATGCTTCAACTAGTATGTTAGCTGAAGATGTAAGGCCAAGTCGATTCGTAAAGTCACTCCAAATTGCGAGACACTTTGTTAAAGGAGCAGCTGGACATCAAATTTCTATAGTACTGTTTTCGGATATCCAAAAAAGGTTAATTCCCTTTACTGATGATATTGATTTAATCGATTCAAGATTGGCAGCATTGGAAAAAACTAATTCAGTCAATGGTAGTTCTAATATTTCGCAAGCTATAGCTGAAGCAGTTCATTATTTTGAAGCAGACTCATCCGATGATTCACAAGGTGGAAACATGCTTGTTTTTACCGATGCAGAAGAAAGTGAAGGGGCTTTTGATGGCAAGATTCCTTCTAATATAAATTTAGCTGTTGTTGGAGTTGGAACTGCCAAAGGTGGAAACATTCCCCTACGCTGGGAGGATGGGAGCTTTCGAGGCTATAAAACGTTTAAAGGAGAGCCTGTCGTCACAAAACTGGATGAATCTTATATTCGCAAACTCGGAAAGAATGTTAAAAATTTTAAATTTTGGATTGCAAATTCTTATTCATTACCCACAGAAGAAATAATGAATTTTTTTCGTGGTACTTACATGAAAAAGCAAAACCTTGGTGATGTTAGAGTTCGCCCGGTCTTCTCTCATTATATTTTAATTCCAGCTATTTTACTATATTGCCTGTCTGTTTTAATTGGACGATTTGCACTCTTTAAAACAGCTCAAAATTTACTAATTATTTCTTTTTTAGGACTTAGTATCGGAAAGTCTTTTGCAGAAGACAAAGCTTTAATGCCTTCGCCTGAAATTACAAAAGACCTAGAAGTTATTAAAGAAGGAAAAGCGGATAGAACATTTACTCTAAAAGCGGCAGAGAAAATTCTAAGAAGTAAGGATCCCAAAAAAGCTGTAGAACTTTATTCTGAGTATGCCAAAAAAGATGACGAAGAAGAAGTTCGGTTTAATCAAGCGACTGCACTCTTGAAAGATAATCAACTCAAAGAGGCAATGCCAATTTTTCAAGATTTGCTTAGAAATTCTAAAAATGAGTCTTTGAAAAAGAAAGTGAGAAGTAATCTTGCTCATCATTTAAAAAAGAAAGAAGAGGATAAGAAAAAAGAAGAACAAAAAGATAATAAAAAAGATGAGAAGAAGGACGAACAAGATAAGCAACAATCACCTAAAGAAGGTGAAGATAAGAATAAAAAAGATGGAAAAGACGACAAGAAAGACGGCAAAAAAGATAACCCCGATAGCAAAAATCAAAAAAATGATAGAGATGGCCAAAATGATAAAGACAAAAAAGATGGAAAGGAAGGACAGCAGCAAGAGAGTAAGGGGCAAAAGGAAGAACAAAAAAAACGTCCCGATGCTAGTGGCAAATTAGGCAGTGAACGAGAAAATAAAAAAGAAGAGAAAAAAGACGGTAAAGAAAAAGATAGAGAAAAGAAAAAAAGTGAAGGCGAAGGCGAAGAAAAAGAAGATCAACAACCTCAAGGACCCAGCACTTTAGACGAAAAAGAAAAAGGAATTGAGCAAAAGCGAAGAATGGTTAAAACACCAGCAATGATAAAACAGATTTTAAGCGACGATCGAGAATTGCAAAAGAAAATGATGGATACATCCACAAGTGAACGTGGCGACCAAAAACAAAAGAGAGACTGGTAATGAAATCAATAAAGTTTTTGTTCTTAATTTTAGCATTTTGTATATTGCCGAGCTTACGAGCTGAAGATGTTGACGTTGAAGTAAGTCCTCCTGAACCACTAATGAACGAAAGTTTTTTTGTAACGTTTAAAGTTAAAACTACAGGAAACGTCGATCCCTATATTTCATTTACACCAGTAGGAGCGACTGTACAAGGTAAGCGCGAGCAGGGTGTTTCAATTTCAACAACCGTTATTAATGGAAAATTTACAACGAACCGTGAGCAAAACTATGTTTATGAGCTCATTGCTGAAAGATCCGGCCAAGTCACGATTAAAAATATAAAAGTTGAAATTGGTGGCAAAACAAATAACGTAAAAGATCTACATATAAATATTTTGGCTCAAGCAAGAAGAATCCCAGATGCTTTTATGGAGGCTCAAGCCTCTAAGACAAAAGTTTATTTAGGTGAAGCTATTGATGTAAATTATTATCTTTATTTTAAAACTGCAATATCTGCTAATGATGTTAAAGAGTTTCCAAAACTTAATAAATTTATTAAGCGCTTTCATCATGTGAATTCACCAGTTGAAACGGTTCAATACAAGGGACAAGTTTTAAAGAGAATTCTTGCTTATTCAGCGAGACTTTATCCGGAAAAAGTTGGAAATGCTGTACTTGATCCCATGACAATTTCAGCACAAGTAATTGAAAATGATTACTCATCTCCCTTCGGGGGGTTCGGAATGGGAGCTCAACGATATAAAAGTCGTGACCTCTCTAGTCCTCGTATTGAAGTAGAAGTTCTTCCCCTGCCCTCAGAAAACGTACCAGCTGGCTTCACGGGCCTAGTGGGAGAACATGAATTTAGTTTGAGTATTGCAAAAAATAAATATCTGGTGAATGAGCCAATAGAAATAAAGTTGGAAGTTAAAGGTAAAGGTGCTCTCGAAAATTTAGATGCGCCAACAATTTACACTGACAATAATTTAGAAGCATTTGATACAAAATCAGAAGTTTCCGAAATCGGAACTCAGTCAGCAAAAAAATTATTTGAATACACTTTATTGGCAAGAGGCCCTCTCAATATAAAGCAAAGAGAGTTGAGCCTTGCCTATTTTGATCCAAGTAATGGTCGCTATATTGAAAAAAAATTATCAATCCCTGCTTTAGAAGTAAGTGGAGTTGCTTCCTCTGCCGGCAACTCTGGTGTTGGAGCAGCAGCTGCTAAAAACAAAGAAGCATCAAGTGCTCCCGAAGAAGATTTTCTTTCTAAGTTGTTTTCTTCTTCAAATGAATCTGGAAAAAAAGTAGAAAAGAATTTAATTGGCCTAGTCGGACCTAATCTAAAGGGAGAAAACCGTTGGTTTGATCGCTGGTTTGATGTATTCAATATTATAATCACTTTACTCATTACCGCCGTTGTTGGTAGTTGGTATTATTCTTCAAAAAATAAAATCGCTACGACTGATCAAGCGGGAGAGGTGAGAAAAGATATTGCACATATGAAGAATAAGGGCCTTAATTATTCTGAGCTTTATAAAGTGGTCGCTGCATTAGATAAACAAAACAAAATGTCCAATGGTGGATTATCAGTTAATCGTATCATTGATGAAAGTGGGCTAAGTTTAGAAGCAAAATTATATTTTAAACAAACCCTACAAGTTTGCGAAGAAAAGAATTTTGGGATAAATAAACAAGATAAGAAAATAGTTTTTGAAAGCAAGCACTTTAAGGAATTGTTGAAAAATATATGATCGTAATAAAAAACTTAGAAGAATTAAAGGCCATATATTCAGAAGGAAGCTCACAGGTTACCATCGGAAATTTTGATGGTGTTCATGTTGGGCACAGAGAGTTTTTGTCTCGAATTAATCAGGATTGTAAAAAAAATAAATCGAAATTTGTAATAATAACATTTGTTCCTCATCCTGTTCTTATGCTTAGAGCACAATCTGGATTTCTTATCAATACATATACGGAAAGAAGAGAGCTTTTAAGCGAGTGTGGAGTTGATTATCTATTAGAAATAGATTTCACACGAGACTTTAGCACCCTTTCTCCGGAGGATTTTTTCAAAAGATATATTTTATCATATACTGGAATTAAAAAAGTTTACCTAGGACATGATTTTGTTTTTGGTGCCAATAAGTCAGGTGATTATAAACTGGCTAAAAGCTTATGCGAAAAAGAATCAATCCAATTAATTCTTCAAGATGAATTTCGTTCAGAGAATACTGCTGTTTCATCAAGCGTAGTTCGGGGAGAAATTAAAAAAGGAGAGATGGAAAAAGCTAATCAACTTTTAGGTCGAGCTTATTATTTATCTGGACACGTTATTAAAGGACAAGGGCGAGGCAGACAAATAGGTTTTCCAACTGCCAATATGGATTATGATAAAACGCTGATAATCCCGGCTGGAGGTGTTTATATAACCCAAACAACTATCCACGGGATGACATATAACTCATTAACTAATATAGGCATTAATCCTACTTTCAACATGGGACATGCGATAAATATTGAAACGCACCTTTTAGATTTTAACCGCGATATTTATGGTGAAGAAATGCGGGTTACTTTTTTAAGAAAAATCCGCGACGAGAAAAAATTCTCTAGCGTAAATGATTTAATTTCTCAAATCGATTCTGACGTTTTGTGCGCAAAAGAGTTTTTTAAAAAATGATAAAACTGGCATTAGTTGGAAAAAATATTCAGCATTCTAAATCCCCGGAAATATACCATCGATTAATTAATGGCCCACTTGACTACGACCTTCTAGATTATTCATCAAATCTCGATATTCCTAGTGCTGCAGAACTGCTTTCTCTATTTCGTGGAGTGAGCATAACTAGCCCCTACAAAAAACATTTTTTAAGTGAAGTTGTACTAACTGAGCAAGCAAAGATGTTAGGGGCAATTAATTGCTTAAAAATAGAAAATGGTAATGTCGTTGGAGAAAATACTGACTACATGGCAATCGTTGAGATATTAAAAAATTGGAACATTCAATTTCAAGAATTGAATGTTGTCATCTTGGGCGATGGAGTAATGTCAAAAATTACAGCAACTGCACTTGAAAATTTAAAAATCGAGTATCGGATCCTATCACGGAAATTATTTGATGATTTTGATCAGATTGATTTAGAAAAATATTTCACAAATCATTTCTCTAAAACGTGTCAGTCTCTTGTCATTAATACCTGTGCACGTGAGTATGTTTTTCGAGGAAGAATATCAAAAAATTCAATCTTTTGGGATTATAACTACAATTTCCACCCTCATTTATCAACATTGCCTATTCGAGTGAAACAATATTGCGATGGATATGAAATGCTGGAGCTTCAGGCTCGTCATGCCTTATTGTTTTGGTCAATCAACACGACCATTTAAGTTGTTAAAATTCTTAAAGAAGATTTTTTTAACTCCGATAAGTCTTTAGAATGTTGAAAGCTTTTTGGAAAAATAAAAAAACACCATGTTTAGAAAAGAATTTGTTGAAGTAATCACTAAGACCGGAATGGTTCCTATAAAGGATCTAAGGCCGCTTATCATCGACAAAGACCCGTTAATTATTTCCGAACTTGGGTTATTACAATTTAAATTTTTTGATGATGTTCGTTTCGCAAAACAAGTTGCTGAAAATTATAATCTTACTTATATAGATTTATCGAAAGCTAAAATCCCAGAAAGAATTTTTAAAATCGTTAAAAAAAGTGACATCATAAAATATAGAGTAATTCCCATTCAAAAAAATGCAAAAGCAGTAAGTGTTGCAATCTATGATCCTTCACTAATTAAGCTACAAGCAGAGTTGCAATCTTTATTCCAATATCCAATTGATTTTATTCTTACAAGTATCTCGTCTTGGGCAGATATTTTCTCACGTGTTCCAGAAAGTATAGAAGATGTTTTGGAAACGATTAGAGAAATAAAAAACGATAGTAAGAAAGAAGAAAACATAAATGAAGATGATATTGGTGACGATGTAATTCGATACGTTAACAGAATTCTTGCAGAAGCATTTGTTACGAAGTGTTCAGATATTCACATTGAGCCTTATGAAACAAATTTCAGAATTCGTTACAGACAAGATGGAAGTTTGGTTGAAGCAGCGAAACCGCCTCGAAGTTTAATGATGCCAATTATTTCTCGAGTAAAAATTTTAGCTCAGATGGATATTTCAGAAAGAAGAAAGCCACAAGATGGTCGTATTAAGTTAGAAATTGGTGGCAAGCCAATCGATTATCGAGTGTCCTCACTTCCGACCTTGTTTGGTGAAAAAATTGTTCTTCGACTTCTTGATTCGTCAAACCTTCAACTTGATATGACAAAGCTTGGTTTTGAGGCAAAGCAATTAGAAGTTTTTAAAGAAGGTATTTCGCGGCCGTATGGTATGTGTCTTGTAACGGGACCTACGGGATCAGGGAAAACGACTACTCTATATTCAGCAATAGCAGAACTAAATCAGATTGATACAAATATTTCTACAGCTGAAGATCCAGTTGAGTTTAACTTGGAAGGGATAAATCAAGTTAACGTAAAAAAAGATATTGGTTTGACTTTCGCGGCTGCACTGAAGTCTTTTTTACGTCAAGATCCAGACATTATCATGGTTGGGGAGATTCGAGATGGAGAAGTTGGAGAGATTGCCATTGAGGCTGCTCTTACTGGTCACTTAGTTTTATCTACGCTCCATACTAACGATGCTCCAAGTACGATTACAAGATTAATTAATATGGATATTGAACCTTTCCTTGTAGCGGCAGCATTAAATGTTGTTGTAGCTCAAAGATTATGTCGTAAAATATGTAAAGACTGTAAAGATATTGATTCCACTATTACACCTGAGGTTTTGGTTTCATGTGGTATTTCACCGGCATCAGCAGCAAAGATTACTGTCTATAAAGGGAAAGGATGCTCTACTTGCAATAACACAGGCTACAAAGGACGAGTTGCTATTTATGAAGTTTTAGAAATGACTCCGGCGATTAAGGAAATTCTACTTCGTCATGGATCAACCGATGAAATAAAACGACAAGCGATAAAAGAAGGAATGAAAACACTTCGTATGTGTGCACTAACCAAAGTGGCACAGGGACTAACAACAATAGATGAAGCGGTTTCAAACTCAGCTTCTGACAAACTCTAGGGATTACAAATGAGCGACGATAGCACAAGCAATAAAGCCTCCACGAGACTTACCCAAACGGGAACCGCTCAAAGTGCAGGAAACGAAGGTTTGAAAATTCAACAGCTCTTTAAACTGATGGTTGATAGTAATGCTTCGGATCTTCATATAACATCTGGAACTTCACCCGGGTTGAGAGTTCATGGAGAAGTAATTAAAGTAAAAACATCTCCGCTATCAGGTGAAGATACAAAAAGACTTATCTATCAAATTTTATCTGAAGAACAAAAAAATGAATTTGAAAAAAGATTAGAGCTAGATTTTTCATTCGGAATTAAAGGTCTAGCGAGGTTTCGTGCTAACGTTTTTAACTCAAAAGGTGCAGTTGCTGCTGTTTTTCGTATCATTCCAAGTATCATTCCAGACTTCAAGGCCCTTAACCTACCGAACGTTTTATTAAAAATGTGTGATGTTAGTAACGGACTTATTCTTGTAACGGGACCAACGGGGTCGGGTAAATCGACAACACTAGCTTCGCTCATCGATTATCTAAATCAGCATGAAGCGGGACATATTATTACGCTAGAAGATCCAGTCGAATTTGTTCATGCTCATAAAAACTGTCTTGTAAATCAGCGTGAAATTGGAACTGATTCTTTATCGTTTCACAATGCACTGAAAAGTTTACTTCGCCAAGATCCAGATATTGTTCTCGTTGGTGAATTAAGAGACATGGAAACAATTGAGGCTGCATTAACGATAGCGGAAACAGGGCACTTGGTTTTCGGAACACTTCATACTAACTCGTGTGTACAAACAATTAACCGAGTTATTAACGTATTTCCTTCACATCAACAAATTCAGGTAAGAACTCTATTGTCTTTCGTTCTTCAGGGAATTGTTTCACAGCAGCTTATCGCAAAGTCTTTTGAGAAAGGACGTGTTGCTGCGATGGAAATTTTAGTTCCTACTAATGGTATTCGAAATTTAATTCGTGAAGATAAATTGCATCAGGTTTATTCTCAAATGCAAATCGGACAGGATAAATCTGGAATGATTACGATGAATCAAAGTTTAAAAAAACTTGTTGAAACAGGTGCAATTAGTGCCGATGTAGCGATGGGATATTCAAATGCACCCGAAGAATTAGCTACACAATTAGGTATCAAGGTAAAATAGTAAATGGGAATCTATAAGTACGAAGCCGTTGATGGCGGTGGAAAAAAAATTCTTGGCCAAATTGAAGCCGCCAACGAAAAAGAAGTAAGAAAGGCCCTTCGCCTTCAAGGTATTCGTGTAAAAAAAATAATTCCACCTACAATTCTTGAATTCGATTTAGGAATGTGGTTGGTAGATAAGGGGTTTGCTAAAGCAATTGGCGTAAAAGAACTTTCTGGCTTTACCAAGCAGCTCGCCATCATGATTTCTGCGGGAGTTCCAATATTACAATCGTTAGAAATTTTATATCGCTCAGAAAAAAACCCTGCACTTAAACTTGCCATAAAAAAAATTGCGACTGACGTTGGAGAGGGGAAAACTATTGCAGAAGCGATGCAGGCTCAAAAAGGATTTGATAAACTTTACTGCAATTTAGTTCGCGCGGGAGAGGCAGGGGGAATCCTTGATCAAATTTTAAAAAAACTTGCCGTGCATATGGAAAAGCAGCAGAAAACTAAAGCACAAATAAAATCAGCGATGATGTATCCTTCTATCGTCTGTTCCGTGGGGGCAGTGGTTATCTGGGGGATGATGGTTTTTGTTGTTCCACAATTTACGGGAATGCTTAAAGAAAGTGGGCAAGAGGTTCCTTGGATTACGCAGCTTGTAATCGATACCTCCGATTTTTTTGGAAAATACACTCCCATAATGATCCCAACTGTTTTTGTATCTATTGCAGTTTTTGTCTCATACATCAGAACACCTGTTGGAAAAATTTTTTGGGATAATTTAAGTATGCGCTTTCCAATTTTTGGAAAAATTATCATCAAGGGAAACCTAAGTTCATTTTCTAATACCCTTTCAACATTATTAGGTGCCGGTGTTTCATTAATTGATGCTCTCGATATTTGTATAGAGACATTAGATAACAGCGTAATCGCACAAGATCTAAGAGAAGTTAAGAAAAAAATCGTAGAAGGTAAAACACTCACAGAGCCCTTAAGTAAAATTGAATATTTTCCAGAATTAGTTACGCAAATGATTCGAGTAGGTGAGCAAACTGGTCAGATTGATCAAATGTTGGCCAGAGTGGCAGAAGTTTTTGAAGAAGAAGTTGATACATTGGTTGCCGGAATGACTAAGATGATAGAACCATTGATCATTGTTGTTCTTGGGGGGATCATAGCGACCATTTTAGTTGCCATGTACCTTCCGATGTTTATGTCAGCAGGGGCATAATTTATCAGGGTATTCATTAGTTATGGTGAATAATTCGATAAATGTTATAATATTATAGAACTAGGGTTTATAATGATTTAAAGAAAGAAATTTTAAAAAATCTTAATTTTTTTAAAATTTTTTAAAAAACGAATACCAAATCTTAATTTTGGTATAACAGGAGAAGGTTATGAAGAAAGCGCTTTTAAAAGGCGAGAGTGGTTTTACTCTCGTAGAGCTCATGGTCGTTGTTGCAATTATTGGTATCTTGTCTGCTATTGCTGTTCCAAACTTTAAAAAATATCAGGCTAAGGCTAAACAATCAGAAGCTAAAATTCAGCTCGCAGCACTTTATTCAGCTGAGGTTGGTTCTCTTTCAGATTACGATACTTATGCAACTTGCTTAACAAGTATTGGTTATGAAACACCTCCAAAAGGATATTATATCGTTGGATTCAATACCGATGAAACAACTAACAGTCCGGGTATTATTACAGGTAAGGGAGGAACGTGTGTTGCCGGCCAATTTGCAATTGCTCCTGGTCAGCATACAAAAGCAAACAACGCTACAACACTTCCGGCCGCGGCTCAAATTCTAAGCTCAACTATTCCATCAGCAACGGTTTCAACTATCTTTACTGCTGGGGCAGCTGGAAATATTTCAAGTGCGATACCATATGACACTTGGACAATTACTCAGACAAAAGCAATTGCAAATATTCCCGGATACTAGAATTTAATAAATCCAAGCCTCACTATAAGAGAGGCTTGGATTTATTTTTTATAATTAAAAGCTTTCCATTCTCTGATCGCTTCAAATAATCCGTTCCTTAAAATATAATTGTTTCCTTCAAGATCTTTAAGTTTACAATTTTTTAATTTTTTAACATTTAAACAATTCAAATCTTGTTCAGCTCTGATCGAGTATCTATGTTCTAAAATTTTGAGACCTATTAGGTCATTTGGTGGATAGTGAGCTTGAAGCTCCGTTAGCATCTCATAAGCACTAGCAAGATCTCCCGTTTGAGCTGAAAGCTTGGCAAGTCTATTAATTACAGAGTGGGATAATTTAAAATTATTCTTTAATCTTGTATAAATTAAAAATGACTCTTTGGGATCATTTGCCTCCAGATAAAAATGATATCCAGCATCTCTTAATAGAGAATAATCATTAGGGTAAACAGCCAAACCAGACTTATAAATCGAGCTTGCTCCAGGAATATCGTCCTTGATTATCGATAAATAGATTCCACCAAAAGTATAGTTTTCATAAAACTTTGGATCTATTTTAGAAATTGAATCGAATCGCAAAAACATCCAAGAGTTCAAATCTTTTTTTTTGTAATGATCGATATCGCTTTCTACAATAGTAGAAACCCATAAACTTGAAGAGATTAATCTTTTTAGACCTAGGTTGAAATATGTAAAGAGGGAGGCATTGAAATTCACCGATTGATCCTGTTTGGAAATAAACATCAGCGGCTTTTCATTGCTAATATTCACAAAATAAGATGCTACCAGAAAAAATAATGAAAAAATTGGTAAAGTAAATTTTTGCCAAACTGTGCTGTGTTTCATAGATTGTTATTATATCATCGATTAATAAAAAAAACGATTAGGGTATAAAAAATTGCGCATTAGTATATTAATAGTGACTAAGAAATATTCAGAAAGGGAATTGTTTTCATCGTGGGACCATTTGGCCCTCGATGAAGAGATAATGTTTGAAGTCATAGTAGCAGAAGGTTGTAATCCTTCGACTCAAAGAAACGAATTGGCCAATGTTGCTAGAGGCGAATATCTTTTATTTTTCGATGAAGACTCTGAGCCAGACTTTAAAATTTTATTAGAGTATTTAGAAGTAATTAAAAATTTTCCCGAAGCAGCTATCTTTGGTGGCCCATCACTGCTAAAAACGAAATCAAATAATCTTCATCAGATTTTAAACAAGTTCTTTTCGTCTTATTTGGGTATTGGTCCCTTTAAAAGTCGCTACAATTCACTTGGTTCCGTGAGAATAACAAATGAAAAAGAACTTATTCTTTCTAATCTTTTAATTAAAAAAGATTACTTTACCAAATCAGGCGGCTTTGATCATGGACTCTATCCGGGAGAGGAGAATGATTACATCAAACGACAAAAGGGAAATCCTATAATCTATAATCCGTTAGCGGTTGTTTATCGATTTCCAAGAGAAACACTTAAAGACTTTTTTAATCAAATGTATTCGTACGGCAAAGGCAGGGCAAAACATCTTGGCTGGAGTACCGCAGAGTTGATCTTTTTACTTCCTGCGATTTATGCCATTTATTTTACAACTCTTTTCACCCTTCCCTTTTTATTTCAGTTTGAAAGTTTAAAATTACTTTATTTACCGATTCTTATTTATTTTTTTAGTATAATTGTTATTTCAGCTTTGGAATTTCATACAAATATATTTTTGGTTTTAGCCTCCGCATTGTGCTTTGCCTTTGGTCATTTTTTTTATGGGTTGGGTGTTTTATTCGGATTGTGCAAATATCGGATATTGCCCCGAGGGTTTAGGGGCGATAAAAAACTTGAAAATTTAAAAATTTTCCAATTAAAAGATTTTAATAGTTTGAGAAATTAAAATTAAGGAATAGTATTATTAAATGATTCAATTTCAAGAAATTTCAAAATCGTTTAGGTACAATTTTTGGGAAAAAGAATTTAAAGCTTTGGATAATGTTACTTTTTCAATAAATGAAGGTGAATTGGTTGGTTTTTTAGGTGCGAACGGTGCCGGAAAGACAACACTCATTAAAATCTTAATGGATTTTTCGAGGCAAGATTCTGGAAAAGTAACTTTTTCTAAAAAACTAGGTGAAACTTCCAATCAGATAAAATCAGCAATTGGATATCTTCCGGAAAAAGCTTACCTTTATCAATATTTAACGGGAAGAGAGTTTCTAGAATATTCTGGAAGTTTGAACGGAATAAAAAAAGGTGAACTCAAAAACTTAATTTCAATTTGGTCAGAAAGAATGCAAATTGCATACGCACTTGATCGCCGTATTCATGGTTATTCTAAAGGAATGCAGCAGCGTTTAGGATTTATTAGTTCACTAATACACAAACCCAAAATTTTAATTTTAGATGAACCGCTATCAGGATTAGATCCATTAGGAAGAAGAGATTTTAAAAATATCTTGAAAGAATTAAACAATGATGGGATTACAATTTTTTTTAGTAGTCACATTGTTCCAGATGTAGAAGAAATTTGCCAAAAAGTAATCTTCATAGAAAAAGGGAAGCTTATTTATGAAGGAAGTATCGATTCATTGATCTTAAAGAACTCAAATGACCTTTATAAGGTAAATTACATTGAAGATAATAAAATAATCTCTAAAATTATTCATGAAAGTGAGAAGTTAGAATTTTTATCAAAGTTAATTAATGAAAAAGTTAATGTTTTAGAAATAGAAAAAGAAAAACCTCGTTTAGAAGAAATAATATATAAAATAAAAGCATGAAAACGACATTGGTAGTATCGAAATTTACGTTTATAGAAGTTTACCGTAGTAAAGTTATGACAAGTATTTTGTTTTTAGCACTAGGGTTAATTTTAATTACTTATATTGCTTCAGAGTTTGCATATGGTGCTCCCGCAAAGATTGCACTAGATTTTGGCTTAGGAATAATGACACTTTCAAGTTTTGGAATGGCCATTTTTATTGGTTCTACTTTATTGACTAAAGAAGTTGAACAACGAACACTCTATATGATTTTATCTAAACCAATTTCAAGAGGATCATTCCTCATCGGCAAAATAATTGGACTCTCTTCAGTTTTATTTATTAACGCAATTGTTCTAAGTTCTCTAGCGGCTGGGATTTATATATTTCTCGGCGGTTCTTGGAATAACTTAATTTTTTGGGCCAGCCTCTTTTCTTTTTTTGAAGCTTTATTAGTTTTGATAATAGCGGTGTTTTTTTCACTGATTACAAACACAGCGATGTCTGTAATTTACTCGATCGTAATCTTAGTGATAGGGCACTCGTTAAATGAAACAGCAAAAATTAGTTTTGCCAAAATGAATCCTTTTTTTAATTATGTGGTAAAGATTGGAAATGTCGTACTTCCAAATTTGTATAAATTAAATCTAAAAGATTTTGTGATTTACCAACAATCAGTGGATACAGTTTATTTAGTGAAAGTTTTAGTCTATTTTTTCTTATATACCACTGCACTTTTATTATTTGTTCTTCAAATATTTAAAAATAAAAACTTGGATTAATTTTGGATAAGCTTCTTTTGATTTTCTCCACACTGTTTGGGCTTTTAATAGGAAGCTTTCTAAATGCTTTAATTTATCGCTTACCATTAGGGATTAACATTGCTTATCCTCGATCCGCATGCCCAAAATGCAAACACGTTATCGCTTGGTATGAGAATATTCCCGTTTTAAGCTTTATCTACTTAAGAGGCAAATGTTCTGAGTGCCATACTAAAATTTCAATTCTTTATCCGATTGTAGAGTTGGTCACAGCAATTTTTGCATTTGCAATTGCACCACGCTCGATTGGACCAACTGCTTTATTCAATTTTTTATTTTTTTTAAGTGTCTTCTGTGCCTTTCTTGTGCATTTCATAGTTGATCTAAAACATCAGATTCTACCAGATTCGGTGACAATTTATTTAGGCCTAATGTTCTTTGTAATTGGCTTAATTATTCGTCCATGGACCTTTTGGGCGATTGGCGGGTCTATTGGACTTGGGTTTCCACTTTTGGTGAGTTGGATATTTTATCTTTTAAGAGGCCAAGTTGGGCTTGGCGGGGGTGACATTAAGCTTTTTGCTGTTCTTGGACTTTATCTTGGTCCTATGGGAATTATTCAAAATATTTTTTTAAGCTGCTTATTAGGAGCGGTTGTTGGAGTTGTTTTGATTGCTAGCAAGGCCATTAAAAAAGAAAATCCTATTCCTTTTGGTCCTTTCATATTGATCGTTGCCAGTTTTCAGATCTTTGCTGAGAAGTGGTTTAGTGATCTTCTTATATATATTCCTTGATCTGATTTATTTATTAAATGTATAATTTTATAAAGACTAATTCAGTAAAGGCGAAACATTGAGTTCCAAAAATATTCTAGACTCGATAAAAGAGAAAATTAGCGACTTCATGTATGTCGGGCCTAGGGGGATCGTAGGTGTTGATATTGGATTGAGCGCCATTAAGATGGCAGAAGTTGCCCTGCAATCAGATGGTTCATATAAAATTGTGAACTATGCATCTGTAAATCTTCCAGAGGGAGCCATCATTGAGGATGAGATACAAAAAGAAGATGAAATTATAAAAGCTTTGCAGGAATGCTTTAAAGCACTTGGTTCAAGTAATCGCTTTGCTTGTGTTGGGATTTCTGGTCCCAATACGCTGATAAAAAGATTGCAACTTGCCGGTGGTTCAGATGAAGAAGTTGAAGACCAGGTTTCTTGGGAGGCTGAGCAGTATCTACCTTTTCCGATCGAAGATGGAAATATTTCATTTAGTATGATTGGGGAAAATCAAGGTGGTGGTGTTGATGTTATTATTGGTGCAGCCAAAAAAACGGTTGTCACAAGTTTCAAAGAAATTGTAGAGCGCTCATCTTTAAAAGTTAAAATTGTTGATTTAAATGCATCGGCCGTATTGAATGTTTTTGAAGTTGTAATGGGCGACGAAATAAAATCGACGGGAAAAACCTGGATATTAATGGATCTTGGAGCACAAAAAACTCATTTTATGATTTATAAAAATGGTGTTTTAGTTTTTTTTAAAGAGATCAATATCGGTGGACTAACTATTACTGAAGAAATTCAAAGGCAAATGGGAGTTAATTACGACCAAGCAGAAAGTCTAAAAATCCAAGGTGACGGTAGCGGTAACATACCAGAAGAAATAATAGAAATTATCAATCAAGTCTTAGATACGTTTTTTGCTGAATTAAAAAAAACTATTGATTTTTGGCTTAGTTCAACTGCGGAAGAAGCATTTGATGGCTGTGTTTTAACTGGCGGCAGTACACAGATCCCCGGACTTACAGAGGCAATGGAAGAGTTGCTAGAGACAGAAGTACAAGTTCTAAATCCATTTCAGGTCATGTCTTATAATAAAAATAATATCTCAGAAAACCAAATTGATGAGATTGCTTATAAAGGAGTTTGCGCTATCGGATTGGCGATGAGGAGCGTGCCGAAATGATTGAGTTAAACTTACTCGAGAAGAAGGTCCCGTTCAAGTTACCGGTAGTTTTAGGTTTAGATCTCGGGGCTTTAAACTTCAAAATGATCGGATTTGCTATTATTATCTATTATGTGCCTCCGATTTTTGTGCACATACATTTTGCTGAAAAATTGAAACTAGAAGAAGAGGCTCTGGTGAGGGTGTCTAGTGAAAATACTAAAATAACTCAACAGATTGGTAAAAATATAAATATTAAAGCTCAGCTTGATGCCTACAATAAACAAGTTGAGAGGTTAAAAGCTCGATCTTTACAAGTTGATGAAATTTTAAAAATTAGAACAAATCCCAAAAAAGTTTTGGAAAAAATTGCACGAAGTATTCCAGAAGACTTGTGGTTTGATCAATTGAAAATTGGCGAAAATAAAGAAGTATATGTAGCTGGTGGAGCTTATACGCCTAGGAGCATCGGAGAATTTATTACGATCATAAATGATTCCCCATTTTTTGGAAATTCAATTACACCTATAAAACAAGAAAACAAGCAAGATACCATTGATGGAGTTTTAACAAGTTATGAAGTTTTTGAGCTGAAAGGTAAAATTAAAAACTACGACATGAGATCAAGGTAGCCATTGGAAAAAATACTAAAAAATATTCATTGGTTTGTTATCATAATTGCACTTTATAATTTGGGAATGGATTGGAAAGAGTTTGATGAAAAAGAAACTTCACTGAAGGCACAGCAAGAAGTTCAAGCTATAAGTTTGGCAAAAGCAAAAAAAACCAAAAAAGAAATAGCAAGCTTCTATAAAGATATCGATGAAGCAAAGGTTAGAATTGAAAGAGTAGCTCGGGAAATTGAAAAAACTCAGCAGCTTCTTCCTAGCGAGGTTTCAGATACTGAAAATATAAGTTTATTAAGAAGAATGGCAGAAGATGTAAATATAAAAGAAGTAAGCATAATGCCCGAGCGTGACGACGATAGAGGGTTCTATATTGCTAGAAAATATAAATTTAGAGCAAAGGCAACTTATCTTCAGTTTTTAATTATGTTTGAAAAAATTTCTGAAAATAAAAGAATTTTAAACGTAGCGGAATTGTTTTTTAAAAAATTGGATCAACCACAAAGAAGTAAGTTTCAGCTGATTGCTGGAGAGTTTATTTTAGAGGCTTATCGATATAACTCAAAATTCAAAGAAGAACGAGGAATTGACCTAATTGAAAAAGAATTCAAAGAAGGTCAAATTGCTAAAAAATCTGTTGTTCCAAAAAAAGCAAAAAAATCGGAAGAGTAATATGAAATTCACAAAGTTATTTTTTATTATATCTTTCCTTTCCTTATCTGTTTATGGTGCAGACGAAGGGCAAGAAAATTCGGGCACAGCATTTAGTTTATTTAAAAGTAAAACATATGTTAAAAATCCGCTTGATTTGAGAGATCCGTTTAAAAGAAGAATAAATAAAAAGAAGACTCAAGCATCTTCAAGGTCGCATGAAGCGGGTGTTTACACTAATCAGAATGACTCCATTGAAAATAAGCCTGTGGAAAGTATTAGGATAATTGGTGTAATGATAGGAAAAGAAAGAAGAGCGATGGCCAAAGTGGGCGCAACAGGGAAAGGCATAGTAAGTGAAGTTTATTATCTTAAAGAAGGAATGAAGATTGGACCCAATAATGCTGAAGTAAAAGCAATTCTTCCCGGTGGAGTCGTCTTCGTTGAAAAGATAAGAAACGTATATGACCAAGACGAATATTTAGAAACGGTTGTCCCTTTATCAAGCGAGTGATTCACTCAGTTAATTTTTCTAAAAAAAAAGCAATATTTTTTAAAATGCTGTTATAATTTTATCAAGTCCTCAGTATTTAGGAAGAGTAACATGATGACTTAGGGATGAGTTGCATGAAAAAAGGATTTTTTCTCAGCGTTTTACTTTTAGCTTTAGCTTTATTGACTGTTTCAAATGCAGCAGAAATGAAAGCTATTAACTTCACACAAAAAGGTGAGGTGAGCGAACTTGAACTCATTTTCGATGCAAATGATATTCAAGCAAGCAAGTTTCAAGTAAAAGAAGATAAGCAAATAATCATAGATCTAGCAAGTGTTGCAGCTTCAGAAAGAGTAATGAGAGCATTTGATACGTCAGAATTTTCTGGCGGTGTTGTTTTTGTTAAAGCTTATAAAAAGCCAAAAACAGAAAAAGACATTCGCATTGCAATTCAGTTGCGAGACAATGTCCGGTCAGTGCTAGTTAGAAAGCCCAATAGAATTATTCTTCAAATAGAAAATCGCTATGGTGTTTTCTCACAAAAAAAAGTGGAAGAGAATCAGTCATATGCTGAGAAAGTGTCAGATATACCGTCAACTGTTGCAGCCAAGCTAAACATTCCAAAGTCTGAATCTATAGAAGATATTTTAGAAAATGTCATAATGTCTGGTCGAAAGAAATACATTGGGAAAAAAGTTTCAATGAACTTAAGAAGTGTTAAGCCTGATGAAATTTTAAAAATGGTCGCTGAAACTTCAGGGTTTAATATTATTGTCACTGAAGATGTCAAAAAGATGGAGCCAATTTCGTTGAATCTAAGTGAGGTTCCATGGGATCAAGCACTAGATACAATTCTAGAAATGAATAAGTTAGTAGCCAAAAAAAATGGAATGATATTATTAGTTAGTACATTCGAAGCTGCTGCCAAAGAAAGAGAAATTGAGAAAAGAGCGAAAGATGCAATGGTCGAGCAAGAGCCCTTAGTAACAAAAATTTTTCCAATTAGTTATGCAAAAATTGATGATCTTAAAGCAATTTTATCTGAATATGCATCAGATGGTGTAATCGCGGGAGGCTCGTTCTTAACCGCTGGCGGTTCACTAGGTGGTGGTCAACAGACTTCGGGCAAGAGGGGTAAAATAAGCGTAGATTCTAGAACAAACTCAATTATCGTAAAAGATACTGCTGAAGTGATCGAAAGAATGAAAAAGATTGTTGAACTCTTAGATACACAAACACCTCAAGTGTTAATTGAATCTAAGATTGTTGAAGTAGCAGAACGATACAGCAAGGAAATAGGATTAGAGAGAGGATTAAACTTTGGTTATGACCCTTTTAGTGCCAGTTTAAATAATGCAACAACTGGAGTCAATAAAGGTACTTTTTCATTCAGCTCAGCACCAGAGACAGCAAAATCTATTTTTGGCTTAACAATTTCTCGATTTAACAAGCTAATCGATCTTAACTTTCAATTGCGCTTAATGGAAAGTGAGTCAAAAGGAAAAATTATTTCAAGTCCCAAAGTAATTACAAAAAATAATGTTGAAGCTTCGATTTCTCAAACAGAAACGTCGTTTTATAAAAACTCTACTTCATCGTCTAGTGCGGGGGGAAGTACTACGACGGATGATTGGAAACCTCAAGAGACTCAGTTAGAGATGTTAGTAACACCAAAAATTACAAATGAAGGATCTATCTCTCTTGTGGTAAATGTAAAAAAAGATTCTGCAGGTGCACCTGCAGGTGTTGGGGCTCCAGCTGACTTAACTAAGAGAGTAATTAAAACAGAAGTGTTGGTTGATAATGGTGGGACTGTGGTGATTGGAGGTATTTATTCTTACCAACAATCAGAAAGCCATTCAGGAATCCCTTTTCTAAAAGACATACCATTGGTTGGTTGGTTATTTAGAACAATGTATAACCCAAATACATTTAAAAAAGAATTGATTATTTTCCTCACACCTAGAATTATAAACCAAGAAGAAGCTGGCTTAGTTGATAGAGGCTAATTTCTTATGAGTAAGGATAAATTGCAATTACTTTCACCACTTTTTTTAAAGTACCAAAGTGACTTTGAAAAAAATCCACGCGGAAGGGTGTTTGCACCCTTAGCAGAAGCTTACAGAAAGTTAGGCATGACTGATAAGGCGATGGAAATTCTTTCTCAAGGAATTCGTTATAATCCAACGTACACGATGGGGTATTTAGGATTAGCTTTCTGTTATTTTGATTTAAAGCAATTTAATCTTACCTACACGACATTAAGACCTTTAATAGATAGCAATCGTGACAATCTGAGATTGCAGAAATTATTTGCTGATACTTGTTTGGAGCTTGGGAAGCAGGAAGAAGCTCTCGAAACTTTAAAATATCTTCTTTTTATTAATCCAAGGGATAAAGAAGTTGCAAGCCATGTTCTTAGTCTTGAAAAAGAAATTGATGATCGCTATAAACCAAACCATAAACCCATAATAATTCCGGAAAAAGATCTAACTTCTGACGGTAATGCTCATGACAATAGTTTATTTGATTTAAAAAAATTAACTCCAGCTCCAGGCACCGATATAAATAATTTTGATGATTGGATGACTATAGATCTAAGTCATGATTCGGCATCTCAAGCAAAAACAAATTCTTCTGATGTAAAATCAGTTCAAGTTAACTACGATAATTGGAATGTTAGAAAGAGTGATCAAGTTCATGAAGAAGCACCATTAAAAAAAGAAATACCAAAAGATGTAACTAGAACTTTCGCCGTTCATTTAGATTTAGATAATGATTCTGAAATTGATGAAGAACCAACAGAGCATGTTCTAAAAAATAATGATAACAATACTCCTCTTGTCACTCACACCTTAGTAGATCTATATTGCGGACAAGGACATATTGAAAAGGCATTAGAAGTTTTAGAGAAAATTTTACTTCTCAATCCCAATGATCAAAAAACAATAGAAAAAATCAAAGAAATTCAGGCACTCATTCAACCACTTGAGAAATATGATGTTGTTGAACAACAGTCAAAAAAAGTGCCTTTAATTGCTCCTTACATAGAAGATGAACTTTTTGCAGAACCTGTGCAGCCTAACAATCACCCAACTGAACTGAATGACCTTATAGATACAACCGAGGAAGATGGGCGACGTCATTTAATGAGCCTAATCGATGAAAAACTTGGTCCTATAGAAATTGAAGGACCATCAAAAGCTGAGATCGTTCGCGCAGTGGAAGAAAAATTAGGTCAATTCTTAAAGAAAATTCAAAAAAGAGCGCTGGATTATCAAGGCCGCGTTTGATATTTTGATTCTATGAGCACATCAACATCTAAAACCAAAAAATTTCTGATTATAAATGGACCTAACTTAAATATGCTAGGTAGCCGCGAGCCAGAAATATACGGAAATCTGACATTAAAAGACATTATGGACTTCACTGAGCTAAATCTTGCAAATAAAAATTGTGAATGTGCTTGGTTTCAATCAAACATTGAAGGCGAAATAGTAACGAGAATTCAAGATTCACTAAAGCAAGATTTCAGTGCTTTAGTGATCAATCCAGGCGCCTATTCTCACACCAGCGTAGCTATCCTTGACGCTCTTCAAATGGTAAAGGTTCCAGTAATAGAAGTTCACCTCACTAATACAGCCAGAAGAGAGGACTTTCGGCAAACAAAGTTGACTGCCAAAGCTTCAACAATCATAATGGAGGGCCTAGGCTCCAAAGCTTATTTAATGGCCATTCTCTCACAGCTTTTGTAAACAAAGACAAAAGACATTTTACAAGGAAAAGATATGATCGACACAACTGACATGAAAAAAGGTGTGAAAATTGAATTGGAAGGAAAACCTTACGTTATCCTAAAAGCAGAATTCACAAATCCAGGAAAAGGTTCAGCATTCGTTATCGTTAGAATTAAAAACCTAGAAACTGGTCAAGTAATGGAGAGAACTTTCAAATCGGGAGTCTCTACTAACGCTTCAGTTCCTGACTTAGAAGAAAAACAAGTTGAATATATGTACGCTGACACTGAAGGATTTAACTTCATGGATCAGTCAAATTTTGAAACTATTCATTTAACAACTGAACAAGTTGGCGATGACAGATATTACCTTCAAGAAGGCGCTAAACTGGCCGTACTTTACTATAAAGCTCGTCCAATCAATATTGAACTTCCGAACTTTATTATCTTAAAAGTTACTGAAACTGATCCCGGGCTAAAAGGGGATACGGCGGCAGGTGCTTTAAAGAAAGCAGTTATGGAAACAGGTCTTCAAGTTAGGGTTCCACTTTTCATTAAAGAGGGTGAAATGCTAAAAATCGATACTCGCACCGGCGAGTACATGGAACGTGCCTAATTAAAATACTCAAGTATTAATTCTATTTTTTGAGGGGCAATATTCGCCCCTCAATCTTCTCCACAACTTCAGTTAAAATAAAAATAATCTCAATAACTTAAGTATACTCTTGGGGAGTAATGATAGCTCAAAATCAACAGTCTAAAGCTCTTTCTGAAATAGAAAGATCTATACCAAATTTAGAATCAATTTCGGATTTTAAAAATTTGTTGAATCAATTTGAATCAGTTGATGAAGATTATCGAGATAAAAATTTTCTGCATCTTTATCTTTCAATGTGGAGAGTTGCACTTAAGTTGGGAAAATTAAACTTAGCAAAAAGTTATTCACAAAAAGCTTTGGATTATTTAATTACTTATAAACGAATTCCACAAATAAAAATATTAATTTCTAATTTACATGCAGAAGGCTTATTTAAGAATAATTTAGATATCTATCAGAAAAAAACTGAAATTCTATTGGGAAAAAAAGAAAAATTAACAAAAGAAGAGTTTCATTTTTTTGAATTAATGGAAGATCATCCAGAGCACTGGAAAGATTTTTCAGAATTCTTAAAGCAATATCTATTAATAAATGATGAATGGTCAGTGAACGAATGGAAATTATGTTACGAATATATTTTGATAAACCAATTCGATAAAGAGCTTTTTCTTATCCTTTTTGCCAAGGCTCAGGAATCAAAAAACACTAAAATTACAAATAAATTTAGTACTCTTTTTGAAGCAAAAAAAATTAAAATCAAAGACTATATTCCAACACCAGAACAAGAGAAAAAGTCTCAAAAGAATGAAAAATTAAATGTTGATTATGATCAAGTGGCCATGGATTTGTTATCGGGATCCATAGAGCCTACTTTTGAAGAACAGCGAAGAGTTCTTAATTCACTTAAGTTGATTTCAGACGAAGAATTAAAGACTAAAGGGCAGCATATGATTGTTGCTTTTGAACTGCTGGGGATGGAGCAAGTCGTCCTTTCGCTTTGTGAACAAATGGTCAAAATATTGGATGATGTTAAAGAAAAAGCTAGTGTCTTTTATGTATGGGCACAAGCCTTAAATAATAATGGTGATTTTTTTAAGGCCATAGATTTAATTGATGAAGTTTTAAATGTGGAGCCTTTATACGAAGAAGAAAGATTAGCTTTTGTTTATTTAAAAGCAGAGGCGTGTTTAAAACTCAAAAAAATAAAAATGGCAAAACAGCTTTTTATGGAAATTAAAAAATATAATCCTCACTATCGCTTAGTGGGAGAAAGGCTTAAGGAAATTGAAACGGCTTAATAAAATACTGATCGTATTTTGTGCATTTTGTATTCTCGCTGTTTTTGGCGGGTGGCGTTTTATACATTCGAGAAATTTTTCAGATCAAGCTTCAAAAAAATTTTCAAAAATTCTTACGAGAAAATTTGGTGCAAAATTAGCCTTTACCGGAGTGGATTTTAACATATTTCCTCCTTCAACTATTTTTAAAAATGTTCATATTATAAAAAATGATCCCAAGCTAGCAGATGTCGATTTAAGAATTGAAGAATTAAATGTCTCATTTACTTATGCAAGTTTTTTCACTAACACTTTAGAAGTAGACGAACTTGTTTTGAAAAATGGCTCGCTAAAAATTAAGACTAATGAAAATGATTCACCAGATATTAATTGGAAAGAACTTAATTTAAAAAAAGTTTTTGAAAAGTATTCGGATATTTACCAGCAAAGTCCTTTGCATCTAAACATTTTGCGTATGGAAAACATTAATACCACTATTGATCAAAACAAAGCTAAGTTTAAGAGTTTGTCGTTTGCTCCTCATAAAAAAGAAGTACGATTAAAAGTTGTTGCAACAGATATTCATATTGATCCAAAAATTAAAGATGTTTCTCAAGTAGATGTCGACAAAGGTGAAGTTTTATTAGATTTGACGAAAAACTTATGGAAGGTTGAAAGTTTGCAGCTTGAAAAAGGATCAATGAAAATTGAGTCTGCTCTCAATCTTTTTAATTATCAAAATACGATTCATTCAAAAGGAAAGACTAATTTCACATTTGATATTCAGAGCGCTTTAAAACTTTATCCAAAACTTCCGAAAGACTTTTCGGTAATGAGTGGAATGACCCATGGTACAGTTGTAAACAACGGCAACATATTTGATCCTGACTTGACTTTGGATGCAGACTTGAATCAATTTTCAAGTGAGTGGATCAAGCTGGCAGAGACCAGTGTGCAAATAAAAAAGAAAAAAAATTTTCTCGTTTTAGAAAAAGTAAAAGCTAAAAATGTTAACGAGTATTACGAATTAATAAAAGCACAACCATTTTATGACTTGAAAAAAGACAGTCTTCTTCATGGAAAAATTTCCTTATACATGCGTGATGCCTTCACCAATACATTCCTTTATGTGATTAGAAGTTCACTGGAGCCAGTTAAGGGTTATTTAACTGGTAAAGTTGATGTTAGCTGGGATAGTGGAAAAGTTTATTTTGAGATACATGATAAAATGCAAGTGAGAGATTTTAAACTTTTATCAACTTCTAAAAAACCAATCCTGCAAAACAATGGTTTTGTGCTGGAGGATACTTTTCTTAATTTAGATAAAAACAATAAGCTTGGAATAAACGCGAAGCTTTCAATGAATAATACGAAAATTTTAGCAAGTGGAGAAATTACAGGAAAAGATTTAAATATTTCCATCAAAGATTCTAAGATTGATATGAAATCAATGGGCCCAATTTCCGGACTTGCTATAACAGGAGCGGGACCAGCGAGTGCTGAAATTTATGGACCAATGGACGATGTAAAATTTGATTTCATTGTTGATTGGAATAATTTTAGCATACTGGATTTAAATTTCGGAAAAGTTAAATCAGAATTTACTCTTGGACTAAAAGATCTACAAATAAATATTCACAATCTTGAAGGTCTTTATAATCAATCCAAATTCACAACAAGCGGAACGCTTAACTTCGGGGACAAGTCCGGTATGGATATGAAGATGGATTTTAAAAATACCAACTTCACTGATGCCCAGAAAATGTACGCTTTAGTTTTTAAAAATATTAAACTTCCTGTAGTGCCAGAATTTAACTTTTCTACAAGTTATACAATACGCGGTGGCTATAATGTTGAGAGTTTGAAAATTGCTGGTTCGATTAAAGGATCTGACTTGAAAGTGTTTAAAGAAGATGCAGAGTTGTTGTCGCTAAATTTTTTACTTCAAAATAACGTTTTAACTTTTAAAGACATAAAAATAAAAAAATCACGTGGGGAAATTGGTGCTAGTGTAAATATTAATCTTGCTAATAATTACACGGAACTCGAGGGAAGCGCGCAAGGTTTACGCTTGAGTGATTTTAATTTCTATCGTAACCTTAAAATGGAATACGACGGCGACCTTGTAATTGATTTTGATGGGAATGGAACTACGGATACGTTCTCTTCACGCTTCAAAACCAAGCTGAATAATCCGTTTATTGAAAATATCCCAGCATCTCCTTCAAGTGCAATTTTTTATTTAAATAAAGATGATGTAGTCGTGAATGCGAATCTCTTGTCCGGTAAAATAAAACTCGACTCGTTTATAAATTTTAAAAATCGTATGGTTTCACTAAAATCAAATATTGAAACAACAGATATGCGTGAATTATTAGGAATGCTTGCTGGACATAACATGTCTGAAAAGATGATAAGTGGAAAGATTAAGGCGCAGCTTAATTCACAATTTAATATGGATACTTTGGTTGTTAAAAAATTCTTCTTAGATATTCCTCTGTTTAACCTAAAAAAAGGGGATATTAATTTGCAAGTGGATCCAAGGCACAACGCCGTCGCTATTGATGATAGCATTGTAAAAAATTGGGATTTAAGATTTGTAGATGGTGAAGATTTTTTTACGAGTAAGGCACATAATCAATCAAACGGAAGTATTGTTTTTGATCAAAGTTTTTCTATAAAGACTAGCCTTTTAGAATTTATTACTAGCTCAGTTGATAAAGCAGCCGGATCCATAAAAGGTGTCACCCAGTTAATCGTTGATAAAAATATTAATATTACTAAGTTTAATATTTTGGGTTCTAAAAATTCATTTAAAATTAAAAATCTTCCGGGCGCCATTACGGAGTTAGAGTATTCTATCGCCAAAAAAGGGGAGGCATTTGAAATTGGAAAACTGCAAGGTAAGTTTGGTGAAGGAGACTTGAGTATAACGGGAACATTTTCATTCGATGATATATATCCATTAGTTAATTTTAATTATAAAATTGAGCGAGCGACTGTACCGCTTTTTAAAAGATCATATCTTCTTGCTAGTAGTTCAGGAACAATTACAGGTACAGATTTGCCATATAAGTTGAATGGAAAAGTATCTATTCTTCATGGAGAATTTTTAGATGATCCAAGTGATTTTACAAAAGACAATAAAGTTAGCTTGGAACCATTTAAAAAATATCTTCCGCAAAAAAACAGTACAGCGAAAAAAGGTTATCTCAACTTAAATGTGTCTTTCGATACAGTTAACCAAGTTGTTTTAAGAAATAATCTCGCTGAAGTTTATGCAAAAGGAAGTGGCCAGCTTATGGGGGATGTTCTCGATCCGGAAGTAAATGCAAGAGTTGAAGTTATACCCACGCTGAGTAAATTTAAATTTAAGGGACACGATTTTATTTTAAACCAGGGATATGTTGAAATTCGTGACAGAGGTAAAGCGCGCAACTCAGATTTAAAGTTTACTGGTATTGCTAAAATAAATGACTACGATGTTAAGCTAGATCTTTCTGGAAATATTGAAAATACTCAAATTGCACTATCGTCAGAACCCGCTCTTGCTCAAGAAGATTTAGTGGCCTTACTTACATTAGGGGTTACATCAGATATGTCAAAAAACTTAGAGGCCAGTGACCGTAAGTCAGTGACTACGGTTGGAATAGGAACGCTGTTAGTTGATCAATTAAAAATTAATGAAGATCTAAATTCAACTTTAGGTCTAAATTTAAGTGTTCTGCCAGAGTTTAAAGAAGATGAATCATCTCTTGTTTCTGGTAAATCAGCCGTGAGTGAAGGAAGCACGAGTCGCTTGAAGTCAGCGACCAAAATAAAAATAAAAAAACAGGTCAATAAGGTAATTGATATTTCTCTATCGAGCACTGTTGGTGGCTCAATAGAGCAGACTCAAGAAATGAATGTGAACTTTAACATAAATAAGAGTTTTTCTATCCAAGGTGTTTATGAAGTTAAGCCAGCCGAAGAAGATAATACCAACACTCCCAACTCTATAGGTGGGGACATAAAATATAGATGGTCGTTTTGATTAGATTGCTGCTTTTCCTATTCATGTTTGTTGTTTTAAGTCCAATCGGATTTAAATACGCATATGGCGAAATTGTTCCTTTAAAAAAAGCCAAATTAAAAAGTATAGATTGGGGAACAACGCCTGCTCTAAAAAAACGATTTAATTCTTATTTTGAAGACCTTCTTGGAAAGCCGTGGGATGTTTTAAGTTTTAAAATAAAAATTGATCAAATCGGCAAGGAACTTTTCACCAGTGGTTATTTTTCTTCAACCATAAAAACTGAACTGACTGGCTCCGAAACGAATGTCGTTGCCAAAGTGACTATTTCAGCGAACGAACGTATTAACTTTCATTTTACAGGCAATACTGTTTTTTCTTATCAAGAGCTTCGAAGTCAATTGGTCGATAAAGTAAAAAATGATTTCGGCAAATTAGATCGCGGAGCACTTGGGAATTATATTAATGATATTTATGAGAAAGCTGGATTTTATAATACAAGTGTCCGCAGTTATCAAAATGATGGAAAAGATTTAGAAGGAGTTACTGTTAAAACCTTTTTCTTTAATATCGAAGAAGGAGAAAAACTTAAAGTTACGAACCTCATCTACCGTGGAAACGTTGTTCTTAAAGAAGAGGACATTGAATCTTTATTTAAGAAAAATGGAACTTCGTTAGCGTTGGCCGGTTATTACGACAAAATTTTCTTCGATAATTTTACTACTATAATTAAAAAAGAATATCTTGCTCGTGGTTTCGTTTTTGCAGAAGTTTCTAAGCCTCGCGTTGTGACTAGTGATGAAGATGAATCATTAACTATCGAATATGGTATTTCAGAAAAGCAGCAAGTCGTATTAAAAAGTATAACACTCGATCGAATAGAAAATGCTCAGCAAGAAGAAGTAAAATCTTTTTTAGTTAATAAAGAAGGTGCTCCTCTAAACGTGGTTGAATTAGAAGCTGATTTAAAAAAGCTTATCTTGCATTTTCAGTCTCAAGGTTATTATTTTGCAAATATTGCTAATTTGAATGGGGAGAGCTTATTGGTTTACGATAAAGCTTTTACCTCGGTAGTGCTTCGTCCCGAAATAGTTTTGGACCGACAGATTTGTTTTAATGAAGCTATTATTAACGGGAATACTGAAACCAAGTCAGATGTTATTCAACGAGAAGTGAATATTTCCCCTGGAGAACTAATTACTCCAGCTAAATTAGAAATCGTCAGACAGAAGCTTGCGAATCTCGGTCTATTTTCTTCATTGAAAATATCTCCTTATATGATGTTTGATGGTAATGAAAATTTTTGCGCAAAAACAAACCTCGTAATCCAAGTTAAGGAAAAAGATTTCGGTCTAGTAGAAATCGCTCCAGGATATAGAACAGATTTAGGTGGAAAATTTTCAGCAGGCATTGCTTATAATAATTTGAATGGAATGAACCGCTCTGTTTCTCTAAAGGTTCAAACCAATTTAAGGACAAACTTAGATGGCTTTAGCCAACGAAGAAAAAGTGACGATATTAAACGATGGGAATACCTTGGAAAATTATCGTTTGTTGAGCCTTATCTCTTACATAACTTTCTTCATTCTCAAGTGGAATTTGAAATGACATCGTCCTTTCAAAGAAAACGTTTTACGGATTTCGATGCTGATATTTTCCGATTTTCTCCTCAATTCACAAAGACAGTTACTAAGTACAATGTCGCCCTTGCCGTTCGTTATCAATTAGAACGAATTAATCAATTTGATGCTGCTGTAATAAAAGATAATGATAATTTTACGATCGGTGGTATTACGCCCTCTGTAACATTGGACAAACGAAACGATCCGATTTATCCACGCAGCGGATATTACCTCAATCTTTCTTCCGAGTGGGCCAATCATTATTTTGGTTCAATGAACAACAGCGACCTCGAAGTAAACTATATAAAGGTAATTAGTAGAAATAAATTTTATTATCCTTTAGGTGACTTTACCTTAGCTTTCTCATTGGCCATGGGTTACGAAAAAAACTTTGCTCTCGATCTAATAAAAGATAATGCTGGCAACGTGGTCCTCAATAGCAATGGTCTACCACGCACACACGGCTACATTCCCAGTATTAAAGTCTTTCGGCTAGACGGATATGATGAGATTCGCGGTTATGACGAAGGTGAAATAAACCGGGTTAGAACCGGCCAGCCGATTGGGAACATCGTTGTTCAAAATGAAGCTTATTTTACAGCATTCAAATTTGAACCTCGTTATAATTTAACCGATACGCTGCAGCTAGGAATCTTTTTTGATGCAGGCAGAGTTTTTGTCGATGAATTCCGACCATTTGACCTCCGAACATCCGTAGGTGCCGGATTTAAAGTCTTAACGCCCGTCGGTTCTTTGGATTTTGACTATGGCGTTAAATTGCAAAGAAAGACCTATCCGGACGCAATTCGTGACTCGTTCGGTCGATTTCATCTCTCAATTGGATTCTTTTAGTCACAAATATTAAGCGAAGAATTGCTTGACGAGGGGCCTTAAACTTACGTATAAGGGACAACACTTGCATTTTTCTGCATTTTATATTTGAATTAATACTTCGTGATTTTCACATTCGAAAATTATTTGAAGGGATCACTTTAAGGGAAAGCGTATGTATACTCAGAAATCGTTCGTTCTAAAGCCAGCTGAAGCAGACAAAAAATGGTACGTGGTCGATGCACAAGACCAAGTAGTAGGAAGACTCGCGACTCAAATCGCAGACATTCTACGTGGGAAAATCAACCCGAAATTCACATACAACACAGACTCTGGTGACTACGTTGTAGTTATCAATGCTGATAAAGTTAAATTCACAGGTGATAAGTGGAATGCTAAGGAATACTTCTGGCACACTAACTTCACAGGTGGAATTAAATCTAGAACTGCTAAAGAGCAACTAGAAAAACATCCAGAACTAATCGTTCTTGAAGCCGTAAAAGGAATGCTTCCAAAAAATACTCTTGGAAGAAAACAATTAACAAAACTTAAAGTTTTTGCTGGCGCATCTCACGATCACGCTGCTCAAAACCCAGTTGAATACAAATTAAAATAATCTAAAAGGACTATTATATGGCTGCAAAAGGTAAAACATACGACGCTCACGCAATTGGCAGAAGAAAATCTGCTGTTGCTAGAATTTATATGGCTGCTGGATCTGGAAAGATCACAGTTAACAAAAGAGACTTAAAGAATTTCTTTAAACAAGAAACTAACCTTTATGTTGTTAATCAACCACTAAACCTAACTAAACTTACTGAGAAATTTGATTTCGTAATTAATGTTAACGGTGGTGGAATTTCTGGACAAGCTGGAGCAATTAGACTTGGAATCGCCAGAGCACTTCTTAAAGTTCAACCAGGACTTCGTCCTGAGCTAAAAGCTGCTGGATTCTTAACAAGAGATCCAAGAGAAGTTGAAAGAAAGAAAGCTGGTCGTTCTGGTGCAAGAAAAAGATACCAGTTCTCAAAAAGATAATATTTTCGATTTATTTTTCTTATATAAAAAGCCCGCTGAAAATGCGGGTTTTTTTATTTCTAGAGTTCTTTGTCTAAGCGACAGTTTCAACTTTATCAATTAACATTCATTTGATGTCTAAAATTAAAGAATCATCTATTAAGGCAATTCAAATCCGTGGGGCGCGAACTCATAATTTAAAAAATATTGATGTCGATATTTTGCTCAATAAAATTACCTGTGTGGCCGGTCCATCTGGTTCAGGAAAATCGTCATTGGCCTTTCATACATTGTTAACTGAATCAAAAAGAAGGTTTATTAATTCACTTCCAACGGATATGAAGTTTTTTTGGGAAATTCCACATACGGTTGATGTGGATAGGATTTATCCTGTGCTGCCGGCCTGGGGATTGCCACAGCATAATCCTGTAATCAATTCTCGTCCTGTCGCTCTCGACGTTTTAGGCGGCCAGGATCGGTTACAGAAAATTTTTATGGAGTTGGGGCATTTTGTATGTCCCACTCACCATGTTCCTTTTGAAAAAGTTTCATCGCTAAATGCTATATATTCAAAAATTCAAACAATAAAAAATTTGAACGTTGAAGATGTAGTTCATGTGTTTGCAGTTAAGGATGATTATAGAAAATATGTCTCAGATGAAATGAATCCAAATCGTTCAATGGATTTGAATGTTAATAGTTTTAAAGAAGATGATCCTTGGTACGAATTAGCTCGAGTAAAAGTAAAAAATTTAAAATTACTAAATGAGAAATTGAAAGAATTCAATTTGCCCGTTGGGGTTTTGTTGCGCTTTTGTGTACTTGGCGTAAAGAAAAATTTTGAAGTAGAGAATCATTATGAACTGCAATGTCCTCATTGCGATAAAGTCGCTCTCGAAGGTAAAGTTGCACATATTGAAAGCCTATCTCCTCTGAACGCTTTGGGAGCTTGTCCTCATTGTGAAGGACATGGAATGCTTTTGGTTTTTGATAGAGAAAAACTTGTTAAGGATCCTACAAAATCTATAAAAGGAGGGGCGATAAATTTTCTTTTATTTTCAAGGTTTGAGCATATGTTCCCTGCTTTTTTACGAGAATGTAAAAAAGTGGGAATTGATATTGATAAGCCTTTTGCCGAATTGTCAGATAGTAAGTGGGCATTTCTCTATGAAGGGCATGGAAAATACGAGGGATTTAATGCCTATTTTGAATATTTAAAATCACTTCGCTATAAAAAAAATATTAGGATTTATGTTCGAAGCATGCAAAGAGAGATTCTTTGTGCTGATTGTGAAGGGACGAGAGTTTCACAAAAAGCGGGAAGTCTTACGATTGTCATGAATCAAGAAATTATTTCCTACAAATCATTTTTAAAGCTGAATATAAGAGATGCTCAAAATGTATTAAATGAAATTAGAAATGATTTAAAAAAGGTTATTCAACATGAAAAAATGGATAATACTTTTAACAAACTTGAGCGGCTTTATGCTGTCGCTGTTGATTTGGGGTTGGGACATTTACAAAATACTCGCAAAATAAGATCTATGAGTTCGAGTGAGTATCAACGATTATTACTCTCAAAATATTTATCTTACGAAGGATCTCAATCACTTTTTGTTTTGGATGAACCAAGTCTTGGACTTAGTCAAAATACTCAAGAAAAAATGGTTAAATATCTTCGAATGCTTAGAGATCAAGGCAATACAATTTTATTGGTTGAACACTCTGAATATTTAAAAAAAGAATCTGATGAAGTTATCGAAATGGGGCCAGCTGCCGGAGCTCGTGGAGGACAAATCCTTTCGCAAGGAAAATACAAAGCTCCAAAATTCGTTTTTCCTAAATTTGATTTTTCCTCTGATTTGAAAATTAAAAAATCTTTTATAGAAATTACTGGTGCCCAAATTAGAAATATACGTCGATCAGAATTGAATGTTCAAAAAAACGCAATCAATTGGGTTTATGGAGAATCAGGTACTGGGAAAACGTCAGTTTTAGTTAATATATTGGCCAATGAAGTTCATAAAAAAGTTTATGGAACCAGATTAAGTTTTGAAGATTATACTTTTAAAAAACTTAAAGGGATTGAAGATTTCAAAGATGTTATTTTAATAAACAGCAGCTTGGACAAAATTAGTTCTAGATCTACAGTTGCAACGTATACAGATCTTGGAGCATTTGTACGAAAGTATTTTGGTGGCTTAGAAGTTTCAAAAAAATTAGGATTAAAAGAAGGGCATTTTTCATCTAATTCTGAACTTGGACAATGTTCAAGTTGTGAAGGAAGAGGAGTGAAATTAGTTGAGATGCATTTTATGGAAGATGTAGTTTTTGTTTGTGAAGATTGCCAAGGAAGAAAACTTAAGCCTTATTATGCCAATATTTCAGATGGAAACTTAACGGTGTATGAAGCATTTAGTAAACCGCTGAGTGAAGTTCTTCCGTTTATAAAACTCACACCCAAAGGCAAAAGGATTTGGGAATATTTTAAAATACTAAAACTTGATTATCTCTCACTTGATCGCACTCTTATTTCGTTGTCTGGAGGAGAGAGACAAAGGTTGCAATTGCTATCGTTGTTAGACAAAAAAGTAGAGAATACACTGATCATTTTTGAAAACCTAACGAGTGGATTATCCCACCACGAATTTGCACCTCTTGCTGAACTTTTGCACCAATTAGCTGGCAGTCAAAACACCTTGGTAGTAATCGACCAAAATCCTTTTTTTGATAAAATCGCAAATAATCAAATTAAATTCTAAATTCAATTGTTTAGATGTATCCGATCTGTCTATTTTTTAGACAGTAAATTAGGCATTTTAAAATCAATTTCCCCAATGAAAAACCGATAAAATAAGAAGTATCTAATAGGGGATAATAATGTTTAAGAAGTTTCTGCTGCTCTTTTTACTTCTAATGTTTAACGTTTCATTTGCAACAATGTTTGCTCCATTACCTTTTGATAAACAGGTTGAAGAGGCGACATCGGGAGCCGAAGTAAAGTTAACATCCTCTCGAGTTTTTAAAAATGAATCTGGTTTAATTATGACCGAGTACAGTTTTGATGTGTTGGAGTCGCACAATGTTGATAGCGATGATTTAGAAAATCAGAAATTAAAGCTAACGATGCCGGGTGGTACTTATAACGGAATGACTTCTATGATTGATGGCGCACCACAGTTTGCAATGGAAGAAAAATCATTTCTACTTTTAAAGAAAATAGAAAATAAAATATATCTTAGCAATTTCTCTCTTGGGAAATTTAAGATTCAAGAGTTTGAAGGAAAAACTTATTATGTATCAGAGGTCTTTCCAATGGATCCTAAAATAGGAAGAATTTCAAAAGATAAAATGCTCGATTTGATGAAGACAAAATGGAAGACGTCATACGTGCCCCTAAATTTTCCCAAGATGGAAAACGTTAAAGAGGCTGAGCAAGAATTTGCAAGAGTCCCACCAGCGCCAATCAGTGCTGGTATTGAAAAAAGAGAACCGGCCCAAGAAATGGTACCTAGCTTTGGCGTGCCGTATTTTTTTTGGACATCATTGTTTATGGTAGGGTTTTTCTTTGCATTGATATTTAAAAAACTTTCTCAAAGTGAGCATCAGCATAAACGTGAATAAGGCAAAAAAATATTTATTTTTTGTCCTCATTTGCAGTTGGGCCCAACTGGCCAATGCTTATATTCTCAATCAAACCAAATCTGGAATACCAGTGCACTGGCCCAGCTCAAGTCCAGTTGTGAATATTTTTGTTAATTCTCAAAATTCACAGACATTGCCAGAGGCAACTGTTCAATCAATTGCAGCAGCTTCACTTACTAAGTGGAATGGCTTGGGGCAAGTTAGTATCCAAAAAAATGTCACAACAAACAAAAACCAAGTTGATTTAAACGAGCTTTATTTTTCAACAGATCCTAATGCATTTAATGGGACAGGAGTCATTGGTGTAACTGAGGTTGGTTTCAAAGAAGCGACAGGTGAGATTATTGAAGCTGATATTTTAATCAATGACACTTATACTTTTTCAACGAATCCGAGTGATCAATTTTATCTCGGTAATGTTATCACTCACGAAGCTGGGCATTTTTTAGGCTTGGGACATGGACAAGTGACTGGTTCAACAATGTTTTATGCACTCTCGCTCGGGCAGTCTTCCCTTGGTGATGATGATAAAGCAGGCTTGTATGCAATTTACCCCAATGGAGATAGTACCAAGGGAATACTTTCTGGAACAATTGTAGGGGGAAAAAATCTTGCAGTTGTCTTTGGGGCTCACGTTCAAGCAATTTCAATTAAAACTGGAAAAGTTATGGGGGCGAGTATTAGTGAATTAAATGGAAAATTTACTATCAATGGCCTCCCAAAAAATGATCAATATATCATCTATACCAGTCCCATTACACAAATAGGTCTTCCAACAAATTATGCAAGCGTGAGATCTGATTTTTGCGAGTCATCAAGAAAATATCGAGGAAGTTTTTTCCAGTCATGTGGATCTAGTTCAGAAGGGTTTCCTCAATCAATCAATTTTAATTCCTCTACTCTTGATGTTGGAAAAATAACAATTAGATGTAATTTAGATTCTCCTCCAGAGTATTTGCAATCCAAGGGTGTGACCCCTAATAGTTTTGATATAAGCTCATACACAACTACAGGTCTTGGTGGATCATTTGTAGGATTTTTTTCATCTTCTGAACTTACTAACGGAAGCCCTAATGATTATTTCCATTTGGATTTATCACCAGTAAGCGACTGGAGTTCGATTTCATCTTCAAGTTCACTTTTTGTCGAACTTAAAATTTTGAATCAGCCATTTTATTCAATTTATAAACCCGCTCTAACCAGCGTGAAGCGTGCGAGTGGAACAACGACATTGGCGGCAAGTTATATTGATGAAGGTGATGGTTGGATAAATATGAATACGGTAGCTCATATACCAATTCGAATTAACCCAGCACAAGCGTCGGATAATGATTTTGAATTTGGTATTACGGCAGTTCAGACTTTTTCAGCGGGGATTCCTTATGCAAAAATTGACCTATTCCCGGACTTTGATCATTTCGAGGATAGCTTAAAATTTTACTTGGCCACTGCGACTGTCGTCAAAAGAAATGACGATGGATCTTATACGCAAGTCTCTTCTAAGAGTGAATCTTTAACCGATAACACCCAATGTCCAGATGCCATTAACACTTACGCCTTGACCAATTATAGTGCCCAGGGAACACCATCATCTTCTGACAGGAAAAAAGCTTTAGGATGTGGGACCGTTGACATGGACAATGGTGGGGCCGGTGGTCCAGGCGGGTTCATGGTGGGATTATTTTTCTGTTTTATCGTCTCTTATGCCTTAAGTAGATATAGCAAGATGGCTTAAGCTGATTTATACTTTTTAAGAGTTTAATCAATTGAGGCAAGCGATGAAATTCCATTCCTATTTTATTATTTTTCTGCAAATTATTTTTATTTCAAATCTTTCAGCGCAAGACCTATTGAAAGAGAGAATAAGAAAATTAAGTAGCAATAAAACTTCCGTCTATATTGAAAAAGGAATTTTTCATAATGGTGGAGTAAAGCAAGAGTCTGTTTTGAAATCCATCAGACAATCTTATAATCCTAAACAAGGGTTTGAGAGAATTGTAATTGATTTCAATTCAAATCAAATCCCAAAAATTTATGGGCATATTTCAGCACCTGATAAAAAGTTATCTATCGATTTCTTCGATACTACTATTGCCAAAGATCTTCAGACTATTAGTACTACACGATTTGTAGAAAAAATTAGCTTTTTTCCGATTGAAAGCAATTACGTTTCAATGGAGATGAAGTTAAAGACCAAGGTTACAGCTGATATTTTCTTTTTAGAAAATCCGGGCCGCTTGGTTATAGATTTTAAAAATTAAATTTAGTTTGGAGTAAATACATGTCAGACATGGAAAATGATTTTCAAGTAAAAATGAAACCGACTTCAGGTAAAGAAGATTTGCCGAAGCTTCCTGAAATCGTAGTAATTATTCCGATTATGAATAGTCCGATTTTTCCAGGGATGATTGCTCCAATTATCTTGAGTGAAGAAAAATTTACTCCTGAGTTGGATGAGTCGCTTTTAAGAACAGGTTATGTTGCTCTTAACTTAGTTAAGAACGAACTAAAAGACGACGAGGGGAATATGATCCCCGAAGAAGATATTGATTTCGATAAAAAAGAAATTAAATCTGGGGATATTTATAAAGTCGGAGTACTTTGTAAAGTTGTTAAGAAACTAAAACTTCCTGATGGATCAGTAAATGTTCTTGTTCACGGGATGAAAAGATATAGAGCTTCAGAAATTTTATCTGAGTCTCCAATCTTAAAAACACGCATTGAAGTTTTTGAAGACATCCTTGAAACTGATGAAGAGCTAGATGCATATACAAGATCAGTTATTAACCAAGTTAAAAAACTCTCAGAAATCAATCCGTATTTCAATGAGGAAATGAAGCTTGCGATGTTGAACTCACCTTCGCCAGGAGCACTTGCTGATTTAGTTGCCTTCGCTATTTCTCTTGATATTCCAGAAGCACAAGACTTTTTAGAAACACTTGTTGTGAAGAAAAGATTTGCAAAACTTCTCGTTTATTTAAAACGTGAAAAAGATGTCGCTGATATTCAAAAGAAAATTTCCGATGAAGTTAATGATAAAGTTAATAAATACCAAAGAGAATATTTTCTTCGTGAGCAATTAAAAGTTATTCGTTCTGAATTAGGAATGGAAGAAGATGAGAAAACTCGTGATGTAAAACGCATAAAAGAAGAAATTGAGAAAGTTGGAATGCCTGAAGCTGTTTTAAAAACAGCAAAAGAAGAACTAGAAAGATTAGAACTTATTCCTGATAGTTCTCCAGAGTATAACGTTGCTAGAACTTACTTAACATGGTTGATTGAACTTCCATGGAAGAAATCTAGTAATGATAATGTTGATATTGCAAGCTCTAGAAAAATTTTAGAAAAAGATCATTACGGTTTAGAAAAAGCGAAAGAAAGAATTTTAGAATTCTTAGCAGTTAGAAAATTAAAACCTGGTTACGACGGAACAATTCTCTGTCTAGCAGGGCCACCAGGAGTTGGTAAAACGTCTCTTGGGAAAAGTATTGCAACAGCTCTTGGTAGAACTTTTTATCGCTTCTCACTTGGTGGGATGAGAGATGAAGCCGAAATCAAAGGACACAGAAGAACTTATGTTGGAGCAATGCCAGGAAAAATTATTCAAGCTCTAAAAAGAGTTGAAGTTAATAATCCAGTTATCATGCTCGACGAGATTGATAAAATTGGAAAAAGTTTTCAAGGTGACCCAGCTTCTGCATTACTAGAAGTTTTAGATCCAGAACAAAACTCATCTTTTATCGATAACTACTTAGATATTCCTTTTGATCTTTCAAAAGTTTTATTTATTGCGACTGCCAACTACATCAATGATATTCCAGAGGCCCTATTGGATCGAATGGAAGTTATTGAGCTCTCAGGTTATACACTAGAAGAAAAAGTAGCAATCACAACGAAATGGATTATTCCTCGCCAGCTTAAAAAACACGGATTGATTAAAGCTGATTTTTCTTTGAGCTTAAATGTTATCAAGAAAATTATTGCTGATTATGCTCGTGAGCCAGGAGTGCGTGTGCTAGAGCAGCATATTGCTAAACTTTGCAGACGTGCAGCCCTTGAAAAAGTGTCACACCCGAAAAAGAAAACCAAGTTTGTTCCAACAACTACAAATTTAGAAAGCATGTTGGGAACTCCACGCTTTCAATCTGAAATTGCGGAAAAGAAAAATAAACCAGGTGTCGTTACAGGTCTTGCTTGGACGGCTTACGGTGGAGAAATTCTTTTTATTGAAACTCTTCCACTAAAAGGAAAAGGCTTCAAGCTAACAGGTCAGCTTGGTGGAGTAATGAATGAGTCAGCAACACTTGCCTACTCTTATGTGAAAAAACTTTTGCAAAATGAAATTGACGCTGCCGAAGCGAAAATACCTAAATCGAAAAAACCAAAAGAGAATGAGCCTCACCGTGAAGTGGAAGACTATTTAGCAGGCCATGAAGTTCATCTACATTTACCTGCTGGAGCGACTCCAAAAGACGGTCCAAGTGCTGGGATAACGATGGCACTTGCTCTTTACAGTCTTGCCACTAACAAAGCGGTAAACTCTGATCTCGCAATGACTGGAGAGTTGAGCTTAACGGGTAAAGTAATGCCAGTTGGTGGGATAAAAGAAAAAGTATTGGCAGCTAAGAGAGCGGGTATTAAAAATATTATTCTTCCTAAACAAAATGAGAAAGATTTAAAAGAAGTTCCAGTTCTACATAGAAAGGGGATGAAGTTTTATCCAGTCTCGCATTTTGATGAAGTATTGAAGATTGCTCTAAAAAAATAAATGACGTTTTAAATTCAGACATAAGAAAGGCCAGATCTCCTCTGGCCTTTTTTTTCACTACTTAGCAATGAACACACTTTCCCCGCAGATAGCATATTCAGCAGTGATAACTACCATTTCGGAAAAATATTAATTAGGGTTTAGTTTTGGATAATTTTTAGCAGGAATCTTAAGATTAAAACAAAAAGACCGCCTATTTCAGGCGGTCTTTATATGAACTTTTGATACTTTAGTGTGAATTAGAATTCGTCTGAATCGTATTCGCTGATTGGAGCGTGTTTAATTTTTCCAGCAGCAATTTCTCTTAGAGCTGTAACCACTTCTTTGTTTTTTGATTTAACAAGAGGATCAGCGCCATCGCGAAGTTGTTTTACTCTCTTAGTTGCAAGATGAACCAGTTCGTATCTGTTTTCAACTTTTTCTAAGCAGTCTTCAATTGTGATTCTTGCCATGGATATTTCTCCTGCCAGTGTGGCCCTTAAAATGGGATTATAGAACTTTAGGTTATATTCCCAAAGTGGATTTTTGTCAATTGAGCGAAGTATCTCCTAGAGGAGAAAATTAAGATTCGAGTTTCTTGTACAGAGCGTCTATCTCTTTCGCATAAGTTTTTAAGATCACTTTTTTCTTTAATTTTAAAGAAGGAGTGATTTGACCATTTTCTACTGTAAAATCATATGGTGCGATGTATATGCCTTTGATTGACTCAAAGCTAGCAAGCTCTTGGTTCGCCACTTGAACTTCTTGATCGATGATTTCATAAACTTTGGACTCTAAGGCAAGCTCTTCATAGGTGGGGTGACCATTAATTCCGAGGCTATCGAGTTCGTCTAGAAAAGCCTCGCGATCAATGCTGATAATGGCCACTAGGAATTTGTGTTTGTCTCCAACTACCATGGCGTTGGAGATATGCTTTTGAAGTTTTAAGATATTTTCTATTTTTTGAGGAGCTACGTTTTTTCCAGCACTCGTAATGATGATGTCTTTTTTACGATCTGTGATTCGTACATATCCATCAGTAGTTAGTTCCCCGATGTCTCCAGTTAGAAACCATCCATCTTTAAAAGCTTCTTTTGTAGCTTCTTCGTTTTTATAATAATAACTAAAAAGAGCAGACGTCTTAAGCATGATTTCACCATCGTTGGCGAATTTAACTTGAACATCACCGAGTGGAAGACCGATAGTTCCAGGGATTTGGCGTACGACCGGATTTAAAATGCATGGAGCGATTGACTCCGTTAGGCCATAACCTTCAAGAATAGTGAGGTTAGCATTTTGTAAGAAGTTCATAATGTCAGGAGAAAGAGGAGCACCACCAGAAACGAGAAAGCGAATGCGTCCACCAAAGCGGTTATATATTTTTTCAAAGACTAATTTATAGGCAAGATTCTTTTGTAAAATTTCAAATGGACTTGGTGATTTGTCCTGGTTTATTTTTTCATAATAAGCAGTAGAAGTTCCTAGTGCCCAATCAAAGACTTTCTTTTTTAAATCTGATTCTTTTTGAATCATGTCTAGAACTTTCGAGTAAACTTTTTCAAAAATTCTAGGAACAGCAATGAGGATAGTTGGTTTTGCAATAGCGAGGTTGTCGACAACTTTATCCATTGATTCGGCATAAACGCTCTCAAAATCAAAAATTAAATTTAGAAGGGAGTCACATCTCCCTAGTACGTGAGAAAGTGGAAGAAAAACCAGTGTGCGATCTGAGGGAAGAATATTAGTTTTAAGTGAGCTGTAAACATTGTCCAACATCGCGCAGAATGCTTTTTGCGTGATAACTGCGCCTTTGGGTTCACCGGTTGTACCAGAGGTATAAATAATGGAAGCGAGGTCCATGCCTTCGCTCTCCATAATGGTATCATCAAAAACTTTGGGAGAGCTTTGTGCTTGAATTGCACCAAGTTCTAAAAAATGTTCTAAGGTGTAGAATGTTATCTCTGATTTTAATTTACCTTTTGACTCATCAGAGATGTCTTTAAGCCCAATGATAAATTTTATGTGTGAAAGAGACTCTTGAGTTTCAATGATCTTTATCATCTGGCTTTCATTTTCCAGAATCAAAATTTTTGCTTCACTATGATTTAAAAGATAATCGATCTCGTGAGGCAGATATGTTGGATAGACGGGAATAACTATTCCTCGAGCACAGAGGGCCGCCAGGTCAAAAAAGTGCCACTCTTTGCTAGTGTTTCCAAGAATGGCAACTTTATCTTGTGTTTGAATTCCTAATTTAATTAGTCCATAAAAATAGGTTTTCACTTTAGAAAGATAATCTTCATTGGAGTAAAAATGTAAATCGCCATTATCAATCCATCCCACAGCTTTTTTATGAGGAGCTTTGGTCGTTTTTTTCAAAAACATTTTAGAAATTGTTTTATCAGCAATCATATTTAAACCCATTACTTATTCGTTTAATTTAATTTCGGTATCTTAATGAAAAAACTTTCGTTCATTCTTTGCATATTTAGAGGATTACCCATCTTACCGGAGTATAATATGCAAGAATTGATACTAGTAATAAGCAGGTGTGTTTCCAAGAGAATGAGTGTCAAAGGAAAGTATTATTATCGTTTTCATTTTAAGGGGTTCTACGCAGGAGAAAAAATAAAGGTTATCCACCTCTACTCCAATGTGAATCATGAAAAGTTGAGTAAAGGAGATGATTATTTATTATGGGTAAAGAGAAGGCGTGTGCATGAAGACATCCTAGAGGCTGAATTAATCAAACACAAAAAAATAATTTAAATCCTAAGATATGATAAGATAATAGTCATTTAGGAGTTGAAATATGGAAAAGCCATCTGTTGAAGATTTAGCGATGTCAGAAAGAAAATTTCTTCACGATTTAGCCAACCATATTGTTGTAGCACATGGGATGTCGACTTTTGTTCATAGAGCATTAAAAGAAAAAAAACCAATTGAAGAAAAAGACGTGGATAGATTAGAGCGCGCCATAGAAGCTATCAATAAAATGACGGCCCTTCTTAAAGAAAGAAGGACCTTATTGCATTCAATTACAGAATAATTTTTACTTTACGTGAGCGGTAACGATGTCGCCGATCATTACTTTGCCAATTTCAAACACAGGCGTTTCATCAAGACTTTCGATTTTATTTAAAACACCAATAGAGCTAGTCTCTTCAGAATGAAGAATTTTTACTTCCCCAATTTTGATTTTGTGATTAAATCTTTTTTTACTTTCGTATGGATCTAAGACAGAAATGACACGGAAAACGTCTAGGACAGCGCCCTTAGCGACACCTTGGTTTTTACCCATATCAATATAAAAGTTTTTGCGAAGCACTTCTTTTTCGACTCCCATTGGGATGTCTTGGGAAATACTATAAATGACATAATCTTTAGCAATGGCCATAGATGCCGTAAATGCCAGAGTCACCATAAATAAAACAGGCAATTCAAAATATTTTCTCATATAAAACTCGCAGGATATTCAAAGTGCAGTCTTTGAATCTTGCAGTCTCTATCGGATGACTAGACACGATTTTAAGTTTATCGGGCCTAGGACAACGAAAGCGGAAAGAATTGCCTATTTTACCCTAATATATTTGGGATAATTGAAGATTAGGTCAGATGGGCGATAGTTTTTAACATTGTCATGATACAAGATAAAATTTCTTGAATAATACTGCATAATCCATGGCAGGTTTTCATTGACGATTTTTTCCATTTTTAAGATGAGTTTTTTCTTTTCATCACCTTCAGGAAGTTTGATCAAACGATCATACATTGAATTAAATTCTTTATTGGTAAAAAACGATGCGTTTGGCCCCGGTGGGTAGTTTACAGAAATGAGAAGTTGGAAAATATTTTCAGCATCGGGGTAATCGAGTGTCCATCCATCTTGGAAAAATTGTAAATGTCCTGTGCGAGATTTTTCTAAGTATTGTTTAAAATTGTTTTTAACAATTTTTACTTTAATCCCTATTTGCTCAAGCTGTTGTTTAAAAAACTCAGCTTGATCGTTGCTGATCTTAGATTCAGCACGAGTGTCATAAACTAATTCAGGAAGATTTTTTCCGTTTGGATAACCAGCCTTTGCGAGTAAATCTTTTGCGACTGCTTGATTATAATCGTATGGGAGAGTTGCCGAAGGATCGTATCCTAAAATTCCTGGTGGCAATATGGAATTAGCTTTTTGCCCAGTATTGTTAGTGAAGAGCTGAATATATTTATTCATATCAATGGCGTGAGCAATTGCTTTTCGTAAATTTAAATTATTCCCTAGAAGTGGATCGCGCATGTTGAAGGCTAGCCACCAGTAAGTAAGTGTAGGCATGGTTTGCAAGCGTATATCGGTAGATTTGATATTCTCTTTTAGGTTTCCAACGTCATCAAAAACCTGAGTGTAAAACTCTTGAGGAAGGACAATAAAATCTAGATCACCTTTTACAAATAAATCGTAGCGGGAATTGTTGTCTTTCACGATTTTGAAAACGATAGAATCTATAAAAGGTATTTTTTCTCCACTGTCTTTTAAAAGACCGCGGCTATTAGCAAAACGATCACCTTCAACTGGGTAAAAACTTTCATGATATTGATTAAATTTTGTAAGAAAGATTTCTTTGTTTGGATCTATTTTAGTAAGAACAAATGGTCCAGTTCCAATAGGGTGAACGCTCAAATCATTTTTTTCGTATTCTAAAACCTCTAATGGAATGGGTGAAACAAAACTCATTGCTAATTTATAAATAAATTGCGGCGAAGGTTGGATTAAATCAATGATAAGCGTGTAGTCGTCTGGAGCAGTTACACCTTTAATTGGAGTCGCTTTAAATTTATTAAAATCAGTTCCAACCGTTTTTTTAAAATCATTTACACCTACAATGATTCCATCAATGATCCACCAACCTGTTGAGTTAAGAGGAGTGTATGAAAGTCTCTTAATTTGTGTAATAAAATCTTCGGCTTTTACAAAACGAGGCTTACCTTTAAAGGCTTTATGATCGTGGTAAAGGATATTTTTTTTTAACTTAATGACGTAGCGTTTACCCTGATTTTCAATGATCGGCATGCTCTCAGCAAGCAGTGGTTTTAACTCATAGGGACGATTCAAGTAATGATATTCATATAATTGTTCGTAAACATTATAGATTACAGAACCAGAAACGTTGTCATAAGAGTTAACTGGATCAAGAGTTGAAACTTCACTCGTTAAAGCAATCTTTAGACTTTTATTTGTTCTTGCTTCATCACTTTTAGTGCAGCTAAAAATAAATAGAGTTAAGCAAATTGCAAAAAATGAAATTACATATTTTTTCATATTATCCTAGCTTTGCAGTGAGAACCGAGTGAGCGTGTGCTTTAATTTTAGATACAAGTGCCGCTTCTCCAGATCCTTGGGCCATATCAGGTTTTCCACCGCCTCTTCCATTAACGACAGTGAGAATTTCTTTAAGCGCTTCTCCGGCGTTTAATTTAGCTGCACCTTTGCTGGCACGAACTAAGACGGCTCCGTTTTTATTATATAGAACGACAGCACCATTTTGAAATTTACTGATAAAGAGATCAGAAAGTTTTCTTAAGTCACTATCAACAGGAGCTTCGATAATGGCGACATCAATGCCACCGATTTGCTCTACAGTACTGAAGAGATCTTTTGATTCGCTTGCTTGAATTTTATCTTTTAATGATTCTATTTCTTTTTGTTTGTCTTTTAAATCTTTAAGAAGATTTTCAATTTTTGCGATTGCTTTATCTTCTTTATCGCCAAACAATGATTCAAGTTTTTTGAATAGGCTTGAGCGATGACTTAAGTAATGAATTGCTGTCTCACTAGTTGTTGCTTCAATACGACGAACACCAGTTGCAAGAGAAGCTTCACTTAGTATTGTAATAAGACCGATATCAGAGGTGTTGTGAACATGTGTTCCACCGCAAAGCTCAGTTGAGAATTCCCCCATCGAGAGCACGCGAACTTCATTGCCGTATTTTTCACCAAAGAGGGCCATCGCTCCTTTTGCTACAGCTTGATCCATGTTCATGACGTTAGCGTTAACAGCAAGTCCTTTTTGAATTTCAGCGTTCACTAAGTTTTCAACTTGCTCGATTTCCTCTTTGCTCATTGCTTGTAAGTGAGTGAAGTCAAAACGTAGGCGTTCAGAAGTAACTTGCGATCCCGCTTGTTTTACGTGAGAACCTAAAACTTTTATTAGTGCAGATTGAAGTAAGTGAGTTGCAGAGTGGTTTCTCATCGTTAGATTTCTAGTTTGAGAATCTACTTGCAATGTATAAGTTTGACCTATTTCTAAAGCATCTGCATCACTTGATAGGTGAACATGTAGGCTGTCGACAGGTTTTTGAGTATCGGTGATATGAGCAATGATGTTTTTTCCGCTTAGGACAACACCTATATCACCAACTTGTCCTCCGCCTTCTCCATAGAAAGGAGTTTTATCGAAGATCAATCCTTTCATGTCACCAATTGTTTCAATGGCAATAAGTTTGGCAAGGATTTCTAATTTTTCATATCCAACAAAATTAGTAGCTCCATGCTTTTCTTTAATGGCATGAAAAACTTTATCAGAATTATCAAGTGCGCCTTTCCATGATTTGCGCGATTGTTCTTTTTGCTCTTTCATCGCTTTTTCAAAACCAGCGTGATCAAGACTTAGTCCATGATCGATCAAGTACATTTCAGTGAGATCAACTGGAAATCCAAAAGTATCGTAAAGTTTAAATGCAGCTGTTCCCGCTAGGACTTTATCTTTTACATCGCGAGCGATAGCTTCCTGAAGAAACTTAAGACCATTTTCTAGTGTGTCTCTAAATTTTCGTTCTTCAAGTTCTAAAAGTTTTATTGCAAGTTCGGAATTAGCGGCGTTTTGCGGATACTCTTGTCCCAGGGCTTCGAATAATGCTGGAATTAATTTATAGAAAGAAATTTCTTTCACACCAAGTTCGTTTAAATATTTAATCGCGCGACGGATGATTCTTCTTAAAACATATCCACGTCCTTCATTAGAAGGAATAACGCCGTCAGTGATGAGCATTGTGCTTGATCTGATGTGATCGGCAACAACTCTGAATGCAGCCGTATGCGGAAGTTCTGTTTTATCAATAGCTAAATATTTTTTACCAGTCATCTCTTCAATTTTTCTCATGATAGGAAAGAAGATGTCGGTATTGTAATTGTTGTAACAACCTTGAAGAGCAGCCGCTACGCGCTCTAGACCAGCACCTGTATCGATTGAGGGTTTTGGTAAGTTGAATCTTCCTTCTGGCGTTTTTTCATATTGCATGAAAACCAAGTTCCAGATTTCGATATATCGTTTTTCGTCTTCTAGTAAATCATTTGGATCAACTCTAACGAGTTCAGTATCTGTGTATTGTTCACCATGATCAAAAAAGATTTCAGAACAAGGACCGCATGGACCAAATTCTCCCATCTCCCAGAAATTGTCTTTGTCGCCTTTATCAAAAATGCGAGAGTTGTCCATTCCTGTAATTTTAATCCAAAGAGCGCGCGCTTCAGAGTCTGAGTAGTGAACTGTGACGTAAAGTTTTTCTTTTGGAATTTTTAATTCAACGGTTAGAAATTCCCATGCAAACTTAATGGCATCTTCTTTAAAGTAGTCACCGAAAGAGAAGTTTCCAAGCATTTCAAAAAATGTATGGTGGCGAGCAGTGTGCCCCACATTTTCAAGATCGTTATGTTTTCCACCAGCACGAACACATTTTTGAATAGAAACTGCTCGACGGTTTGATGGAGTGGCCTTACCTGTAAAATAATCTTTAAACTGATTCATTCCAGCGTTACAAAATAAAAGAGTTTTATCGTTGTGAGGAATGAGTGAGCTTGAAGCTATTTTCTCATGTCCTTTTGAGCTAAAATAATGAGCGAATTTTTCGCGAATTTGTTGTCCAGTTAGCAGTGTATTCATAGAAAATTATCCTCGGAAGATTTTTGAGGATTAGCGTAACATATTTTGATAGAAATGGTACTCAGGAAATCGCATTTTCGAAGCACTCGATCACTTAATTCAACTGCTCTTGCAATTCCCCAATAATCGATTTCAAAACTTTTTTAGAAGTCCCAAAGTCATGTCCTTTAGAGAGAAGAAAGCGCAGAATTTTACTTTGCCCTTCATAGTCAAATTCTGTTTTTCCATGCATTTTTTTACGCGCAAGTCGATCAATTTGTTCTTCAACACTGACATGGTATTCAGAAAAGATATCTTCGATTTCTTCTTCGGTCACAGTGAGGTGTTCTTGAGCCAATTTTTGGCGAATATAGTTAGGAGAGTATCCCTTATTCATAAACCCTTTCACACGAGCTTCAGTATAAAGTTCTTCTTTTAAATAACCTTTAGTTTTAATTTCATTTATTGCGCTATCAATTTCGTTTGCAGGGTACTTTTTTTCGCGCAATTTTTCTCGTAGCTTGTGCTCAGAATAATCTCTAAAAGAGATTAGTTTTATTAAGTAGAGATAGGCTTTGTTAGATGGTGTGTTCATTTTTTTTAAGGAAAAGTATTAAGAGAAAAGTTTTAGAACTCTCTGGGCCTTTCATTCGAGAGGGTGTTGAGAGTTCTAAAACGGTATCAAATTACTGGATATTCTTTTTAGTTTTCTTTGGTTTTTCGTCAACTTCTTCAAAGATTTCGCCTGTGTTCTCATCTACAGCTGGAGCTGGAAAACCTTCAGCAAGACCAAATTTTGTAAGAACTTTCATTTTGATTTCTTCTGTGATCTCTGGGTTTTGCTCAAGGAAAGTTTTTGAGTTCTCTCTACCTTGTCCAAGTTTACTGTTGTTGTATGCGTACCATGCACCAGCTTTTTCAACGATTCCGTTATTAGCAGCTAGGTCTAGTAGATCTCCAATTTTTGAAATCCCAGTTCCGTACATAATATCGAATTCAGCTTCTTTAAATGGTGAAGCAACTTTGTTTTTTACAACTTTTACTTTCGTGCGCGATCCAATATGAACATCACCATCTTTGATAGCAGCAATTTTTCTAATATCTAATCTTACAGAAGCGTAAAACTTAAGAGCGTTACCACCTGTCGTTGTTTCTGGGTTTCCGAACATAACACCAATTTTCATACGAAGTTGGTTAATGAAAATAACAGTACAGTTTGATCTTGAAATTGATCCAGTAAGTTTTCTTAGTGCTTGAGACATAAGTCTTGCTTGAAGACCCATGTGTGAATCACCCATATCACCTTCAAGTTCAGCTTTTGGAGTAAGAGCTGCAACTGAGTCAACGATAAGAAGGTTAACTGCACCAGAGCGAACTAACATATCAGTGATCTCTAGAGCTTGTTCTCCAGAATCTGGTTGAGAGATAAGTGTGTTAGGGATATCCATACCAAGTTTAGCTGCATAAGCAGTATCAAGAGCATGTTCAGCATCAACGAAAGCAACGGTTCCACCTTGACGTTGGCATTCCGCTGCAATGTGAAGAGTAAGAGTTGTTTTACCAGAAGACTCTGGTCCATATATTTCAATGATTCTTCCTTGAGGAATACCACCAATGCCAAGAGCAAGATCCAAACTTAAACATCCAGTAGGAATGATGGCCATTTTCTCAACAGTTGTTTTGTTGTCGAGTTTCATGATCGCGCCTTTTCCGAATTGCTTTTCAATTGCAGAAAGAGCGAGGTCTAGTGCCTTTAATTTTTCTGGTGATGGTGAAGCTGAAGTTTTCTGTAGTGACATGGATCCTCCAAAAGGTGTTCGTTTCTCTAACGTTTTCGTCGTTTCTAATGTGCTGTTGTGATGCAAGTTGATTGATCTATTTAATAATCAAAAGAGCGCAATTACTAGACCGAATTGGTCTTCATAATCACTATTTGATTGCTGTGTTAATCAAACTCGGCATAAGGAATAGTTTGTGCGTAGTTTTTGCGTAGGTCAAGCTTTTTTTATTATAAAATATATCGAGCAATGACCAAGTATAGCAGTCCGGCATAGATTCCACTGACTACATCATCGAGGATTGTGCCAGCCCCGTGATGAACTTCTTTATCGAAGTATGACGCGGGCCAGATCTTAATAATATCAAAAATTCTAAAGAGGATAAAAAGAATAAGAAGGTGTAATAAATTATGAGTTTGGATAAAAAGCCAAGCGACGCTCATTCCTAAAAATTCATCAATCACTATCCATTGTGGGTCGTGGAGTTTTAATTCTTTTTGAACACTTTCAGCGATAAAAGAAGAAATGATGGTTATGATCACAAGGAAGGGGATGAAGAGAAAATAGGGAGGGTTAAATCGACCCAATCCGTAAAGTAATGGAAGTGTCGCAAGAGTTCCCCAGGTTCCAGGTGCCCAGGGTAAGTATCCGGAACCTAGAAATGATAGGAAAAGTATATCTAGTCTTTTAAGAGATGGTCTATTATCTTGATTCATTAGATAATTATTCTAGCCAATTTTGGCGCTGCTTACAAACGAATATATCAAAGATAGAAGATGGAAAGACCAAGTTACCTCCAAAAATACATGTTCGATTGGGAAATTCTCGACGTCGTTGTCGGCGGGAAATCGGCCCTCGATACCAAGAATTTTTTGGGGCCGATGTCATCGATCGATCAAGTTAATCATTTTTTGAAAGGCTATGGGTTTGATCCTAACGATCACGTTTCTAAAGCAGAGTTGTTTGGAAATTTTCAAGAAGCTTTGCAATTTATCAAGCGCTATTTTTTAAAAGAAGGAAACCCAGAAGGGTTGGATTTAAAACTTCCTAATTCTCTCTTGATGATTTCTGATATTAGCCAACTATTTTTAATGGCGACTGACGATAAGCCTAATAAGAAAGAAGATAAATTGTGGGCGGAGATAATTTTAAAAGTGATGCACACGATAATTCATGCGGATAAAGATCTTCGTTCAAATTATTTCAATATTGTTCAAACTCAGATTTTTGATCGTTTTTATAAATATATTTTTAGAGGCGATAACGACAAACTTTACATTGGTATCAAGGGCTCAGACGATATTGTTCAGTTGGTTGATTTTGAGACAAAATCTAAAAAGACACGTGAAAGTGTTATTATAAAACTTTTGCACAAAGCAGAAAACGTTGCAGAAGAATTATTTGATAGAGTTGGAGTTCGTTTCGTTACTCACAGTCGCTTTGATACGCTTAGAGTGATTCGGTTTCTCTTGGAAAAAAACATTGTTATTCCGCACAACAACAAACCAAGCCGTGCGATTAATACGATGATTGATCTTCCAAGATTTAGAGAAGCTCATCAAAGAGTGATTAAGATGGCGCTAAGGAATAATCTTTCAGAGGATCGCTTTGTCGCGGCGATGGAAAGAGAAATTCTAGATTGCAATCTGCAAGGTGAAACAAACGAAAGAAATAAATTTACCTCAAAGAGTTATCAGTCGATTCAATTTACTTGTCGTCAATTGATCGAATATAAAAATCCTTTTTTGCAAGAATTCAACGAACTTAGACGAATTGCTAAAAAGCTAGATCCTGATGAGAATGAACTCGCGAGAAGAGTTTTGAACATGGATATTTCTCCCGTTGCCCGTGATATTCGTTTCTTTTATCCATATGAAATTCAAATTGTAGACAATACGGCTTTTCAAGAAAATTCTCAGGGAGATGCGTCTCACCAAGAATACAAACGCCAGCAAGTTCAATCAGCAATGAAACGTATTTTCAAAGCGATGATTGAATACAAAAAATTAAAACTTTAAGAATTTCGAGCGTGGGTTTTTTCTACAAAACGCAACAAGCGCAAATTAATTAATTCAGGAAAATCGGCTTGAGGTACGTGGCTGCCATCCTTTACAATATACAATTCACTAGCGGGCATATTGGTTGTTAGAATTCTTTGTAAATAATTAGGAATAATTTTGTCTTTATCTCCACCAATGACAAGAGTGGGGGTTTGAATAGACTCGAGGTGATTGATCACATCGTGATCATGCATAAGTTTTAAAAGGTGAAAAAAGAGTGCTTCTGGGAGCTCGCTTATTTTTTTCATATAAAGTTGGATAAATTCCATCTCAACTTGCTTCTTGTTAAATCCACCGTCAAAAATCATATATTGAGCAATAGGGTTTTTATAAGAATGCTTCCAAAAATTCTTAAAGAGAGTTGGGTATTTTTCAGTGAAGGCCTTTAAGTGAGGAGCAACGATGTCTACCATATTTGAATCGAACATAATATCTTGTGGAGGGATTACTGTTCCAGAAATAAGAATTTGACCAATCATGTCTTCAGGATAGCGACGAGCATGCTCAAGGCAAATATTCACTCCCATACTATGACCGACAAAGATGGATTTTTTAATATTGAGATCGGCGAGAAGCTCGTGCAGATCTTTTGTGATATTAGGAAAATTGCAAGTTTCAATATCTCCAACTTGTTCAGAAGCATAGTGGAAGCGATAATCGTGGATGAGAATCTGATATCCTAATTCTTCAAAGAATGGAATTTGATATTTGTAGTGATTGTTACTACAAAGAAGTCCGTAAATGAGAACGAGGACAGGACGTTTTGGATCTAAATCAATTCGCTCGAAATTTGTATTATAGAAAATACGAATGCTATCGCTTGTATAAAAATAACTAGGATGATTTTTTTTAAACATTTGAATCCTTTTCAAGATTCAAGAGAATATCTTCAATAAATTCTAAAGCAAATCTCATTTCGGGAGATTTTTTATTAAATGTCTCATAAGCGGATGAAAAATCCGCACTCATGTTGCTTACTGAAGATTGAAGGATGCGAATTTGATTATCTCCAAAAGCAATAACGTCTTGAGGTTTTAGTTTTAAAACACCACTAATCTTTTTTTCATTCACAAAAAAATAAGGCGAGGGAGTAAGGCTTTGAACGATTAACTGACCTTGGACAATTTTAATGACCAAGTATTGTAAAGGAAGCTCTTTGTCTAAAAAAATAAGATCATTTTTTTTTGAACGTCCAATACTAATTTGATCAAAATCATATTCGTAAAGGCCTAGGGCCAAGGGTGTACTGCTTTTGGTAATTTCTAAATGAATCATGGATTTATTATAGCAAGAAAAAAGTTTTTAGACTGTAGTGAAAATTCGTTCATCCCCAGAGAATTTGCTTAGCAATTTTTGAATATCAGGATCTTTCTTTTCGATTAGCGCTAAGGCGTCGGTGCGCGCCTCATTTAAAACATCAGCGTGTAAAATAATATTAGCTAAGCGCTTTTGGTTTTGACTACCAGATTGATCTGTACCAAAAAGATCACCTTCTCCTCTTATTTTTAAATCTTCTTCCGCAATTTTAAATCCGTCTGTATTTCCTTCAATAACTTTAAGCCGTTCCATGCTGAGGGCAGAGATGGGTTTATCGTTTACTAAAAAACAGAATCCCGGTTTATCACCACGGCCGACTCGTCCTCTTAATTGGTGGAGTGAAGAAAGACCAAAGCGTTCAGGATTCATAATGGCCATGACGGTAGCATTTAAAACATTTATACCTACTTCGATAACGCTAGTTGAAACGAGGATGTCAATTTTGTGGTTTTTAAAATCTTTAAACATCTGAGCTTTTTCATCGGATTTCATTTGGCCGTGCAGGCCTTCGACTTTATGATCGGGAAAGTATTTTTTAAAGCGCTCTAGTACAGTTACGAGATTATGAAAGTCTTGCTCACTTTCTAAGTTTTCATTAATGGCCGGAACAACCACATAAATTTGTTCATCTAGGGAAAGTCTCGTCAAAATAAAGCTTAAAAATTGCTGATATGACTCTTGAGTTACGATGCGAGTTTTATGCCCCTTTCTTCCCGAAGGCATTACCTTGATTGAAGAGATATCTAGATCACCATATTGAGTGAGTGAAAGAGAGCGAGGAATGGGTGTTGCGGACATGATTAAGCAATGAGTACCAACTGATTTACTCGTCAGACGAATGCGCTGATCGACTCCAAATTTATGTTGCTCGTCTATAATGGCAAGGCCAAGCTCTTTAAACTTTATTGTGTCTTGAATTAGTGAGTGAGTCCCAATAATAAAATCAATTGTTCCATCTTCAAGTTCTTTTTGAATGATCTTTTTTTCTTTCGCGGGAGTTGAGCCTAAAACAAGTCGGATGTTGTATTTATTTTCATCAAATAATTCTTTTGAACTCACAAAGTGTTGCATGGCCAATGCCTCGGTTGGGCACATAAGTGCAACTTGGGCACCATTTTCAATCACGATCATTGCGGCTATCATAGCTATCGTTGTTTTTCCACAACCAACGTCTCCTTGAACAAGTCTCATCATAGGGTGAGCGCCTGCTAAATCTTGACGAACCTCTGACATGGTTTTGTCTTGGTCTTTAGTTAGAGTGTAAGGATAGCGAGCACAGAAATTATTATAAAGTTCTTCGGTAACTTTGTAAGAATGTGCCGGGGGTTTTTTAAAATATTGGCGACGCAAATAAATTTTTATTTGATCTTCAAAAAATTCTTCATAAATTAAACGAGACTCAGCTCGTGCTTCTAATTCAGGAGTCGGTTTAACTTTTGCATGAATGACTTTGAAGGATTCTGACAGTGAGAGGAATCCTTTTTCTTTAACAATTGTTCCAGGCAAAGTTTCTGGAATATTATTCCAAAGTGCCAAGGGAATTCTATCCATAAACTTTTTCATATGCACACCAGCAATGGTGTTTACTGTCGGATACTGAATTTTTAATTCATTGGAAACAGTGACAAAAGGGGATTCGCTATCTGGTGACTCTAATTGAAAAAAATCAGGATTGGTGAATTGGATTTGCCCTTGAAAGATACTGGCCTCACCCATAAATTCTATAAAAGTAGCTTTCGAAATTTTTTGAGTGATTGACCCGTATGAATTAAACCATTTTAGCGAAAGAATTTTATCTGAAAGAAGGTCTTGAGCGTGCACCATGATATTGTAGAGCATGACTCGACCGCGACCTTTTGCTCTAAAATTTGGTTTGGCCTGAACATTTAAAATTTTCGCTCGACCAATAAATATTCGACCTTCTTCAACAAATTCGAAACTTCGAAGTGGTGGAAGCTCTATGACTCTTAAAGGAAATACCCAGAGTAAGTCTTGCACTTCTTTTATGCCAATAGTGTTGAGTTTTTCAATAGATTTATGATTTGCAATGCCAAGAAAAGCTTCGAGAGTCGATGCCCACTCAAGAGGAGCAGGCGCTTTTTTTGTACTAAGTTTTTTAGGCTTCTCTGCCTTATTCGTCGATGAATTCAAATGACTCAATCTCGTATTCCACGTCACCTTTCGGTGCTTTTACAATGACCGTGTCGCCTTCTTCTTTGCCGATTAAAGCTCGACCAAGTGGGCTAGTATAAGAAATTTTATTATCTTTAAAATCAGACTCATCTTCACCAACTATTTTGTATTTGTGATGAATCCCTCTTTCTGTGTCGTGAATATTAACAGTAGCGCCAAAAACTATTTTGGTACTTTTGATTTTTGAAACTTCAACTACACGCGAGCGCGCCATAATTCCTTGTAACTGAGCAATTCGACCTTCAAGAATCGCTTGTTTTTCTTTGGCAGAATGGTATTCAGCATTTTCTTTTAAGTCTCCAAGCTCACGAGCTTCGGAAATTGCGATTTTTATTTCTTCGCGATCAACTTTAACAAGTTGATCAAGCTCAGCTTGTAGTCTGTTTTTTCCTGCGAGTGTTATAGGTACTTCTTCCATTTGGTTCCTTTTATTATTTTTTAAAAAGCGCATCCGCTGAATTTACTAGATCTTCTTTGGAAGGCCCAGAAAGGTTACCACCAGAAAGAGTGAAGTAATCACAGAAATTAGCTTTTTCTTTATCTACAATTCGATCTGCGTTGGTTTCAAGGCATTCATTGTATACTTTAGGATCGTAGAATTTGCACATTTTACAACAATGTAGGCTCCTTGAGCAATAGGGGCATTCTTCTGTGCGAGTCACCTTAAAGGCTCCAAATACTGGAATGCTCTTTAGGCAATGATAACATTTAAAGCTTTGCGTGTTTGTTTCAGACATATTTAAAAACTCCAATCTTGTGTTAATCCAATTTTTATTCCAGGGAAACCTGCGCTAGTTTCCCGATTACCTTCAGGATTGAAATAAATTTTGGGAAGATTGCGCTTATTATACTCGAGAATGGCACGATCTAGATTGGCTTCATTCGTCACTTCTAATGTGCGTGCAATGAGAAAGTTTACTAAAATTGTCGCTCCACCAGAAATCAAATAAATCTGACGGTCTTGAGAATCAGAGGAAAAAAATCCAAAAATTAGCAATCCCGTACCGGCAGTTCCTAAAACTGCACTGGGCCAGCGAATAGCTGAGTTTTTTTGATATGTATCTAAATACTCTTTTGCCACTGGATCTTTTTCAAGTTGGTAGCGAAGTCCTTCACCTTTTTCAGAGGCATTCGAATCAACTAAAACCTCTTGGTAATTGATGATTGCAATACGACTGCAAGTCTCAACAGCATCAGCTGTGTTCGCAAGTAGAGACGATAATATGAAAGTTAAAAGAAAAATACGCAAATTCACCTCAATTTTGATTTTATGATTATAATATAGGCATATCCCATTCAAAAGGTTTTTTCATGGATTTGATTAGAGCAGGGCTAGGTATAAGTAAAACGATTCGAAATGTTGGAAGATTGCAGGAAATTGTCCTGGTTTTTGGAAGGCATGGGTTCGATGAATTTATCACGAACAGAGTCACGGGTAAGATTCCGAACTTTGTTTTACCAAAATCAAAAAAAAGAATTAGCGAAGAACTTGCTAACAAATCTGAAAAAGATTGGAACCAGGTTTTAGGCTTTAGACTTAGAAAATGTTTTGAAGATCTAGGACCCGCATTTATAAAATTTGGACAACTTTTAAGTACCCGTGAAGATATTTTTCACCCTTCATTTATTGAAGAAATGCAAATGTTACGTGACAAAGTAAAACCTGTTCCTTTAGCGGACGTGCTTCCGGCTATTGAAAGATCATTAGGGAAAAAAATTGATCAAATTTTTAAGTTTGTTGATCCTGAAGCTATCGGGACAGCGTCTATCGGAGTTGTTTACCGAGCTGTTCTCTTAGATGGGACTAAGGTTGTCATCAAAGTGCGCCGCCCAGGTATTGAAAAAGAAATTGAAACAGATTTCTCAATTCTCATGTTTTTAGCTCAACAAGCTGAAAGAGTGAGTACCGAACTTCGTTACCTCGGAGTATCAAGGGTCATTAATGATTTCGCTTTCACGCTTCAGAGGGAATTAAATTTTAATATTGAAGCTCTCAATTGTGAGCGATTAAAAAAGAACCTCGAAAAACATGACGAGAAAAAACTTTATTATATTCCAAAAGTTTTTAAAGAATTTTCCTCAGAAGATATGTTAGTTATCGAAGAGCTTTCAGGTATTCCTTTTAGTAACAGTGAGCTTATCTTAGAAAAAAAAGAAGAGCTTATTCCCAAAATGGAATATGGAGTTCAACTCTTTTTAAAGACATTTTTAAAAGATGGTTTTTTTCATGCAGATCTACATGGAGGAAATTTTTTCTATCTTACTGATGAAACCCACGACGGACGAATTGGACTAATTGATTTTGGTCTAATGGGTAGTCTGAGTAAAAATGGCAGACATCACTTTATCGCCATAGTGTATGCACTTCTTTCTTATAACTATGAAAATCTTGTATACGAGTTTTTGGATGTGGCTGAATACGATAATATACCAGACATGGATGGACTCATTCGCGATGTGCGCGATGGGCTTAGTCCATTTGTCGGTCTTTCAGTACAACAGACAAATTTTTCGGACTTGCTAACTGTTGTTTTAAATACTTTAAAAAAACACCAAATTTTTCTTCCTCGCGAGTGGTACATTATCTTTAGGGCCCTTATCACTATAGATGGAGTTGGAAAATCACTTGGTATTGATCTTAATATCTTTGGAATATTAGAAGGGGATATTGATGAGATTGTCCAAAGTACATTTAATAAAGAAGAGTTGATAGAAGAAGCGGCTTGGGCCGCAAGAGATATTACTTCTTCGCTTAGAATTTTACCTCGCCATATAAGATGGTTTTTGCGAGATTTTGCTAAAAAAGGGTATGCGGTTGAAATAAAAAATACTGGTTACGAAAAAGAGTTGGGAGCATTAACAGGAGCGCTCATATTTTTAAGCTTCACTCTGTTGGCAGGCATCTTTCTTTTTTCCGGCATCTTTATAATGGTGCCAAAAGAAATTCATATATGGGCAGATATTCCTACTATGAGCTGGATTGCTTGGAGTTGCAGTCTCCTCCTGTTTGCATCGGGAATTAGCTCTCTTAAGAAATAAAAACCAAGTAAAGTGCCATTAAAAATGGACAGCTAAAGCTACCTCACTTAGCTAGGTTTTTTAAGGTTTTCAAAGGCTTAATAGGTAAATTTAGTAAGGTAGTTTACCTAAATCTTATAAGCGCATAAAATTAAATAATCTAGGATATTCAACGAGGAACGTATGTTAAAAATCTTAATTCTATTTGCACTAACTTTCAATTTTGCTTTTGCGAAATCACGTTTCACAGACGCTGATCAAAAAAAGTTTATGGAAGAAGTGAAGCAAGGTATTGCTGCTCACAAAGTAGAGAATAAGGGCAAGGTGGACCTACAGATTATTAAGCCAGGTCTTTATGACGAACTTGACGTTTATTACAAACAAGAAAAGTTCACGCGTGAAGAGATGGTTACGATCAAAAAAAACTATGAAGATTTTGCTAAGAAGCCAACTGATGCCGATAAGACAGAAGAAGCTTTTTATAAATTTGTAGAAAATCAATTAAGTGAAATTAACAAAACTCAAGTCACAAAAACTAAAGAAGGACAGGTTTGCAATAATTGGAGTTGTGAAGACGGATTAAAATGTGCACCAGATCCTAAACAAAAAAGTGGCCCCAAATGCAGTCAAGTTGGATTGGAGTGTAAAGATGATGGAGACTGTTGTTCATCTTCTTGTACGTTAAATAAGAAAAAGAACAAAAGATACTGCGAAGAAGTTTATAGATGTTTCAAGCCACTTAATCTTGGTCAATCTTGTTTAATTAATCCAGTATGCGGAGAAGGAGAGTGCTTAGCTTTTAACTCTAATACATCTGGAATTGGAGAATGTTCTTCAAAAGGAAAATCTTGTAAAAAGAATGTTGATTGTTGCTCAAACTCATGTGAAAGCAATCGTTGCTCAGAAGCTTATATTTGTAAAGACTGTGTAAAAAATGGAAAGAAACCTGAACGCGGACAAAAGTGCTGCGAAGGCTTATATTTAAATGATAAAGGCATTTGTGTTCCGGATGTTCCACCAAGTGTATTGCCACAAGTTCGTACTCACTTTATAGAAAAAACTTTTATTGCTATGACTGCTTTATTTATTTCATCAGCTCAAGCGGATGAAGCATACGATACAGTTAATGCGGATCATGACACATATGAAAATTTTAGAGCAGAATCTGCTCAAGCAGATAGAGTAACAGTTAAGGCTCCAGTATTCACGCTTGAAAGAAAATCAGATTTTAAGACTTGTGACATTCGATTTAGAGATGACTTCTCAAAATATCTTAAGACAAATAATTTATTAGATTTAGAACTGGCCTTAGTCTCTTTTGATTTTATGCTTTCTGGTGATGGAGTTAACGATTATTGGACGCGTGGATCTGATCCATCATCTTCAATTTACGGTCGTTTAAAAAATGTCGCCATTGCCCATCAAGCTTTAAGAAAAACTACTAATGAAAAAATTGATAAAATAAATAGAAAGTTAACTTGTATGTGTCTCGATGTTGTCGGTCATGACAATATTAAAGATCCAGCTAAAAAAAGTTTCTTTGAAACTTGTGAAGAATACACTGCTACTCAAGCAGGAGATGTCTGTTATAAAGATACAGCTGATGGACCGCAAACTTGTGCAAGTGGTGAGGCAAACTGTAATTGTGTTAAAACAACGGTTGATAAGATTGCAACAGAAGCTGCTTCAGGAGTAAAAGGAAAAAAACTTATTACAGTTTGGACGCAAAATCTTCAAGCGTTTAATGCTTCATTAACAGTAGACAATACTTCCATTTCAAAACAATTAGCAGACATTTCTCAATGGTCAGCAAATGAAGCAAAGTGGAATGATGCTGATACAAAAACCTACTCTTTATTCACTTTTTCAATGAAAAACCCTAGTGGAAGTGTGGCTGCAATGGGAGCAATTCTTGGTGCTTTATTGGCAGCAGGTATTATCGCTGTTATGGGTGGATTTGCGACTACATCTATTTTAACAGCTTGGGCAGCGGCGGGTATCATTGCAACTTCTGCAATTACTGGTGGTACAGGATTGTGGTTAATTGCTTCACTTAAAGGTGCATGGATTTCAAAACGACCAGAAGTTGTAGACAAATTTGTAAGAAGCTACAGTTGTGGTAAAAAAGAAACATGTCAGGATTGGGATAGAACTCTTAAGCAACCATTTAATAAAATTTGTAACGTTCACACTTCAGCGAACGCTTGTATTAAAAACTTTGTGGTCTCAAACAAAGATCTTTCAGATCCTCGCTATATAGTTGACCCTTGGATTCCAAATGGGGTAGCAAAAACTCTAATTATTAGAGATGCCAACGATGATCGTGACTACGCTCATAAACTAGAAGATGGATTTCAAGCAGCAAAAAATAATATGATTGCTAAAAATCCAGGAGCTGTTGGTGGCGGAGGTGATAAGGGGGGAGGTGCTTACGTTTCTGAAGACTATATGAGAACACTTTTTGTAGACTCAGATGTTCTTGGATCATATACACCAAAAATCGGAGTGGATGATAAACGCTATATTTTAGATGACAAAATTATTGCAGAAATCAAGAAAGCTGCTATTGGCTACGCCATTAAAGAAAAATTCTTTTTTGCTGAGCAAGTGCAAAATCCTTCTGCAGAATTATTGGATTCAAAATATTGTACTAAAATCAGCCAAGAAGTATGGTGTTCTAAGGAAACGGAAAATTTAGATAAATTTGCAGATTATACTTATGAATATCATTTCTTATGGCCAAAAACTTCTCGCTCAAAAGAAATTAGTTATCCAACTGTTGGTTTAACGACATATTTAGATTTAATGTCAAATGGTGTAGCAGGTACTTTAGCCGTCGGAGCAGGGAACGCTTCTAAAACATTTGGTAACTTAAATTCGAAATATCTAGAAGATTATTTAAATACACTGCAGTTATATCGTGATCAACCTATTAATCAATCGGATGCTACTAGATTAAAATTATTAGATGCCCAAATTAATCAGGCGAAAAAGGATCTTAATAATCAATTGACTCTAAATGCACTTATGGCCGGAAATACTGACTTATCAAATCTAAATGCAGCGGGAATTAGTACTGCAGCGAAGGGGGCAGGAATTTCAGGCAACGTAAGTTTAACTGCAGATCAATCAAGTTTCTTAAATGCGATCGGTACTCTTCGTAACACTCGAAAAGAGCAATTGAAAAAATTAGACACATACAAAAAAGCGATTGCCACAAGTGGAAACGCTGATCGGGCCACTAAAGTAGCTTCTGCCTCTAAGAATTTTGCAGCTTCATTTGCAAAACCGCTTTCGGGATCTAAGGGACTATCTTCTGGAATTGGATTGTTTGGGAGTGGCGGTACAGATGGTTTAGGAATTAAAGATTTGTCTGATGATAATAAAAAGTCTGATAAAAATAAATTTAGCGGTGCTTTTGGTGGAGGCTTACCTTCTGGAGGAGCTTCAAGTTCTACTGGGGTGCATTTATCTCCAGGAAAATCAACGAGCACTGATGACCAAAATGCGGCGTCAGCCATCGAGTCTGGGACAGGTTCTGGACTAAGCGATGAAGACAGCAAAAAATTAGCTGAGGCAATCGAAGCTCGCAATAAAGCGAACAAAGATAAGTACAGCTCAAAAGAAGAGCAGACTCTTTTTGAAAAAGTAACAAATGCTTATATTAGAAACTACGATAAAGTTTTAACAAAGAAGAAAGATAAGGATGTCACTGAGCAAAAATAACGATGAAGAAATTTCTAAGACAAGGATTGTTAACTTAGATTTCTTGCGCGGTTTTTTTATCATCTTAGCAATGGACCAACATTTCACGTACTACATTAACATGTGGTACGTGGAGTACTTTCGTGATTCGATAGCTCTAACTTCTACATATAAAATTCACTTTCCAATGATTGGTCATCAGATAGCGACTGATCATTTTAACCATATGCTGGGCCTCATTTTTACACCTTGGGTGAGTCAAGTCTATCTCACTTTAGCAGCCTTTAATTTGGCCCGAAAGTCTCAACTACTCTTCAAGGATGAGTTGAGTGCAAAACTTAAAATGTTTGCATTGATATTTATTTTCTTCTTTATGGAAAATTGTATTGTTGCCCCAAATTTCGGTCAGGCGATTTCTATTTATCCCATAATGTTGTGGATGGTTGTTTTAGCAATTCTTTCTATTGCTTATAGCCTATTGGGAGTTCAAGCAATCCTAATCCTAACAGTCTTATCTTTTTTCAGATGGATATTACCAATGGAAATATTATCAAACTTTTTCCAAAGTATAATCATTTACAATATCCATCCTGGTTTTGAGTACGATGCTAGACTTGAATATTTTTTCACTTCGGGGTGCTTAGGATTTATAATGGGGTATGTTCATTATCAAAAACCCAACATGAAAAAACTCAAAGACTATTATTTCTTTTTGATGGGAATTGTTCTCGTTGCTTTTTATGTAGCTTATGGAGATCCATTTGTTATCGATCCTGCTAATGCATTTATGCATGAGCACGATCTTGCTAGAACATTAAGCGGAACATTTTATATTATTGGAATCCAAGCAATGGTTATTTCTGCATTTTTGTGGATGGAGAAAAGATCTATTCGTTTTAATGTTCCGGTTATCTCGTGGGTTGGTATGCACTCACTTTTGGTTTTCGCTTTCCATCGAGTGTTCTTCGTAAGAATTCTGGCTCCATTAATCGTCATGATTGGAAGCCTTACTGGGCGCACACTTAGTGCTTCTACTTGGGAACTTTATACATATGTCGGGATTACGATTTTAGTCTGTTATCTTATTAAAAAAACCCATATGGGTGAAATTATTTTGCAAAAGAGAGGATAACTTAATATGGACACGAGGTCCCAACATTTACTCTTAGATGCTGTCTGCGAAAGAGATTTCACCGATGCAGACATTGATGCAATTAAAGATATTATTGAAAAGAATCTAACCGTAATAAAAAAAGTAGAACATAAATTTTCTCCTCATGGAGAAACAATTGTATTCATTTTGTCAGAGTCACATTTTTCAATCCATACATACCCAGAAAATCGATATCTTTCGATGGATATATATGTGTGTAACTTAGAAACTAATTTAGAAAAAATAGTAGAAGAAATTAGGGCAGTTGTTCCCTTTGAAAAAATTGATTCGAGAATCGTTGAACGTGGAAGAATTGGACATATAGAAGATAATCGCAACTTGAACATGGTTTATTTTTTAACAGTGGTAGTTGCTTGCTGTAGTATTTTATATGAATTTTTATTGGCTCAATCTATTTCGACGACGATGGGAAATACAGCACTTCGCTATAACTTAACAATCGGTCTATTTATAGCGTCCATGGGGTTTGGTGCACTTCTTTATAAAAAATTAATTTCAAAAGATTACTTTAAAGAATTTATTAAAGTTGAACTCCTTCTCTCTATGGTTGGTGGAGTTGCGCCGATTTTAGTTTTAGCCGTTGATTTCCTTTTTAATAAATTTGCTAAAGTCTCTGGAATTTCATTTTTTTCTTCATGGGTGCAAATGCCTCTCTTTACGGTGAATCATTTGCTCATCGTGGCCATCGGCTTTTTATCTGGTCTGGAATTGCCATTACTAATGGACATGAGTAAACAGTTTAAAGTTACCAAGGGACATTTTGTATTAGCATATGATTATCTCGGAACACTTTTGGGCGCTATACTTTTTCCGATATTCATCTTGCCAAGTTTACATATTTTCACAATTGGTTACGTCGTTTCATTGATCAATATATTAATTGCATTTTTTGTAATGAATAAAATGAAAATTCAAAGCAAGAAATATCAAATTATAATTTGGATAATGCTTATTGTTTGGGGGCTGATGATTTTCAATGCAGATGCAGTAAATGAAATAATTGTTCAAAGATTTTATTTTGGCGGGAAATTCTAATGAAAGAAAGAAATTTAATAAAAATAGAATTACTGCTCATTACTTCAATCCTAGCTTTTTGTAGTATTGTCTATGAATTACTGCTCTCGAATACACTGGCCATTGTTACAGGAAATTATATTTGGTGGCAATCGCTTACCATTGGTGTTTACATCGGTGGCTTAGGGCTTGGAGCCTATTACTCAGATAGATTAAAAGATGCGTATAAAAGTTTAATCAATGTTGAGTTGGCCCTTGCCTTCTTAGGAGCTATTTGTGTTGTTTATGTTTATATCTTTCATGGAAGCTATAAGTATGTGGATAACCTCTTTTTTTATACGGGTGATTTTTACTCGTCTTTTTATTTGCAGAATATGTTTCTTTTAAAAATCGTCTTTTTTCTTCTGATTCAATCTCTAACGTTATCAATTGGGCTTTTGTCGGGATTTGAAATACCTTTAATGATGAAAATAGCAGAAGATCGCCTGGGTATTTCGGAAGAAGGGGAGCATCAAATTCTAGGGATAAATTACCTAGGGACATTGGTCGGAACAATTTGTTTTGCTTATTTTCTGCTTCCTAAGCTAGATGTTATAAAAACATCAGTTGCCGTGGCTCTTTTGAATTTACTAGTTTGTATTTTTTGTATTGTGAAATATGCAAAAGCCAAAAAAGTATTTTATTCTGGATTCATTACTTTTATTTTATTGTTAATTTCAATCATAGGATTGAATGAATACAGTATCACTCAACGGTATTTAAAATTATTTTATTACCTTCCAAAGATTTTGGCACAAAACAGTACTGACATAGATGATTTAGTTCGAAGGGTTGATAACTTTAAACCAGTTGAACGCCAAAAGTCATTATATCAATACGTCGACATTTTTACTTATCCAACTTCTGAAGATGGAAAAGTTTCCGATTCAACTATTTTGACCTTAGATACAAATTTTCAATTTAATACGACAACAGAATTTTATTATCATCAGGCCTTTGCCCACGTTTCAGTCGTTATGAATAAAGTTGTTCCTAGAAAAGTTTTGTTATTAGGTGGTGGGGATGGCTTACTCTTACGCGAACTTTTAAAGTATAAAGGAATAGAATCTATTAAGCATATCGAGCTAGATCAAAAGATGATCGATTTGGCTAAGACGCGATTTGCTGAACTCAATAAACATTCGCTCGATGATCCAAGAGTACATTCTGAAATTAATGATGGATTTTATTATGTGAGAAATACTAATGATAAGTACGATGCAGTTTTTATAGATTTTCCTTATCCAAATTCGTATGACCTCGCCAGGCTCTATAGTGTCGAGTTTTATACTTACGTTCGCCATACCCTCAATCCAAATGGCTTTGTGGTTTTAGATGCACCTTTTTACAACAAAGAAGACTATAGTAAAAATAAATACCAAGGCCGAGTAGGACTTACTCAAGTCTTTAATGACCGACATGTGATAAGCAACAGTGTCATTGCTAGTACTTTTTATTATGCTGGTTTTAAATCTATCTTTCCCTATAGAGTCGCGGACGAATCTTTTCTCTTCTTAAAGGCAGAGCCTGGTGCCATTGATTATGATTTTATGGATAGGGCCGATGTCTCAATGCTAGAGCCTCAAACGGTTAAAGAAATGAAAGAAATAAAAAATCAGCTTTTTCCATACAAGATTGCTTCTAAATACATCAATTCGATTTTTAAGCCTACGGTTGTGAAGAAAAATGAATTCTAAAAATTAGACTCTTTAGAATAATTGTTTGCTGATAAATTTGCTGAGCATGATGAGTTGTCTATCAATAATAATTTAAATGCTATCTGTGCCTGGAATATATAAAGAGAGTTTGTAGTTTTCAAATTCTGCTAAAGGCTTCGGCCCAAAGAGGTATTGTAGAAATTCTTTTTTGGAAGCTCCGAATTCTTTATCTTTAAACTGAAAGCGAACCTGTTCATCCAGAGAAAGAACTTTTAAATCATCATTGGTAAGGAGAGACAAAAAAATATTAAGTATAGGCAGTGATCCAAATCGCATAAATGCAGTATAAAAAACTTCGCTGCTCATAAATGTGCTTATTTCTGTTTCAGGCAACCACAGTTTGAAATTTTCTAAATCTTTTAAAATAATACTCATCTCTGAAGGTTTACATGAAATTTCGTGGATGATATTTGTTAAATCTCTTCCTTTGTTTACACAAAAGTATTTTATGATTTCATCTGAGCTATTTTTTTTAACATAGAGATCAATAGAATTCATCTCGCGTATTATTGACCAATCCTTATCTTCTCTTTTAACGGTAAAGAAATATTTTTCATTAAACGTAGAGTAAAGATTGATTATGGTCTTGAATTCTTTATCTGATAGAGCGGGGAATTTAGTTTTCTCATATCCACTGGGGCGTTCGCTCGCGCTGAAGTTTCTTTTACCTGTTTCAATTAATCCGCCAGTGCGATAAAAAGAAAATTTTTCATATAGGTTTTCCAACTCACTCCACAATATAAATAATCCTACTTCTTTTTGAAAAGATTGGATTGCATGATCCATTAATTTTTGGAAAAGTCCCAGACCTCGAAATTTTTTATTAGTTGCTATACCGCCAACAAGTGCAACAGATAATTCAAAATTGTTTTTGATCATTACTCTTTTGCAAATAGCCAAGTGTGCAGCAACCGTATTGGTCTCGCTATCTATAAAGAGAAAACAATTTTCAAAGTTTAGTGGATTCACGAGTGGAGCAAAGTCTATTTCATAGTGATGAGTTTCACTATAATGAAAACTCTCTTCTATTAGACGAATCACATCTTCGAAATACTCGGGGTTTGCTGAAAGCGACGTTAGGGCGAAATTATTAGGGGTCATTTGTCTATTTTACAAACAGTAGTGGGGCAATTGCCTAATTTTTTTTCATAAAAATAACTGGAGCAAAATACTATGTTTTTGCTTTTCCAGAAATTACAAATAGTTACGAGAAAAATAATGTCGAAAAAATAGTCACTTTTTCCTAAAGATATTTTCTGAGACGACGATTAGATATTTGAAGCCGTGAGATTAGGTTCTCACAGAAAGACATGATGTCTTTCAAGCCAGAAATCAAGGAGGATGTATGGGACTTCGAATTAACACCAACGTTGCGTCGTTAAACGCACAGAGGAATCTAGGTTCAACTAGAATCAACATGAACAAGTCTTTGGAGAAACTTTCTTCAGGACAAAGAATCAACAGAGCTGGCGACGATGCAGCTGGATTAGCAATCTCGGAAAATTTAAAAGCACAGATCAAGGGTCTAGGCCAGGCTGAAAGAAACGCTGAAGATGGTGTTTCACTAGTTCAGATCGCTGAAGGAGCGTTAGGGGAAGTTTCAAACATCCTAATCAGATTAAGAGAACTTTCGGTACAAGCTGCTTCTGATACTATCGGTGGTACAGAAAGAAAATTCCTTAATGTGGAATTTGAACAGTTAACTTCAGAAGTTGACCGTATCGCAAACTCGACAGAATTTAACCGCGTTCCACTTCTTAACGGAACAGGTGCAGTATTTGATATTCAAATCGGAACAAGAAATGATCCTATCTCGGACAGACTAACGTTCGATGCTTCATCAGCAGACATTAACGTGGCTGCCCTTGGATTAAACTTGGCTTCAGTATCAGACAAAATCTCAGCTCAGAACTCTCTTACTTCAATCGATCAAGCGATCATTTCAGTATCAGGAATTAGAGCGGATTTTGGTGCTCTTCAAAACAGACTTCAGTCAACAGTTAACAATATTCAAGTGAGTATTGAAAACCTTTCTTCTGCTAACTCTCGTGTAAGAGACACTGACGTAGCGGCAGAGACTGCAGAATTAACAAAACAGAACATCTTAATGCAAGCTGGTACTAGTGTGCTTTCTCAAGCTAACTCAAGTACTAACTCAGCACTAAGTTTGATCCAAGCTGCTTCTCAACGCTAATAAGCGCTGAGCCTCAAACATGCCTGCAAGTGTGATTGAGGATAAGTAACTTTGATAAAGAATGGTTTTTAACATTGTAGTAGATGTTTAAGGCACAATTGCGAGAATTTTTAGAAAATTAGAAAATTAGAAAATTAGAAAACGAATAAACAATAAAAACAATTTTTCGAGCAAGAAGTTCGAAGTACTACCAAGGAAGGTTCGCATGAAAGGAGATTAACAATGGGTTTACGAATAAATACAAACGTTGCTTCGTTATCAGCGCAAAGATCTTTAGGGATCACAATGAGAAACCAGAATGACAACTTGAGAAAGTTATCATCGGGTGAACGAATTACCAGAGCTGGTGACGATGCTGCGGGATTAGCTATAAGTGAAAACTTAAAAGCACAGATACGAGGAATGAGACAAGCTAAGCGAAACGCAGGTGACGCTATCTCAATGTTACAAACGGCAGAAGGTGGAATGAATGAAATTTCGAGCCTCATTATCAGACTTAGAGAGCTTTCAGTCCAAGCCGCTTCAGATACAGTGGGAACCACAGAGAGGGGATTCTCAGATATTGAATTTCAAAATCTCAAAGAAGAGATTGATAGAATTTCGAAATCTACAGAGTTTAACGGAATCAAACTTCTCGATGGAACAGGTGGAAAACTCGAATTCCAAGTTGGAATTAAAAATGATCCTCTCCTTGATAGACTTCACTATGACGGAGCAGGAGCGGACGCATCCCTCGAAACACTTGGTTTGGCGATCGATGGGGTGTCTACGAAAGAAGGAGCGCAAGCTTCGCTTAAAAAACTTGATGATGCTCTCGTGCATATCAACGGTGTTAGAGCGAACTTTGGTGCCCTTCAGAACAGGTTGCAATCAACAAGTAACAACCTTGAAGTCAGCGATGAAAACTTATCAGCTGCCAATTCAAGGATTAGAGATGTTGACGTAGCTTCTGAAACAGCTGACATGACTAAGAATAACATTCTTATGCAGGCAGGTATTTCAGTGCTATCGCAAGCGAATCAGTCGTCAAACACTGCACTTAAACTACTACAAGGCTAATTCTAAAGGAAAGTTGCTCCGAATGGAGCAACTTTCCTCTTTTTTATTTTGGGAATGCTATAATAAAAAAAAGAAGGATTAATTTATGGTAAGTAATTTTCAATCAGCTCCTGACAAAAGAAAAACAGTACTCATCATTGGTGTGAACTCATTTCTAGGTTCAAATTTAGCGGAATTTTTTCGCAAAGATTATCGCGTAGTCGGTACTTATCATAAAAAAAATCATCCGCTTCCAGGAATCCTCACATTACCTTGTGATGTTTTAAATAAAGATGAAGTGCAATTAGTCTTGTATGCTTTCAAGCCCGATTTTGTTTTATATTGTGTTGGACTTCCTTCACTAAAAGACTGTGCAGATATGCCAAATTCTAGCGATGCCCTTAATTCAGCAGGACTTTTTAACGTAGCTGAACTAGCCCCTCGCTATGGAGCCCGCATAGTTTATTTTTCCTCCCAATATGTATTTTCCGGCTTGAATAAAAACTATAATGAAATGGATAACCCAGATGTAATTACTCAATATGGTAAGGCCCAGGCTTCGTCTGAGTTTTATTTGCAAAAATCGTCATTGAATTATCTCATTTTACGTTGCTGCAATTTATACGGAAGAGGAATTGCTCCGTTAAAAAATACTTTTTTTGAACAATTACAAAAAAATGTAAAAAATAATCAAGGCGTTGTTTACGATAATTTTGTTCATCAGGGATTTTTAGATGTTTATTATCTTGGTATGATTTTAAAAATGTGTATCGATAAAAATGTGACTAATCGATTAGTTCACTTGAGCAGTCAGGATACGATGACTCATTTTGAATTTGCTAAACTTTATTGTGAAGTTTTTAAAGAGTCGGATGGATTAATTAATAATGGAAAATGGTTGTTTCCTATCGCTAAGGGATCTAGTTTAGAAAAGATTGAAGAGCATCTTTACTACAAGCTAGATGTTCTCAATATTGAAGGACTATTAAAAATTAAAATGCCGACAATTACAGAGTCTATGGAATTTACTTTTAAAAGATTCAATGGGAGCAAAGACGCTCACAAAGCAGTTAAAAATAAAGGTGAAGGAATTTCGTTTATTTAGCGTGCTGAGTTTACAATGAACTCAGTTAAGTAGTGACGAACCAAAGCGTCCACATCTACCGCTTCATTATTAAAGCGCCATGTGATTTTATTAAATGGTCCAATGTGAGCTCGAACTTCATGGATATTTGTTGATCCAAATTGGTCATTGAATGAAAGGCGAGCACCGTAGATATCTTTTCCATTTGCCAAAAATCCAATCGAAATAACATCGTATGACTTGCGAGCAAAAATTAAACGTAATGAGTTTCTAAATAACATAAAATCATTAACGGTATTAGAAATCTTGAAAAGTTTAATTGCCGCACTTGAATGATTACGCGCACGGTATTCATTAAATTTTGTAGTATAAGCTTCAAAACGATCGCGAAGATCATTCATGAAAGCAATTGAAGACTCTTCTAGAAGAAGTTCTGGATTTAAATGGCCATTGATATTAACAATGCCTGATTCATCCATATTAATCTCATCAAGAGCAAGGCCCTCGATCCAAGAGTAATTCAAAGGCTGAAATGTTTGGTTTTGATCGATCATAGAAATAGGATCAGGGCTATGAGTTATCCTGTCAAGAGATTTGGGAGATTTGCGTATCACTTCGTTTGTGTAAAAATACTTTTATGAACAAACAGAAATTTTATACATGGCTCTTTTATCTGCTACCAGTGATGTATTTTCTCTCGTTACCGATAACCACTGGGGACCTGTCTGTTTGGATTGCCCAGGGAAAATATATTCTATTGCATGGTGAAATTCTTCGCCACGATATCTACAGCGTACTTCCCACCAAGCCTTTGATTTATCCGGTGGGAACTTGCGTACTTTATGCTTTGATCTATTCTTTTAGCGGATTAATTGGAGTTTCGCTTTTTCATAAGCTGATAATCTTAATTCTTTCTCATTTGTGGTTAGGGTCACTAAAAAAACTACAAAACCCTTGGGCAAAGCCAACTCTTTTGGTCATCTTTATAGCTTGGTTCGGATCATCTATGTTTTGGATTGAAAGACCGGCGCTTTTGGGAATGGTTCCATTGGTACTTTCATTTCTTATTTTACAAAAAAATGAAGACCTCTCTTGGAAAGAAATTATTCATCTGAATTTAATCAATATAGCTTGGGTAAATATCCACGGAACTTGGCCTCTGCTGATGGTCATGTATGGATGGAGAGGGTTTTCTAAAAAAATAAAATGGCAACATGCTGTTGCCATTTTATCGCTCTTGTTGACTTCTCTGATCAATCCGTTCGGGTATAAAATTTATCAATATGTTTTCGAAACAGCAGCCGTTTCTCAGTTTAGACATATCGATGAGTGGGCAAAACCAAATTTTTTTGGACCGTATGCTTCTCAATCGCTTATTTATTTTATATTGGTTTTTTTATTTTTCGGACTAGTGCTTTTTTTAATTAAACAAAAAAAAATTGCAACTTTCAAAAGCACAATAACTTCGCCATTTTTAATTTTGTTAGTGTTGGGGTTTTTAAACGTAAGAAATACAGCACTCGCGTTTTATGTACTCATTCCGTTTGCCACTAATTTTATTTGGGTGAATGAAAAACAAGTAGAAGTAAAAGAAAAAAAATCAACTGTAAATATTGTGATTGTTGGATTTCTTTTGTTTTGTACTTTTCTATTTCTTCCAATGATAAAACCTTATTCACAAGATTTACTTCCAGAAAATAAAAGAGCTGTTTTTGATTCTTCTGCTCCCTTGTTGGCGCGAGATTATCTCAATCAAACTAAGGACAGTGAACCTCTCTTTAATGATTGGGAGTATGGAAGTTTTCTCATTCTTGAACAAAAACATAAAATATTCATTGATACTCGGAATATTATCTACGGACAAAATGAATTTAGCGAATACCTCACAGTTGTTGAGGCTAAAAATGGTTGGGAAAATATTCTCGTAAAATACAAAATAAAATATGTTCTGCTTAATCGTAAATTGCGATCAAAATTAATTGAAAATCTAAACGCAACTTCAATATGGAAGAGTGTAGTCGTTGATAATGAGATTATATTGTTTAAGAAAAAAGATTAGATGAGAGAAAAAGAGCCTAGGAGGAGGACTATTGTCGAGGTTCCGCCCATTGTTAAATAGGTGGCTGCAGTAAGTAGTCGCTTTAGGCTTCTCACTGAAAAAACCCCTTCGGGTTTAATATGAGCTTGCACACCGTGACCAGGGACCGCTCCCGAGTATATCTTTATAGAGGAACCAACTTAATGCCAACTCCTAGACTCACTTTCATTATACACCTGAGGATTAGAGTTCTCTAGGAAACTTTTTACCGTTTTAGTAAAATCTAAGAGTTATCCCAAAAAAAGCTAATACCCGAAATAGTTGCTCAGAAAAATTGAGTAAAATGGTAAAATAATAGAGTCACAATTAAAGTTTTCACTATAAAAACCCGAATTGGATTTTAGTGAGAATTAGCAATAGGAGAGAACGTTTATGAAAAAGCTTATGGCCTATTTAAAGGATGAAAGTGGACAGACTTCGACGGAGTATATTCTACTCGTTGCAGTTGTTGCTATGATCGTTTTTAAATTTAAAGCGCAAGCTTCATCTCGTCTTGAAACGCTTACGGGTAACGTATTCAACAAGGCCGATGATTTACTAAAAGAATAAGTTTCTTTTAGTCGCTTAGTAATTTGTAAATTTTGATCAATTAGAAATGCCATTTCTTATGGGTATTATTTTCCTCATATTGCACCAACTTCATCCATCCCTAATCCTTAAACAATGACTATCAAAAAAAATATGAGAACTTCAGGGCAAGCTCTCATAGAATACCTTTTTATAATTAGCTTTATGACGTTTATTACGATCACGATGGTAAAAGGCTTAGGAAAGACTCTTATGCAGTCTGTGGGGTATTTAGGATACGAATTAACGGAGCAATTTAGTGTTGGGGTTTGTGCGCGAGAATGTTTTTATACCGGCTACAAAAACCAGGCTAAAAAATAATGCTCCCACTGATAGTTTTTATTTTCATCTCCATCCAATTATTAGTTGTAGCCTACATTGATTTTAAAACCAGAAAAATTTCTAATATTTGGATTCTTATTAATTTTCTTTTTTTCTGCGTACTCACTTTTCTCTATCCGCATACATATTTTTGGAACTTGAACGCTTTGTTATTTCCTGCCGCATTTTTGCTCGTTGGGTTTGGGTTGTTCATCATGAATATTATGGGGGGGGGCGATTCAAAATATTTGGCGTCTTTTTATTTACTCGTTCCACTGGCTTTTCAAGAAACTGTTTTTGTCTATTTGCTATACACGACTGTGATCGTCGGTAGTTCACTTTTATTATTTAATGCTCTCAAGAATTTTGATAATATAATATTGTTAATTAAAATCGGTGACGTGAACGGAGTTAAAAAAATTTTTGGAAAAAAATTTACATATGCACCGGTAATCTTTATCGCATGGATGTGGTTTGGATGGCAAAATCGTTTAATCATAAATTATTAAAAAATAATTTAGGTCAAAGTATGGTCGAGTATATCATGTTGCTAGCGGTATTAAGCTCGCTTGGTTATACCTTGTTCAATAATAAAAGATACAAAGATTTTATGAAAGGAAAAGATGGAATGTTTGCCACCATGAAAAGCGGTATGGCCTATTCATACCGTTACGGTGTCGAATATAAAAAAAGTATTGATCTCACCGAAAAAATGGATTTTGATTATAAATCTAACAAACACGACACTTATTTAAATCCAAATAATCCTTCAATCAGTCGCTTCTTTGGTGGTACCGGTGCCTATCCACCAGGTGCACCATGAAGCTAATAAAAAACAACAAAGGACAATCAACGATTGAATTTATTCTCACTTTTACTTCGGCTATTGGATTTATTTTTCTTTTTTATAAAATGGCCGATAATTACGCCAATGGCTACATGGTCCACCATGCAACTTATATGGCCTCAAGAACATTTTTAGTCGCTGATACGGAAACTCAACAGACAGTGGAAGGTCGGGATACAAATGCACTTGATCAAGCGAAACTTGTTTTCGCTAAATATATGCCAGAGGCTCTGTTGAAAATTAATGGTGAATTAAAGGCTAACAATCCCTCTAGTGATCTGCTAACTCCATTTATTGGAGTCTATATACAATTTGAACAACTCTTTTCTATTAGTTTTATTGGTGGGAAAGACCCTGTTGTTTTTCGTTCAGAATCTTTTTTAGGGAGAGAGCCTACGAGGGCAGAGTCTCTTGCTCAGGTCTGTGAAGCAATAAAGTTAGTTGATAAAGGGAAATTAAATGCCTGTGATCAACAAGCAACTCTGGATGATAATGGTGGATAAGAATACTTTTAAACAAAAGTTTCTCAATCAAAAAGGACAGGCGATTTTTGAGCTGATTCTCTTTTTGCCGATTCTTCTTTTTATGTACACCATATACTACACTGCAGGAAATTCTATCAGTGGATCGATTAACCAACAAAAGGCTGTGCGTGGTTATTTTTATACTTTGGTTAAAGGAAATTCTTATTTAGTTACTCCACAAGATTTACATGATTTCTCTGATAATAAAGGAATTAAGCGAGTCGGATTTAATGCCATTGGATGGAATGAAAATATGGATGCAAGCAAAAGATCGTTTGCACCATGCTTTAGTTTTTCTTCGATATTAAAAAATAGCACAACGGAAACTTGCGATGGTGATGAACGAGAAGCTGAAGACTCTAGTCGTTTTATCCGACTATTTACCTTTTATGGTGTTTGTGGTCCTTCTTATACAGCTACGGATACTTCATTTTCTATTGAACCAAGTTTGCAGGGCGCCCGAGGCACGGACTCTTGCATCTTAAGTACATCGAACTAGTCAAAATCTTCCCCTTCCAATAATAAGACCAAAAAATTGCTAGAATTAAAAAGCTAGTTATTTAAACAGGTTGTAAAAAATGAACACACGCGCACTGACTCTGGCCCTCGTCATCGCAGGCTTCGCCATGATGATGGTGTATACGTATATCGATGATCAAAAAGCAGCAATGATAAAACAATACGGTGTTCAGAGTTCTGTTATTGTCGCCAAAGTAGATATTCAAGAATTAGATTTAATTGATGACTCAAAAATTGAAGTAAAAACTGTTCCAGAGAATTTTCTTTCCCCTGGCCACTTTAAATCAATCAAAGAATTAGAAAATACAATCGCCACTGTTCCAATTATCAAAGGGGAGCAAATTACAAAACCGCGCGTGACGTATCCGGGAATTAAAACAGGTTTATCGAGACAGGTTTCAGTTGGGAAACGGGCTGTTGCAATCAATATCACAGAGCGCGATGCTGTTGGACGTTTAATTAAACCAGGAGACCGAGTAGACGTGCTTGCGGCCATTGATATTTCTCAAGGTGCAAGAAAAGATTTACAGAAAACGAGAACGATTCTGCAAGACGTTTTAGTTTTATCGACAGGTATGAGTATGACTAACTCAATTCCAATTTACGGTGTTGAAACACCAAAAGTTATTCGAACGATGAACCTAAACACTTATTCAACTTATAATACGATCACATTAGAGCTTGATCCATATGATGTTCAAAAACTTTCATTTATTCAAGCGTACGGTAACGGAACATTGTCATTATCGCTTAGAAATAATGCTGATAAAGAGCCTGTGAGATTAAAGGCCACTCAGATTTACGATGTACTTGGGGAAGATGCAGTTGAAGCAAAAACTTTCTTTTCTGATAAATACACAAAAGAGAGTAAAAATGCTCAATAAGACATTGCGAATTCTTTTAATTTTTTCTTTGATGGTTTGCTCGAATGTTTTTGCGCAAGATGATGCACCTAAAGAAGAAGCTCTTAAAGAAATTGATGTCGTTGTTGGTTTAGAAAAAATTATCAAGTTAGATTTTGTTCCCAACACAGTTGTTAAACTTGCGAATGAAAATCTTGCAACTTATCAGATTGTTCCTTCAAAAAAAGAAGTTACCTTAACTGGGGTTAAAGCGGGAGAGACAACTCTGACATTGCGAGATGCCGCTGGAGATGTTCGTGCTCGCTATTTAGTGAAGATCACGGCTTCGGATCAATCTAAAAACGTAGTTCAATTAAAAGAATTATTAAGCGATGTTGAAGGATTAGAAATTGGCATCAAGGGAGACTCCGTATATGTCGGAGGACAAATTGTTGTCCCTAGCGATATTGGTAAAGTGGTTGTTATTCTCGATAAATTTCCTGATGTTTTAAGACTGGTAGAACTCTCTCCCCAAACTCAACTTGTCATTGCTAAAAAAATGCAAGAAGAAATGCAAAAAAGTCAGCTCAAGGATGTAACCGTTAGAGTTGTTAACGGAAGTTTTTGGATAGAAGGAATTGTTGGTTCAAAGGAAGAAAGTGATAAGGCAGAGCAGATCGCGAGGGCCTATCTTCCGGATCAAATTCAAAACCTCGCCAGAAGAACTGATGCCGTTCAATCAACAAAAAAACCTCCATTTGAAAATTTGCTTACGATCAACTCGAAACCAAAACCAGAGCCTCTTCCTAAATTATATAAATTGACAGCTCAATTCGTTGAGCTCACTAAAGGATACGATCGGTTATTTTCTTTTACATGGACACCTTTCATAAGTGCAGATGGTGGATCAATCGCTATTGGTAAAGGAAATGCAGGAGGAGTAACAACTTCTTCTTCAAATACTCTTTCCGCCACTATTTCTCATCTTTTTCCAAAACTTAATTCAGCTAAGAGTGCAGGTCATGCTCGTATTGTTGAATCTGGCGTGGTTGTCGTAAAAGAAAATGTCGCAGGGATAATTAATAAAACAACAACAATTCCTTACCAAATTGGAAATACGGATAACGCAAAATCTGGAATAGCTGTAACTGGATTTAAAATGAATATTACGCCTACGTCATTACAAGAAGAAAAAATAAATCTAAAAATAAATATAAATGTGAGTTCTGCTTCGAACGATTCTCCTCCTCGAACTCTCGATAACACTGTTGATACAACAATTATTGTTAAGTCTCAGGAGTCTGCAGTTATTGGCGGAGTTGTTACGAACACAACACAAACAGATTTTGATAAAGATGGAGATAGACCAACGTCTGATACTGGCTCAGCCCTGTTTTCATTTATTAAGTCAAAAAAATATTCAACTAGTCGTACTCAATTCGTTATTTTTGTCACACCGGAAGTAATCGAATCAGCAGCTAATGGTGCAACTGATATTGAAAGAAAGTTTAGAAAAAGGAGCCGCTAAATGGCCGGACATATAATATCTATTATTGGGGGAAAGGGAGGCTTGGGTAAATCTCAAGTTGCTGCGAACCTCGCTTTTGCTTATGCCATCGAAGGCAAAGTAAAAACACTGCTTCTAGATTTCGATCAGAAAGCCAGTGGGGATCAGGATTTCATCACCGGGATGAAAGGTAAAAAAAATATTAAAGAACTCGCAGAATTTAAGGGAGCTATTGATCCCAATTCAATTCAGCAGTTCGTTAGTATGAATCAAAACGTTTTTTATATTGGTATGCCAAGTGATCCCGTGGCCACTAACGGGATTGAAGTTGAAGCATTAGGGCGAACCCTTAAGGCCGTAACAAATATTTATCCCATTACAATAATCGACGCTGGAAATGAGCTCACGCCATTGGCAATAAAAGCGTTGGAGTTCTCAACTTTAATTTTAGTGGTCGTGACCCCAGACATTTTGGCACTCAATCAAACAAAACGATTGTACTCAGATCTGGTTACGATGATGTTTCCAAAAGATATGATCCAGTTTGTAGTGAATCAAGCTCAACAAGGCCATCCTGTTACCAATGAAGTTATCTCTAAGACTTTGGGAAAACCTGTTTTTTCAGCGATAGCTCGCGATGATCAAAATTGTATCTTAGCTTTAAATCAAAAAAAGCCCGTGATGTTAGTCGCAAGAAATAGTCCTTTTGCCAAAGGGGTTATCGATACAGTTCGAAGATTAAATGAAAAAAACGTTTTAAAAACTTTAGAGAAATTAACTAAGCCAACTGATACTGGTGTAAAAAAAGAAGAAGGAAAAGATGGAGTTCCAGTTTCGGCCAAAGGTGGAAAAAATCCATGGACTGAACTTAAGTCGCGCATCCATAAAGCACTTGTAGAAGAAATGGATTTGAAAAAAGCGGATGATAATGATCCTAAAGCACAAATTATTTTAAAAGAGCAGACAAAAAAAGTTGTTGTCGATCTTTTAGGTAAAGAAGATACCAAAGGAATTTTGAATTCACGCGAAGACATGAATCAAATTGTAAAAGAAATTATCGATGAAGCATTAGGATTGGGTCCTCTTGAAGATTTACTTCGAGACAAAACGGTTTCAGAGGTTATGGTTGTTGGTCCATACAAGATTTATTATGAACAAAGTGGGAAGATTAAACTTTCCGATGTTACTTTTACCAATGACCGTCAGGTCTTGAACGTTATTGAAAGAATTGTTGCTCCTATCGGTCGTCGTATTGATGAAAAAACCCCTTATGTCGATGCCCGTTTGCGTGATGGATCTCGTGTGCATGCGATTATCCCACCGTCATCTATCGATGGGTGTACGATAACGATTCGTAAATTTCCAGATAAACGATTAACTTACAAAGACGCTGTTAAGTTTGGTTCAATGACTGAAAGTATGGCGGACTTTTTAAGAATCGCTGTTGAGGCCCACAGAAATATTATTGTTTCTGGTGGTACTGGTTCTGGTAAGACGACACTGATCAATATTCTTGGTGGATTCATTCAATCTAACGAACGTATTATTACATGTGAGGACTCGGCTGAACTAAACTTCCCGCAAGAACATATCGTTAGACTTGAAACAAGACCGCCCTCCCTGGAAGGAGATGGAGCGATTGATATTCGCTGTCTAGTAAAACAAACTCTGCGAATGCGTCCGGATAGAATTGTCGTTGGTGAGTGTCGTGGTGGTGAAACACTCGACATGCTTCAAGCAATGGGAACAGGACATGATGGCTCAATGACGACGGTCCACTCGAATAATCCACGCGAATGTATTGGACGATTAGAAACGCTTGTTCAGTATGCGGGAACATCAATTTCAGCTCGCGCGATTAAAGAAATGATCGCTGGAGCTGTCCATTTAATTATTCAACAATCTCGTCTTGATGATGGAAGTAGAAAAATTATGTACATCACAGAAATCGGAGGTCTCCAAGGAGATACGATGATTCTTCAAGATATTTTCCTTTATGTTCAAAAAGACATGGATAAAAGCGGAAAAATCATTGGAGAATTTCAAGCAACAGGATTTATTCCAAAATTTATTGAAGTGCTCGAGAAAAAAGGTTTCAACGTTCCACGCGGAATCTTTAGTAATAGACCACCTCCGCCAACAGGTGCACCTGCACCTGCAGTTTCGGCAACTCCAAGTGCAGCTGCCCCAGTTGTAGCAACGGCAAAACCAGTTGCTGGTGGTGGAGCAGCAGCCGCCAATCCTCCGGGAAAACCGCCGGTAAAAAAATAGGAGTTAGTTGAGTGAGCGTATTTATAGATTTGATTCAACTAAAAGGACTCATCTTTGTGGTGGGTGCGATGGTGTTTGCTCTTAGCTATAAATATTCAATTAATATTTTTGAATGGGTTGAACAGCAAACATACGGAACAAGAACTTATATTATGGAAAAATTGGAATTTCTTTTTATTGAAATTCCTCAAGACCGTTTAACATATATTCTTTTAGGTTCTTCAGTCGGCGTTGGTGCTTTTGTTTTTTTATTAATGGGAATTCTTGGCTCGTGGATCATCGGAATTATATTAGGCGGAATATTGGCCTTTATTGGTTTTAAAGCACCTAGAATAATTGTTAATTACCTAGTGGAAAAAAGAATTAAAACCTATTCATCGCAGATGGTAGATGCGCTTCAACTTTTATCCAACGGAATACGTGCTGGCCTGTCTGTTCCTCAGGCCCTTGGTATGATTGTAGATGAAATGCCAGCGCCGATATCTCAAGAATTTAATATTATCCTTCAACAAAACAGAATCGGTATGCCCCTTGAAGAATGCTTTGAAAATTTAACAAAAAGAGTTCCGACAGAAGATAATGACATGTTCGTCTCTTCCGTCAATATTTTGAGAGAGACTGGGGGGAATTTAGCAGAGACTTTCGATACCATTGTAGATGTAATTCGCGAAAGAGTACGACTGCAACAAAAAATTGACACCTTCACTGCGCAGGGAATGTTCCAGGGAATGGTTATCGGGGCCATGCCATATGCTCTGGGACTCATTTATTATCTGCAAGATCCCGCCTCAATGACTCCACTATTTACGACAATCATTGGATTCATAATGCTGTTTTTTGCGGTTCTTTTCGATTTGGCAGGGATTTACGTTATAATGAAAATTGTAAAAATTAAGATTTAAAGAATTTGATTAAAATGACCGAAATATTTAATAGATTTTTTTATTAACAAGGACTTGAGGTTTATGAGCTTTAAAAAATCACTAATTGCTCTTTCGTTATTGCCACTGGTGGCGTTCGGAGGGGTTAACTTAAAAAATGGTAACTTTTATATCACGTACACAGACATTATCGTACCTGGTGGTGACCATGATTTAGAAGTAACAAGAACATATAATGCGAAATCAACTGAAAATGGTTGGTTTGGTTTTGGTTGGGGATCTCTCTATGAAACAAAGCTTGTTGTTTCTGCCGATGGATCAGTAGTTGTCATTGAAAACGGATCGGGAGCTCAAACGCGTTTCGTTCCCAAAGAAGCAGTAAACGTAGAATCAGCTTCGAAAAAAATTGTAGATGCTATGAAGAAAAGTGAAAGAATGAGTGAGCCCGCTGTGCAAGCTCTTGTCACTCGCTTAAATAACGACGCTGAACTTCGCCAAGTTTATTCTAAACGATACAACGTGGAAACAAAACTTGCTGATGGAACGACTCTTTATTCTAATGACCGTGGTATTCAAACCATTGTTAAAGAAAAAGATGGATACAAAAGAAGTAACTCTGATGGGCGTACAGACTTTTTTGATAACGATGGAAAGTTAGTAAAAATCACAGATAAAAATGGCTATGCTATATTATTTGAATATAAAGCTAATCAAGTTTTCGCTATCAAAGATACTCAAGCAAAACAAATTCTTCTTGAGTGGTACCCAGATGGGAAAATTAAATCTGCAGCTTCTGCTGGAGATAAAAAGACTAATTATACTTACGATCCAAAAGGGAACTTAGTTGGAAGTAATGATGTTGGTGGGAATAGTTATAAATACGATTACGACAATAATCACAACTTAACGTCTATCACTTACGGTGATAATTCTAAGATGCAAATCAAGTACGATAAAAACTCGTTTGCAACTGAAGTTGTCGAAAGAAATGGAGAGTCGACTAAGTATAAGTACGAAAACAATCCCAAAAATCCAGACTTCCATTACTGGACAACTGTAAGCAAGAAACCAACTGATGGACCAGAATCAGTTAGTCGTTATGAATACGAAATTAAAACAAAACCAGATGGGCAGCAGTACACATACAGAATTGCGACTGAGCTAGATGGAATTAAAACAGAAACAATCTACTCTGAGTGTTGTTCACTTCCATTAAAAATCACTCGCGGTAAAGACGTTACAACTTTCGAATACAATGCGAAGGGACTTCTTACTAAAAAGACCTCTACAAAAGGTGAATTCGTTCAACTTGATTACGACGACAAAATCAACAAGATCACAAAAGTTGTAAACAATGAAGGCTGGACTACTTTCCAATACGATAAAACGGGTAACCTTTCTAAGGCTGTAAATAGCTCTGGAAAATCAGTACTTCTTATTTATGACCGTGTTGGAAAAATCACGAAAATGATTGACCAAGAAAAAAATGATGAAAAATCACGTCGTACTCTTTCATTCAAGTATAATTCAATGGGGAAACCTGTTGAAATTGAAATGGAAAATGTAGGGATCATTAACGTAGCTTACGATAACTACGGGGAAATCAAAAAAGTAGAATCTAAGGCCGGCGCGAAGATGGCCTTACAAGTTACACAGGCATTTCAGTCCCTTTTAAGTATTGTTAAGCCTGCAGGTGTTAATTTAAATATGTAATCAACCGATACTCTCACTAGAGAATCGAGGAAGGAGAAGACTATGAAGATTTTTATGACTGTAATGATGATGGTAGCTATGATTTCAGCTTTCGCTGGAGAGTGTAAACTAAACGAAGCTTGTTCTGATGAAGCTTCATGTAAAGCGCTAGGGAAAGACAATATTTTCGAAAACGGAAAATGTAACAAGAACAAAGAATCGAACACTGCGTGTTCTGATATTGTTTCTTCAACTGCAGCGAAACCGTCAACAGATGGATCTGCTTCTGTTGTAGCTCCTGGAACTAGTAAAACGAAGTAATTTTCATTAATAAATATTTTAAGACTGTCTATTTTTTAGGCAGTCTTGATATTTTTTACTTACGGCCAAGAACTCTTTCTCACTAAAAATTCTTTCGAGCTATGATTGTGTCAATCTTATTATGTGAGGATTGGACGATATGAAAGCTTCATTTTCAATTTTGTTTTTAGTCACTATTTTAATTTCATCGATTGCTATGAATGCTTTCGGTTCTTCTCGAGTCAATCGTGTGGTTGATGCTGATGTGACTGAAAGACTTGAGAGCATCGAAGCTTTAAAAAAATCATTAAAAGATTTAAACCTCCAATTACAAGTTTTAAATACAGCATTGGAAGAAGCTAAACTTAAAAAGAATCATAAAAATGTTTATTTAAATACTAGAAAAATTGCTGATGCAGTTACAGCACTTACAGTCCTTGGTGGGGCGATTGCTACTTACCGCTTTAAAAATGATGCTAAGGTACTTAAGATTGCCACGTTTATAGGGGGGCTTTCGACCTCTACGTCGGTCTTAGCTTCATTAATGGCAGATCTATCTACTGATCAAGCAGAGATCGTTCAAGGCAAGATTGATGACCTACAAATGATTATTAAGGCCACGTATACCAATTTAGGTCGTGAGACTAAACTCCTGTGCTCGCTTGAAGCTAGTAATCAGATGTGTCGCTAGTAAAATATGTCTAAACTTTAGACGGCCTGTTTAAAATTTTTTACAATCTTATATTTAGTGAACGCCTAACTTATAAAAATTGCAGTCTCTTCGTTTGGCATTACTCATGCAGTAGTAATAAGTAAACGTACACAAGGGGAATTTTATGAAACTTTTAATTTTAATCACTATCTCTATAGCTTCTTTAAACGTATTTGCTGCTAACGAAGTTGGTGAAAACCAAAAAAGCGAATGTCCTTATGCTAACCAAGGTAAGAGAGAAGCAAAACCAGTTGTTGCAGTAGAAACTGAAGTTAAAAAAGAAGATGCAACCAACATTAGTAAGTAATTTTTTTTTAAAAATTTAATTAATAAAGAAAGCCTGGTTTTTACCGGGCTTTTTTTATGATGGACTAAGAGCTTTAGCCATTTTTATGGTTATGATGTCGCATCTCGTGGATGTATAGACATGAAATATATTAAATAATGACTAATCAACAGACACCACTGTCCTGTTTTTAGACACAACGTAATTTTTACAAGAGTAAGTTGCTTAATTTCCAAGGCCATGATGTTGGCATGAACGGTGCAATATACATTTACAAGAAAACTTAAAAAAGCCGTCAGGGGGAATTTATGAAAGCACTAGTAATCGCATCACTTTTATTTTTTGGATTAAGAGCAATGTCAGCTGAAGTTGGTGAAAATCAAAAAAGCGAATGTCCTTATGCTAACCAAGGTAAGAGAGAGGTAAAAGTAGTTGCACCAGTTGAAACAGAAGTTGTTAAAGAAGAAGCAAAAAACGTTAGTAAATAGTTAAAAGAAAATTTCACTCCACTCCACACATAAAAAAGAAAGCCCACCGAATGGTGGGCTTTTTGCGTCTTATCTAATCATTACTTAAAACTTTTTTTAATCGCTCTCGCTCTTCATCGGTATAAGAATCATCTGGATGTTTATTCACTTTTTGTATCTTTTTTTGAACACCGGCAAGATTAGTTTTTATTTCATCTTTTTCTAGGGGCTCAGAGTTTGAGTAGAGCTTTCGTGAATAGCGTTTAGTTACAGTGAGTTTCTGTTTAGTCGTCATGACCGCCTTATCAGCATAAGGAGTGACTAAGCTATAAAACTTATCGAACAGGTGACGATTGCCTCCAATCGGAATGCAAAGGATGGCAAAGCTTAGAGTGAAGTAAAAAGCGAAACGAATTAAAAACATATATCTCCCTAGCGGTCTTTTTCAACGAGGCGTTCAATTTTTTCTACGGCCTTAATGAGATCATCGCGATCAAATGGTTTTTGTAAAAAATCTATGGCCCCGTTAGAAATGGACTCTATAACAATACTTTCGATATTAAGTGAAGACATCATAATTAGGAAGCGCTCACCGGCCCCTTTTTCTTGAAAATGTTTTGTAAGTTCAAGGCCTGAGATGTCTGGCATTACAACATCAATAAAAATAAGATTTGATTTTGTAGAGTGGGCGATTTGAATAGCTTCTTCAGCCGAACTAGCTTGTCCTACAACATTGAATCCTTCTTCCGTTAGAATTTCTACCATCGATCGACGGTTGAAATCTGAATCATCAACAATAAGGATTCTTAATTTATCATGATTGCGTGGTGGCTTCATAGGTTTCCCAATTCAAAGTTTGATATTGATAATCATATCAAGAAAAGGGATTAATAAAAAAAGAAAAACCAACAATACTGTTGGTTTCTCTTTTATCAGACAATTTTACTCAGAATCTCATCAAACTAGGCAGCTGCAGGCGGCAAAGTTTCTTTGGCACGAGCGTAGGCTTTCTTTTTCTTTTTTTCTTTCCAGCCTATTAGTGCCACTTCTAGAACTTCATCAATGGTTTTAACCGGGATGAAGGTCAATTTCGCTCTGTATTCTTCAGGAATTTCTTCCAGATCTTTTCTGTTTTTCCATGGAATGATGATTGTTTTAATATTCATTCTCATCGCAGCTAGTGCTTTTTCTTTTAATCCCCCGATCGGAAGAACTTTTCCAGTCAGAGTGATTTCACCTGTCATAGCAACTTCGCGGCTGATTGGAGTATTTGTTAAAAGAGACACAATTGTTGTAGCAAGAGTGATCCCTGCACTTGGTCCATCTTTCGGGGTTGCCCCAGCTGGAAGATGGATATGAATTTCATTCTTCTCAAAAATTTCTTCGTCAATATGAAGTTCAGCAGCCTGACTTCTAATATATCCAATTGCTGTTTGAGCAGATTCTTTCATGACGTCACCCAGTTGACCGGTAAGAGTTAATCCTCTTCCTTTCATCTTTGTGGCTTCGATATAAAGAACTTCACCACCGTGGGATGTCCAAGCAAGACCCGTTGCTACTCCAACCTCATCAACATCTTTTTCGTCGTCTTTTGTATAGACGGGAGGACCAAGAAGTTTAAATACGGTCTCAGTCATGATGTGAGTTTTTTCTGCTTCGCCTTTTGCAATTTTCATTGCGACTTTTCTACAGATCGCTCCAATTTTTCTTTCTAAGTTACGAAGTCCAGCTTCAGCAGTGTAGTGCTTAATTACACTTGCGACACCATCATCAGAAAAAGTGATGTGCTCACCATTAATTCCGTTTTCATCCATTTGTTTTGGAATGATGTATTTTTTCGAGATCGCAACTTTTTCTTCCTGCGTGTATCCAGAAAGATTGATTACTTCCATTCTGTCTCTAAGAGGAGCTGGAATTTGATCAAGAACGTTGGAAGTAGCGATGAACATAACATTTGATAAATCAAAAGGGATGTTCAGGTAATGATCGCGGAAGTTACAGTTTTGTTCCGGATCTAAGACTTCAAGAAGGGCCGATGAAGGGTCCCCTTTGAAATCTCCACCCATTTTATCTACTTCATCTAGAAGGATAACTGGGTTATTTGTTTTTGCTTGTTTTAGAGCTTGGATAAAACGACCAGGCATTGCTCCCACGTACGTTCTTCTATGTCCTCTAATCTCAGCTTCATCTTTTACACCACCAAGCGAGATGCGGATAAATTCTCTTCCACATGCTTTGGCGATAGATTTACCAAGAGATGTTTTACCAACACCTGGGGGACCAGAGAAACAAAGGATTGGACCTTTCATTCCTTGACCTTTTAGACTGCGAACAGCTAGGTATTCTAAAATTCTTTCTTTCACTTTAAAGAGATCAAAGTGATCTTCATTTAAAATTTCCAGTGCAGTATCAAGATCGATTTTCTCGTCACTTGATTTACTCCATGGAAGATCGCACATCCATTCTAAATAAGTTCTAAGGATAGAAGCTTCTGAAGAATCAGGGTGCATCTTTTCTAAACGAGCAATTTGTTTCAGCGATTCTTTTTCCGCTTCATCACTCATCTTGGCTTTTTTGATTTTTTCTTTTATTTCACCAAACTCATCATCTGGGTCTTGTTGTTTTTCATCACCAAGTTCAGATTTGATAGCTTTGATTTGCTCTCTAAGGAAATACTCTTTTTGTGTTTTAGAGATTTCATCTTTTGCAGTGCTTTTAATTTTGTTTTGCATTGCTAGAATTTCTAATTCACGCGAGAGAATATCGTTAATTCTATGCAGCCTTTCCATCGGATCAAGCGTTTCTAAAATCGCTTGAGCTTCTGCTACATGTAGATTTAAGTTTGATGCAACTAGGTCAGCTAATCTTCCTGCATCTTTGATATCTTCTAAGATCATCAAAATATCAGGGGATAGAACTTTTCCCATATTGATAACTTTTTCAAGTTGCTCGCGAATGTTTCTCATTAGAGCATTGGCTGCGACATTGTTTTCTTCAATGGCCACATCAGATACTTTAACAAGCTTACACATGAAGTAAGGAGCTTCCTGAGTAAATTCTGTAATGCGCGCCTTTGAAAGCCCTTGCACTAAAATTTTTACTCTTCCATCTGGAAGTTTTCTCATTCGCATGATCATTGCGATCGTACCGGTCTCATAAATTTCATCTGGTGTCGGTGCTTCTGCTTTCATGTCTTTTTGACTAGCAAGTAGAATAAGTCTTTCAGATTTGTTTAGAGCATGATCTACGGCCTGAATTGAGGAATCGCGCCCTACAAAAAAAGGTAAAATCATAAACGGGTATACCACTATGTCCCTAATTGGCAGGAGAGGGAGATGATCTTTTAGTTCGATGTTGTCACCCTCATAATTAGTTACCATATTCTGTCCTCCAAGATTGGCCTTCGCAAATTCATTTGCATACAGCTATCAATTCGGGTTATCGCAGAAACTCTTTAAGGAATTATGGTAAAATATGAACAATTCTTCATTTTTTTTCGCTATACTTGATTGCAATAATCAGCGTTCTAAATGAAAATAGACCAAATTGTCTGACTAGAATACGTGGGAGAGTAGCAATGAATTTAAGTATAGGGGCAGTTGTTTTAGCGGCAGGTGAAGGAAAGCGCTTGAAATTAAACGCGCCGAAGCCATTAGCGCCTTGCTTGGATAAAAAGTTAATTGATTTTCCTATTCGCGAATTAAAAAAGTTTTTTAGTCAGAATAAAATCGAAAGTAAAATTACAGTAGTCATCGGGCACCAGCGCGACTTGGTCCGCTCATATGTAGAGAAAAATCATTCGGAAATTTCTTTTGCAATTCAAGAAAAGCAATTGGGAACTGCAGATGCTCTTCGGTCATATTTCAATTCTTCTATCGTTACAAAAGAGTTTCATTACACATTAGTTATTTGTGCTGATACACCTGTTGTATCAGCAGACGATTTAACCGCACTGCTAACTTTGGTGAAGTCTGAAGATTTAGATGGAGTTGCTGCGAGTTTTATCGAATCAAATCCTAAGGGGTATGGACGAATTGTAAGGGGGAAGAAAGGATTTCATATCATCGAAGAAAAAGATGCTAGTGATGAAATTAGAAAAATTACAGAAGTAAATTCTGGTCTCTATTTGTTAAAAACTTCTTACGTCGTAGAGCATTTAAAAGAAATTGATTCTAATAACAAGTCTGGGGAGTTTTATCTTACTGATGTGTTTAAAGATGGTTTTAATGTAAAAGCTCACTGTTTTGAAAATGCCGAAACATTTTTAGGTGTTAATGACTTGAGACAATTGGAAACAGTTGAACATTCACTTAGAGTGAAAATTAAAAAACAACATCGTGAAAATGGCGTCCGATTTATCGATGCTCCTCATTCTTATATTGATAGCGAAGTTGAAATTGGAGAGGGGACTGTTATCTACCCCAATACCTTTATAACGGGAAAAACTAAGATCGGAAAAAACGTAGTTATTGAAATGGGTGCACAAATATCTGACTCAATAGTTGACGATGAAGCTCGTGTATTGGCCTATTCTATTTTAGAAGGTGCCCACTTACATTGTAAGGCGGCTGCTGGACCGTTTGCAAGGCTGAGACCAGGAGCAGATATTGGACCTGAAGCGAAAATTGGAAATTTTGTAGAAATCAAAAAATCAGTTTTGGATCGTGGTGTAAAAGTTTCGCATCTAAGTTACGTTGGCGATGCCTTCGTTGGCGAAAATACAAATATTGGATGTGGATTTATAACTTGTAACTATGATGGAGCTAACAAGCATATAACCAAGATTGGTAAAAACTGTTTCATTGGCTCTGATTCTCAAACAGTTGCCCCAGTAGAGATCGGAGATGATTGTTTCGTTGCTTCTTCTTCAACCATTACAAAGCATATGCCGGATGGATCGTTTGCTATTTCTCGCAATCAACAAACGACAAAAGAAGGTATAGCGCACAGATTTATCAAGAAGAAAGAACACAAAAAAGGCTAAACACTTTTTTACACTAATGGTATTATTAAAGTTCTATTTTTGACTACATAATTACTTTTAGAGGGTGTTAAATATGTGTGGAATTGTCGGGTATTTTGGTCCATCTCAGAATTCAGTATCAATCGTTATTGAAGGATTAAAGCGCCTCGAATACCGCGGATATGATTCTGCTGGTGTTAGTTTCATTGATCAAAATAATAAAATGCAATATTACAAAAAAGCTGGAAAGTTGGATAACTTAAAAGCTGAGCTTGTAGGCAAAGATATTATCGCTCGCTCTTGCATTGGACACACTCGTTGGGCAACTCACGGTGGTGTTACAGATGTAAACGCTCATCCACATAACAATGATGTACTGTCTATTATTCACAATGGAATTGTTGAAAACGCGAATGAAATCAAAAAAGAACTCGCTGGCCACGGAGTAAAGTTTAAATCAGAAACAGATTCAGAATCATTTTTAGAATTAGTTACATTTTATTTGAAGCAAGAAATGCCAATTAAAGAAGCGATTGCGACATCTTTTAAGCGCATTCAAGGGAACTCTGCTTTTGTTGTTCTTTATCCTAAAACTGGCGAAATTTTCGCCGTTAAAAGAGGGGCACCACTTGTTTGTGGTGTAAATGAAGTGACAAGTGAAGCTCTTGTTTCTTCTGATCCGTATGCACTAGCAGGTATGGTTCATTCTCTTTATTTCCCAGAAGATGAAGTTATCGTGCATTTATCTGGAGAAAACAAAAATATCGCAAACTTTTATGAATTAGATCTTACGAAGACAACAAGATACCTTTCTAAAAAACAAGATATGTCTCTCCAGGTAAGTGAAAAAGGTGAGTATGAACATTTCATGCTTAAAGAAATTCATGAACAACCTGGATTAATTCGCAATCTTACTCAGTATTATTTTGCTGGTGAAGGAAAAGAATCGTTAGAAAAAATTGCAATTTATAAGCCAGAGAGAATTTATCTATCAGCTTGTGGAACTGCTGCTTATGCGGGACTTGTAATTCGCGATTTTTTAGAAGGAATCAACCGCATTCCAGCAGTTGTAGAATTAGCTTCTGAATTTCGTTATAAAAACCCTATTCTTAAAATGGGTGATGTTGGTATTTTTGTATCTCAATCGGGAGAAACTGCTGACACACTTGCAGCTCAATCAATTTGCAAAAAAGCTGGTGTAAAAACTGTGTCGATTGTAAACGTGGACGGGTCAACACTTTTTAGAGATTGCGATGACAATCTTCTTATTCGCGCTGGTGTTGAAATAGGAGTTGCATCTACAAAAGCATTTACTCAACAAGCTCTTACTGGACGTTTAATGTCTGCAGCTATTGCTGGAGATTTAAAAGACGAGGGGAAAAAAGTAAAACTCACTGGAAGATTTGCTCTTCTAGCCGAGAGAATTGATAAACTTCTTTTACAATCAGATGCAATAAAATCAGTTGCAGAATCTATTTACAATAAAAAAGGTTTCTTCTACACCGGAAGAGGAGCATATTTTCCAATTGCTCTTGAAGGTGCATTAAAACTTAAAGAAATAGCTTATGTTCATGCTGAAGGATACGCTGCTGGAGAGTTAAAGCATGGCCCAATTGCATTAATTGACGAAGAGATGGTAAACATTGCTTTGGTTGGTCCAGAATTATTTGAAAAAACAATTTCAAATGTTCATGAGATTAAAGCAAGAAAAGGTATAATTGTTGGAATTGGTCCTCGTGGAAACGAAGAACTAATGCACTTGTCAGATTACTATATTCCACTTGATTTCGAAGGACTTGAAGAATTATCACCGCTATACGTAAACGTTGTTAATCAACTCCTTGCGTATTATATGGCGAAATTCAAAGGAACAGATATTGATAAGCCAAGAAATTTAGCGAAATCAGTGACGGTTGAGTAAATTTTTGAGACTATGATTCCCTATGGTGAATCTTTCTAGTCTCAATCCAGTTCAAAAAGAAGCTGTTCTTAAAACAGATGGTCCGGTCATGATTTTGGCCGGTGCCGGATCTGGAAAAACAAAAACTCTTGTTACGAGGATTACTTATTTATTAGATGATAAAAACCTAAGCCCGCATCAACTTTTAGCACTCACATTTTCTAACAAAGCCGCTCGTGAAATGCGCGAGCGAATCGCACATGAAATTCCAGGCCTTGATATCGGTTCTCTTCAAATCACTACTTTCCACGCTTTTTGCGCAAGACTGTTAAGATCAGAAGCTAACTTCTTAGGACTCTCAAGAAATTTTACCATTTATGATGAAGGTGAATCTAAAGCAATTGCGAAATCACTGCTAGAGCGTCGAGGAATTTCAACTAAAGAAATTAACCCTTACGAAATTTTATCTTATATTGATGGTCTAAAAAATAATGGGTACTACCCTGGAAGAGATATGGCCGAAGGAGCCGATCCCTCGGATGAGTACTTTGGATATTTTGAAGAATATGAATCAGAACTTCACCGCGCAAACGCTGTCGACTTCGGTGGATTAATTACGGCTGTCATTCAATTATTTGAAAAATTTCCAGATGTCTTAAATCGTTACCAAAATCGTTACCACTACGTTTTAGTAGATGAATATCAAGATACAAACCGCGCGCAGTTTGAGCTTATCAAAATGCTTTGTGGAAAACGTCGAAATATATGTGTGGTTGGAGATGAAGATCAATCTATCTATTCATGGCGAGGTGCTGATATTCGAAATATTTTAGACTTTGAAAAAATATTTCCTGATGTCCAAGTTTTAAAACTAGAACAAAATTATCGTTCAAGTAAAACCATCATCGAAGCCGCATCTCACGTTATTCAAAAAAATACGTTGAGAAAAGGAAAACAGATGTGGACGGCAAACCCGGAAGGGGATGAGATTGATATCGTCGAATGTTTCAATGACAAAGAAGAAGCAGAATTTGTTGCCCAAGAAACGGCAAAATTATTTAATGCAGGTGTTTCTTATAAAGAAATGGCGGTTTTTTACCGCTCGAATGCCCAAGCGCGCTTAATCGAAGATTCACTCAGAAAATATAAAATCAATTACCGTGTTGTCGGTGGTGTGAAGTTTTACGAGAGAAAAGAAATTAAAGACATGCTTTCATACATGCGATTAATTATAAATTCGAAAGACTCACTAGCTCTTAGCCGAATAATCAATGTACCTGCTCGAGGAGTTGGAGCTACATCGCTTCGAAAATTAGAAATTGAAGCGGTTAATGCAAACTCATCTTTATGGGACATTATTGAGAAAATTGTTGATAGCCAAAGAGCCTCTGGCGAAGATTTTTCACACATAAAACTTTCTGCGAAAATTAAATCCTCGCTATCCGAATTCGTCACATTAATTAGTGAACTTCGTTTACTCGATGAAAATAAAGTTAAGCCTTCACTCATTTATGAAAAAGTTCTTCATGAATCTGGTTACCATTCGTTCTTAAAAGCAAATAAAGACTATGAAACACTAGCTCGCTTAGAAAACTTAGATGAACTTTTAAATGCGATTACGCAATTTGAAGAATCAGCTGAAGTTCCTACTCTTAGTGGTTTCTTAGAAACAATCACATTGGATACAAGCTCTGAATTTGATGAAGCAGCCATTCCTAATTCTGGTGAAGTTTCTTTGATGACGGTTCACGGAGCAAAAGGATTAGAGTTTACGCACGCATTTGTTGTTGGTGCCGAAGAAAATGTTTTTCCAAGTTATAGAAGTGTGGATGGTGGCGAGTCGGCGATGGAAGAAGAGCGTAGACTTTTTTATGTTGCGATGACTAGGGCCATGAAAAAACTTTATGTCACTTTTGCTCAAGGGCGTATGCTTTTTGGTCAAGTCAAATTCAATGGACCAAGTCGATTTATTGATGAAATTCCAGAAAAGTTATTCACTTGGAAAAAATTAAGTAACACTTCGCGCTCGACTGAATTTCACTCTAGTTGGGGGGGGAAACACGATGATAATTATGATCCATATGATCAGTCTCAAGAAACAAAATACGGCGATGAAGAAGTAGTGTATCAAATAAAAGAAACAGCTGCGACACCAAGAGAGTCTTATCATCAACCAAAATTTCCGAAGGGATCAAAAGTCGTTCATTCGCTTTATGGTTCAGGAAAAGTTGAAGATAGTGAAGGTAGTGGAGCCGATGAAAAAGTTCTCATTAAGTTTGCCGATGGCGCTCGAAAAAAATTCATGGTGAAATTTGCACCGATTGTAATGGCATAATTACAAATTCACTTTCGCCCAATAAATAACATCAAGTTGCTCTTTTAATAATGTCTCTGTTGGATAATCAACTAATTTTTCCAAGTCTACTTTGTAGTCAATATCGAAATTCGGCTCCAGAAAGAGAAAATTTCCTTTTCCAAGTTTATTAATAAGAGCTGCTGAAGTTTGATCACTTGAATAAGGAATAGAATTCCAAATAGCTCGTTCAATGATTCTTCTTCCGCCAAAAAGATAAAAACCACCATCTTCGGTCTCGCCTAAAACATATTCAGAAGATGAAGTAAGTTTATAAAATGCACGCAAGAGTGTTTTGTAATCTAGGTGGGGAAGATCTGCTCCAATGAGAAAAACTTTTTTATGTCGTTTTTGTAGTTTTGAATAAATAGTTGCTAATCTTTCGCCAAGTTCACCACTGCCTTGGGGAATTGTTTTAAAACTATTCCAAAGTGGGTTGGTGAGTTGATCTTTTTCAGCTACTGCCCAATATGCCTCAATTTTACCGTCACTTTTTTTGATAGCTTCAATCACTGCAGCTTCTGTGGCTTTAAGCGAAAGCTTAAAAAACTCTTCAGCTTTTTCAATGCCTATATCTGCAGCAAGCCTACTTTTAACAGGTGAGGCGCCGGGTGTTTTAACAAATATAGCAATGGCGGTTGTAAATTTTCTTTTATTTTTGGAGCGAATAACTTTTATTAATTGAGGTATAGCCTGCTTGTAAGTCAAAACTACATGACGAAAGGTTGTAGTGATCCATCCGATGTTTTTATATTTTCTTGCACTGGTAAATAATTCGGCATTGGCGGGAATGACTGGCACACGTCTGTAATGAGCTTTCCAAATAAATAAATGATCTTCACCGTAGCGGGCAGCTTCATCAAACATACCTAACGAAAAGAAAGTTCTTCTCGCCAAAAAAAATCCTTGGTCTCCAAATGGCATTTTTAAAATATGAGATCTCAAGTAAGCACCAATGCTATTTAAAATCATTAAGCGTGGACCATCTGTGAGAAAATTTAAATCAAAAAAATAAATGGCTTCGGAATTTTCTTTTAGTTTTTCTTCTATTTTTTGAATTGGACGATTTGAAAGCCGGGAGTCAGCATGCAAAAACCAAACGAACGTTTTCGAAGCAACTTGAGCACCATGATTTTGTTGTCTGGCCCTACCTTCCTTGCAGTACTCGAAGCGAATACGAGGAGAATCAGATTTTTTATTATCAAAATCTGGTCCAACTAAAATAATTTCAAATTCACCGGGAAGAGATAAAAGTTCTGTGACAAGGTCTTGCCAGCAGTCATCTTGAAACTTTACGGGAATAACGATACTCAAGTCATTCATTTAGCAACAAGCACCAGTAGTACAATCTTGTGCGCTAGCCGATCCTGGGGTTTGCCCACAATCAAAGAGACCTAGGTGATTTATTTTTGAGCCTAAAACTTTTCCATAATATTCTTTGATGCTGCCTAAACTATCCATGCTTATTCCTTTAAAAGTGTACCACCACAAGAACTTCCAGCACCTGCGGTGCAGCCGTAACAATGGTTAGCCAGAGCAATTTTTTTATCGTTAAAATCTTCTATTCTATTTATATCCCATAAGGTCGTTTTTTTATTACTGGCCGGTATTTCGAGCATTTGATTAAAATCACAATCATAAATTTGACCATCATATCCTATCGATACGAGAGATTTGCACATAACTGAATCAGCAGCATGTGGATTAAAATTGTTCATTAATAGAGTCATATACTCATCATATTTTTGGAGGCGTTTGAGATCATCTAAGAAACGTTTGATCGGCATATTAGTAATAGTGTATAGCTTATTAAATTCTATGTTAAAAAATTGTTTTAGCTCTTTTTTATAATCAGCTTCAAGTTTTAATTGGGCGCCTGGTAGGAATGCTCCTCCAGGATTATAAACTAAGTCCAAAGTTAATCCAGTGCCATGAATACCAAAACCAAGAGAGTTCAACTGTTTTAATCCTTCTATACTTTTATCAAAAACACCACGGCCACGTTGCATATCAACATTTTTTTTAGTGTAGCAAGGCATAGAGGCTACAATGTGAACTTTTTGTTCTTTCAAAAATTCAGGCAGATCACTGAAACCAAATTCATAAAAAATAGTTAAATTGCAACGGTCAATAACTTCTAAGTTCAATTCTCTGGCCGCAATAACTAGCCTCTTAAAATTTGGATTCATTTCAGGAGCACCACCAGTTAAATCGATAGTTTTTAAATTAGGTGATTTTTTCATCAGCTCAATAACTCTATCGACAGTTTTTTCCGTCATGATTTCAGTTCGTAGAGGACCTGCTTCTACATGGCAATGATGACAGGCTTGATTGCATAATTTTCCAAGGTTAATTTGCAAAGTAGCAACCGAAACTCTATTGAGAATAATTTGATGCTCTTGAATTTTTTTATCAAATGCTAAAATCACACATTTTCTCCTAAAAAAATTTAAAAATAATTTCTGCGATTTCAGAATTAAACATAAATCTATTTGGTGGTCCCCAAAAAACAGTTCCACTATGAATATATATATTCATGCCCTCATAAATATTGAGTCCCCGCACGTATGGTTGAACCATGGTTAGGATGATATTCCAAGGAAAGCTTTGACCACCATGAGTGTGTCCTGAGAGTTGAGTATGAAATCCTGCTTTGACAGCTTGGAAACAAGGTTTTGCTTTATGGATCATTGACTTCCGCTAGGTTAAATACGGTCTTATTATAAGACAATTTTTTATTCTCAGCGCACTTTTACCAGTCGCTTTATCAGAGGAATTCGTGACGATGCTGAAATACTTGGGAGTTTAATTCTAGGTAAACTAGCATCGAGTAAAAGATCCCAGTAAAAATACGATCCCAATGGAAATAAGAAGAGTAATAAAATTGCTCGATCTATTAGACTTGCGAGCAGTGCTGTTTCAAATTGAATTCCGTATTGTTGTGCAACATAAGCAGTGGCCACTTCTTTCACGCCAACATTTCCAGGGAGAACTTGGAAAAAACTAGATCCAAGTAAGATTAAACTTATCTCGAATGAATTCATTAACTGAATATTTACTCCAATTGCCTTAAATGAAAGATAAACTTTAATTGGATAAAGAATAAACATTCCCAGATAAGCAGAAAATGAAACGAATACAATTTTTTTATCAGTAAGATATTTTTTAGGTGAATATTTCCGATCCAACTTAAAAAGACGAGTAACAAATTCTGAAGCGAAAATGAGGATGAAAGACGAAATCATCAATGAAATAAATAGTGATTCAAGGGCGACGAATACAATGTTGTGAATATTTAAGAAAAAATGACAATAAATTGTTCCCACCACACCTAAGAGTGAAAATCCTGTTAAAACAACAGCAAGTCCCATAGAAAGAAATTCTCTAATCTCTAATCCCTTTTTTTCGTTGATGTACATCATGCGAATAGCTGTTCCGCCTTTTGCAGGAAGAAGCATGTTGAACAATTCTGAAATCGCACAAAGGCCATACCATTCTTTAAACTTAAGATGAATATTATGCTTTTGAAGAGGATAAAAATGAGTAATTCCTAAAAGGAGATAATTGAGAGCATGAATACTAATCAAAAGAAAAATCAAACTTAAGTCTATCGATTTTATCCGAGCAAAAGAAGAACCATTTTTTTGAACATAAAAAAACAAACCAATTAAAAGACCTGCTGATAAAATAAGAAGAATACGATGATAAGTTTTTTTAGTTTTATCTTTCATAATTATCTCACTAGTATTTGAGGTTTAAAGATTTTTAAGATTTGGTAGTAAAAATTGCTTAAGCTGAAAACCCAGGCATATCTCCAACTAACAATGCCACTTCCCATATAGATATTCTCAAGTGACTTTTCTCTCGTTTTATAAAATTCTAATAGTTTGTTAATGGACTTCATCCAAAGCCTCTTCACTTACATTGCTTATTCGTTGGATTATATCGTGGGGAGCTGTGGGGAAGGGGGAATTGGTAAAATTTATAGAGGGGGTGATAGAAAAGCTTCAAGACATTTGAGTCGTCATTCTTTAGAATTAAACTATGACAAAATCACTAGTTAAATGGACATTATTATCTGTTACGGTGGGAATTCTCGCCGGAGGAGCAGCTTTTTGCTTTTTTAAAGCAATTGGATGGGCCATTGATTTTAGAAAGACCCATAGTTGGATTGTTGTTTTTCTCCCCGTCATAGGTGTTTTAGTCGCATGGTTTTACAACCGTTACGGGCTAACCGTTGATGGCGGAAATAATCTAATCCTCGATGAAATTCATGAACCACGCGAGCATATTCCCTTTCGTATTGTGCCGATGATTTTTATTAGCACCGTTGTCTCCCATCTCTTTGGAGCTTCAGTTGGAAGAGAAGGAGCCGCTGTTCAAATGGGTTCAGGTATTAGTGATCAATTTTCTAAATTTGCTGGAACTTTTTTTGACAATCGTCGCATCGTTTTAATGGTGGGGATGAGTGCAGGGTTTGCAGCCATTTTCGGAACACCGCTCGCAGGTGCTGTTTTTGGTATTGAGATTTTACTTCTTAGTTCTGTCAATTTCGAAGCCCTCTTTCCTTGTTTAGTAGCAGCTTTTGTTGGTGATTATACCACTCACATTTTAGGAATTGTTCATTTTAACTACAAACCATTGATACATATTCCTCCATTTTCAATTCCCAGTTTGTTTTCCGCAATAGTGGCAGGAGTCATTTTTGGATTAGTTGCCAAGTTTTTTGTTTGGTCTTTGCATGCATTAAAAGATTTTTTTAAAAATAAAATTCCCAATTCTCTTTACCGTCCTTTTCTTGGTGGAATGATTGTTGTTTTGTTTTTTACCCTTTTTGGAAGTGATCGTTATCAAAGTTTGGGTGAAGATATTATTCACGCGACTTTTCTTGAGCGGGTTCATCCCTATGATTTTTTGGGTAAAATTTTTATGACAGTGACGTCGGTCGGTTCTGGTTTTCGAGGCGGAGAAGTGACATCGCTTTTTTATATAGGGGCAACATTAGGTAATGCTTTAAGTCTAATTTTGCCGTTGGCCTTTCCACTTCTGAGTGCGTTGGGATTTGTCGCCGTGTTTGCTGGTGCTTCGAATACTCCAATCTCTTGCCTATTTTTATCCATGTCACTTTTTGGTTCAGATATTGGAGCGTATGCGGCAATTACCATCGGCTTAAGTTATCTTTTTTCAGGACACAATGGAATCTATCGGTCGGATAGACAACACCGACTAAAAAAAATCTTTGTAAATCGCTATAACTAAAATGTAGTTGATAATGACTAATGCTTAGTTGATAATCTCCAAATGCTTGAAGGTCTTTTTGGAAATAAATCTGCAGAAAAAGTGATGCTCTCTATTTTTAAATTTGGAGAACTGCATGCGTCTGCTATCGCCCAACAACATCACACAGCTCTAGACCCTATCATAAAACAACTAGAAAGATTTGAAGAAGCAGGCTTTCTCACTTCGAGAGTTGTTGGTAGATCTCGGATCTATAAATTTAATGATCAAAACCCAATGATTAAACCATTAAAAGAACTTTTGAAAATCGCAAAAAAAACTGAAAATGCAAATAATGAAATAGGATTATAGGATTGAAAATGAAATCAAACAAAGTAAAAGTTTTAGGAATCGCGTTATCCGTCTTTGTTATTTTAGTAGGTGGATTATTTTATTACGCCTCAACTAAGCTCAGACCAGAAGAAATAAAAAAAATTGCAATTGAACAAACTCAAAAAATTTTTCCAAGAGCTGAAGTAACTTTGCAAAATGTAAGTATTGGGTGGGGATTAAACTTTAACGTTAATTTAGAGAAATTCGCATTTAAAACTACAAAGGATAATCAAAAAGTCGATATGATGTCGGTTGACCAGTTGGTTGTGAAAGTTCCCTTATGGGCCATACTTACAGGCTCTGGAATTGTAGAAATAAAGTTAGATGCTCCAGAAATGAACTACCATGAGTTCCCTGAAGGCAATAACTGGACATATGCAATGGGAGATAAAAAATCTCCAGAAGAGAAAAAGAAAGAAGAAGAAAAAAATGGTGAAACAGTCTCAAACTCAGCTTTAGGCTTTTTTGGGAAAAGTAAAATCAACGTAAAGCTCTCGGATGTCTCAGTAAAGTATGCTCTTCGTGATAATTCAAAAGGAGATATAAAAGTCTCTCGTTTTTTAATTAAAGGATTAAACTTTGAATCTTCAACTGCATTTGAAGTAGCTTCTAGTGCTAAGTTTACAATGAAAGATCAATCAATCGTGGCTTTTGATACAATTGCGATTGGAGAATTTAATATTGCTGACTTGGTGAAAAATGGTTCTGTATCATCATTAGTCATTGTTAAAGTTAATAATATTTCTAAGACAGGTCTTGAGTGGAAGTTTCCAGAAATCACAACAAAAATCGATCTTCTTTTGAAAAAAGATGGTGAGCTCTCGGGAAATTTGGCAACGAGTTTTGAATCACAAAATAAAATTAGTGCAAATTTTAAAATGGCTAAACAAATTGATATCACCGATATTGCAGCCGACATTGTTTTAAAAGATGTCGCGGCGATTATGGGTCTTGATAAAACTATCGATCTCTCTAAGGCAAAACTTACAGCTCGCGGTAACGTAGCTTACGGTGAAGACAAAAAAATCAATGCTAATATGAATTTCGGCATTACTCCTGGAATTGTTTACTCAAAAGATGGAGTCGTTTCTAATACGATTGTGACAGGTGATTTTAAAGGCCATGACTTATCAGTAAAAGTAAAAACAGAAATTCTTGAAGGGCAAGTAAACACATCGGTAGCGGGGACATTTGATCCAAATGAAAAATTCGATATAGCTAAACTTAAGCCGTTTGATATTCGCATTGTAGCTAGTGGAATGAAAGTTCCAGAGAAATTAATTCGCTCGAAACTTTGGGATAAAAAAACTGAAGACACTGAAGCAGCCCAGGCTGAAGGTAAAAAAGGTGCAGCCAAAGTTCAAGCGAGTGCTCCACCTTTAGGACTCCCTCCCTCAAGTGTAAATGTTGAGTGGGGAAATATTAATATTGGCGGTGAAGATTTTTCAGGACGCGGAAAAATTATTACAAGTCTAACTTCTATCGCTATTGATAATATGACTTTTAAATTTTCTAAAGGAACTGGAAAGCTCAGCCAAACAATGATTCTTGGAAAAAATTCAAGTGAATCAAAGTTTAATTTCGAGATGGCCAATTTAAACATGTCATCTTTCAAAGCATTTTTACCACCGTTCATTGAAAATTTTTCCGGAACATTTTCGGGTAAAGTAAATGGATCAGCGACTATCTATAAAAATGCTAAGCCTGCAGGTTATGACGTCAATGTATTAGCCGATGCAAAAAATGGAGAAATCAAAAAATTGAATTTATCTGATTATATTAATCCTCTTCTTGCAAATATTCCTGTTGTTAAAGATAAGGTCAAAGACAAGCAAGTTAAGATTGATGGAAATTTTGAAACACTAACTATGAAAGGTCATTTTACTAACGACCATTATAGTATTTCTGCATTTGATTTTATTGGTATTAATAAAAAGGTTCAGGTCAGTGGAAGCGGGGAAATTTATCCCATTCCAGGTTCATCAAAATTATCATCTATGGATGTAAGTTTTGTGGATAACACGGGCAAAATTTCAGACATTCTTCAAGCTAATGTTGGAACCAAAATCCTACCAATACGAGTCACTGGACCAGGATTCGATATGAAGCCGGATTATGGTTATACAGTTTCAAAGCTTGCCAAAGGGGCATTGAAAACCAAAGGCCAAGAAGAAATTAAAAAAGTTATTGAGAAGAATTTAGATAAAATCGTTCCAGAAGCAGCAAAAGAAAAAGTGAAAGGGTTATTAGACGGATTTTTTAAAAAGAAATAGTGAGAAAAAATTATGACAGCAATATTTCCTCTAAAGCATGAAAATGATATTTTAAAATTGTTAGACCAAAGACTACTTCCTAATGAAGAAGTCTATGTGACAGCTAAAACTATTGAAGATTGCTTTGTCGCAATTAAAGATATGGTTGTCCGCGGAGCACCGCTTATTGGATTTACTGGTATCTGGGGAATGGCCCTTTTTATAAAGCACAATCCGAAAGCTACTTATGAGCAATTTGCACGTGCTGCTGAGTACTTAAAAAGTGCTCGCCCAACAGCTGTTAATTTAGCTTTTGAAATTGATCGTTGTGTTGTCATGGCAAAGGCTGAAACTCACATGAATGCTCTTTATCCTAAGTTGGTGGCCCATGCTAAAAATGAGATGAATAATCTTTATGAAAAAAATCTAGCAATGGCCAAGTTCGCGGAAATGGATCTCGCTAAAAAATTTGGTGACCGTCCACTGAACGTTATGACTATTTGTAATACAGGAGTTCTTGCCTGTGGTGTTTTGGGAACAGCACTCGGAGTTATTGTTCACCTAAATAACCAAAAAAAAGTTAAAAGTGTTTTCGCCAGTGAAACAAGACCTTATTTACAAGGATCAAGACTTACAAGTTTTGAACTTTTAAAAGAAGGAATTGATCATCACATCGTAGTTGAGGGTGCTGCATCTTATTTAATGAAAAATAAAATGGTTGACGCTATTTTTGCTGGAGCAGATCGCATTGTTGAAAATGGCGATACGGCCAATAAAATAGGTACATCAAGTTTAAGCATCATTGCTAAACATTATGGGATTCCATTTTATATTGTTGCACCGATCAGCTCATTTGATTTAACCCTTAAAACTGGTGATGAAATTGAAATTGAATTGCGCGACCAAGATGAAATTTTAAAATATAAAGAGCATTCAATCGCTCACGTTGACGCCAAGGCGCTCAATCCAAGTTTCGACGTTACTGACCATAGCTGTATTACAGGAATCATTTGTGAGAATGGAATAATCTATCCAACAACGCCTGAGAATATTCGAGCAGTGGTGGAAAAAAAATGATTCGAGCTAGTATTGATATAGGATCTAATTCAGTACTCTTACTTGCTTGTGAAATGGATCAAGCTGGAAAAAAAATTAAGTGTGAACTTTTGAATCTTTCTTATATTACTTCATTGGGTAAAGACTTGGATAAAACTAAAATATTTCATCCAGATTCTATGCAAGCAACTTATGAAGCTTTAAGTGATTATAAAAAACAATTAGAAAAAATTAATTTTAAGCCTGAAAATGTTCTTGTTACTGCAACTGAAGCTTCACGGGTGGCAACGAATGCACCTGAGTTTTTCCAAAAGATAAAAAGTGAGTTGGGATTTTCAATTACAAAAATAACCGCTAGGGGGGAAGCCTATTATACTGCCTTAGGTGTTGCTTCTGTTGTTGAAAGCGATTCAGAACTGGTGATCATGGATATGGGAGGAGCTTCCACGGAGCTTATCCGCATTCAATTGCATCCATTTCAGATTCTTTCGACTATTAGTATGCCGGTAGGCTCGGTGCGGGCCACTGACTGGCGGGCAGAAAAAAGTTTTGATGAAAGAATGGACAATATATTATCCGCAGACCTTGTTCCCTATGAAACAAAAAATCTCCTCTGCGTCGCAGGAAGTATGACTTCCCTTGCTTCAATGTTTCTAGGGCATAACGTCTATAAGGATAAAGAGATTGATGGACTTACTATTAAGTTTTCTTCCTTCAAAGCTTTCAGCGCTGATCTTCAAAAAACAAATATTGAGAATTTATTGCTTTTGTTTCCTCACTTAGGAAAAAGAGCACCAATGGTTGCAGCCGCTTCAACAGTTGCTGAAATGATTGGAGAAAAACTAAAAATAGAAAATATGCAAATTTCCACTCGTGGACTTCGTTATGGAGTTCTCATTCAAGGAGAGATTGATGGTCAATTTACCATTGGGTAAGGGCACTGATGCCCCAATTGCCTTTAAAGCAGGGACGGTTATTTTTTCTCAAGGTGAAAACTCTAAGTTTTTGTATTTGGTGAAAAAAGGTCAATTGCATTTAATAAAAACAACTGGGCCACACCTTTCAATTTTAAAACTGTGCAATGAAAAAGAATTTTTAAATGAAATAAGTGTTCTAACGAATAAACCAACTGAATATGCAGCGATTGCGAAGACTGACATTGAATTAGTCCTTGTAGAGCAAAAAGATATCCTTTCGATAATAAAAGGTGGACCAAGTTGGGTTCCAGAAATGTTTGAGACGCTTTGTGAGCGATTAAAGGCTACTGAAGAAATTATTTTGGAGCACAATCTTCTTGCTGGAGAAAAAGATATTGATACGGTCTTGAGTAAGGATGATGAAAAAAAATATTTAAACGCCCTGGCGACTTATAAAAAAGAGTAATATTTTATATTCATTTTTAATTGTAATTCTTTTTGCTTGTTCTAAAGGGAATTCTCTAAAGTCTAGTTTCCCAAAGCTGAAGTGGATAGATAGTTTAAAAAATCAAAAAACTTCTATTGATAAAGATTTTCAAGAAAAAATTATTCCTGGAATGAAGATTAGGTTTGATGGGGAGTTGCAAAATAATTTATTAATTACAGAAGTCATTACCGACGTCGATGCAGATCGTGCTTTTAAGCTTTTTAGCAATAAAGTAATGATGATTCGAGGATTGTACTCTGATCAGGAAAATGCAGAAGGCAATTGCCCAAAAGGATTGGAAATTAACCCAACTCCAATAGAGAATAAAATACAAACATCTATCATGTTTAATTTAAAAGCAACAGAAAGGTTAGTCTTGGGCGTTTGCGGGGATGATCTAAATCTCTTGAGGACACAAATACTAATGCTTTATTGTAAAAATCAAAAAACTTTTTACGACTTAAGATATTTCTACCCTAAATCGCAAAAGCCGATTGAAATGCCTGTTGCAAGTTGTGCCAATTAAAGATTTATTTGTTTTCTTTTTTTCAAATTTACTAAAATTTCTACAATTTTATTTTGAGCGCGTTTGACATCACGTTTTTCAGTAGCATAGCTTGTTTTTAATACGCGGAATGCTTCTTCAGCATAATCTCTGCCAGCGAGAGAGAGTAGGCGACGTTGAAATGCTCTTTCAACATTTTTAAGGGCCATTCCAAGGATAGGAGCAGTCACATATTGGAAAATCATTTGAAGGTCGCTATCAGCTAAATTATCTAAATCTGAAAACGTAAAACATTGTTCAGTTAATTCTTCAGCAAGTTGTGGATTTCTCACCTTTAAATTTTTTAAGAGGCGTGATCTTTCCTCGCGAGGCATGTGTTGTAGCATTTCGATGATCTGCGCTTTCCCGTTGATAAAAATGCTATTCGAGTTATTGTTTGCTTCCATGCTTCTCCTTAAATATTTACATAACCACTGCTATTTGCTTTTATTTATGCTTCAAATTTACTTTTTTCTTTCACAAATTTTGTCTTGGCGTTATCAAGAGTTTTTTTATGTGAATCAATCATTTCTTTTATTTCGTTTTGTTGACTGCTTTTGATCTCTGCCACTTGGTCTTGGTGAGATCTTTTTAAATTCTCAACTTCCTGCTGAAGTCGCATATTTTCTTCACCAACAGATTTTGACTGACGATCTCTAATCTCAACTAGTTTTTGTTCCTGATCATTTTTAAGATTGGCGATTTTTGTTTCATAATCATCGCGCATCCTTTTAAGCTCGCCTTCTTTAGCTTTAGCTTCTGTTTCGTAAGTTCGGTCATTGGTCGAACGCAGATCTTTTATTTCTGTATTGTATCTTTTTGTTTCAGCTTCCATATATTTTTGAGCTTGAACATCACTGATAGTAGACATAACTTTCCTTTTTTAATTCTTTGCCAAGAATTTCTTGGAGACTTACTATATATGATACGATGACTAAGACTTAGAAATGTAGGAGGCAAATATGTCCGTTGGATCAGAACGCGTCTTTTTAGTGCAAGGTAAAAGAACACCGTTTGGAAAATTTGGTGGCTCATTAAAAGATATAACACCCGTTGATTTAGCAGTTCATGCTTCTAAGGCTTTGATATCTGAAATCAAATTAGACCCTTCAAAAATAGATGATGTAATACTAGGAAATGTTGTCCCGTCATCAACAGATACAATGTACGGTGGCCGCCACCTCGCTTTAAAGTTAGGGTGTAGGCAAGAAACTCCAGGTTTAGTTCTCAATCGACTTTGTGGATCGGGTATTGAAGCTATTTTAACTGCCGCGAGACTTATAAAGTTAGGTGAAGCTCATTGTGTTCTTGCTGCTGGGACAGAAAACATGTCCATGGTTCCGCACTTAACATATGGCTCACGTTTTGGAACAAAGTATGGTGCACTAAAATCAGTCGATATGTTACTAGATGCTCTTACTGATCAATATACCCAAACACCAATGGGAATTACCGCTGAAAATTTAGCTGAAAAATTTGGCATCACGAGACTGGCTTGTGACGAGTTTTCTTATAACTCGCACGTCCGAGCGGCAAGAGCTTATAAAGAGGGATTACTTCAAGGTGAAATCGCTCCGGTTCCATTAAGAAAAGGAACGTGTGATCGTGATGAACATTTAAGAGAAGATATTTCATTAGATGAAATGAAATCACTTAAACCAACCTTTAAAACTGATGGAGTCGTTACTGCAGCTTCTGCTTCAGGAATTGTTGATGGTGCTGCTGCTGTTATTGTTGCAAGTGAATCATTTATTAAAAAAGAAGGCTTAACTCCGCTGGCAGAAATCATTGATGGATTTGTTGTTGGTGTTGATCCCAAAATTATGGGAATTGGACCGAGTCCGGCCATTAAAGGATTGTTGGCAAAAAATAAAATGACGATGGATCAAATTGATCTTTTCGAAATTAATGAAGCTTTCGCCGGTCAAGCCTTATCATGTTTAAAAGATACAGACATTCCGCTTTCAAAGCTTAATATATGGGGGGGGGCTGTTGCAATTGGACATCCACTTGGAGCTTCTGGTGTGCGCATTTCTCACACGCTTGCTCGTCAGCTGAGTCACCATAAGTTAAATTATGGAATCGCTTCTGCTTGTATTGGTGGAGGTCAAGGAATTGCAATTTTATTAAAAAGAGTTTAGAAAAATAAAATGAATGAACTGATTTTATACCTTCACGATTTTGGCGAATTTAGAAGTTGGCTCAATTTGAACCTCGACGGTCTTACTTGGCAAGGCCGCTTTAAAAAAGAATTCGAGACATTTTGGGATTCATTTTTTGAAGATGAGATTACGCTTAAAAAATTAATGGAGCGCTTCGATTACGCTTATTCGCAAGTGCGAATCGGGTCACTTTCATCATGGTTTTTATGGCTACGTGATAAATTCATTAATTATATTTTTATTTTTAAAAATCAAAGCATAGAGCAAATAGCATTCGAGACTGGAATTACTCCGTCTGTAGTGGCTACGATTCTTCGCAATTTTCTTTTGGATGAATATCCTCATCTTGATCAATACCTCTCAGATACCTTTCAGGTTGGAAATATTTTAAGTCCAAATCTTACTGTTACATTTAATAAGATTAGATCAGAACTTAATATCACAACTCCAGCTAATGGCTCTCGTGAAGAAGAAATTATGCCCTCAATGGAAGTTACTCTTTTCGATGAGTGGAGTTTGTTTGTTAAGAGGATGCGCGCTGATTTTAAGAGTCGACAGTTTAATCTCTCTAAAATTAAAGAGCGCACAAGTTTCGTAAAACAAATTAAAGTAGTTCAAGATATTTCAGTTCTTCTTTTATTATTCACAATAACTATTTACGGCGTAAAACAAGCTAATGTTTGGTATGAAAAATATCTGGCGAACAAAGTTAGTATTTATGAACCCCAATTTAATTGGTTGAATAAAAGTTTAGTATTTAAAGGTCCCGAGATCAAAGCGGCTAAAGAATTTAAACTTAATTTTAATGAGATTAAAGATATTACGAAGGGAGAGAAATTAACTGAATTTTTTGATCCTGATAAATATGAAGAAGAAACGGAAGTAACCCTTACTTCTATGGAAAATATCCCCAAAGATTTAAAAGAAGCTGATAAAGAACCTTCGCAATATGAAGGTGATTCGGAAAGTCCGAATGGTTATCGGGAAACTCGCGGAGGGACGACCAAGATTTATCGCTTGATGATGACTGCAACTAATACGTACGCTTCTCGCGATAAAATTAATCAATTGATAGAAAAATACCAAGCAGAAGCCGTAGGAGACTCAACTCCAGGGATGGATGTACCTGGTGGAGTATATTACAATATTTATATTCCCAAAAAGTTTTTTAAAGACTTTATGTCTGAAACAATGAAAGTTAATCAGTCTAAACTTTTTGAAAACAACACTTCGAATGTTAAAAATGTTCCCGGGAAAACTCGCGTTTTTATCATGGTCAAATCAATTTAGTAAAAATTACATTTGAGCGTCAGCCATTCCATATAATGATTTTAATTTTCTAAGTAAAAGGTGAGATTTTCCCAGGTAGTACCACTGACGAAAAAATCCAATGGTCATGGCAATAATAAATCCTAGAACCACTCCTGAATGCGTCGTTTTTTGAACTAGACCAGTATCGTGGGCCCCACCCAATAAAAAAGCTATCATTCCAAGAATCAGCATAAGGATTGTCCAAGGAATCGTTTGTCTTTTTGAACGGTCTGCTTCTTCAACAAACTTTTTTGTTTTTTCAATGTAAGGAGTCAGGTCTTCTGGAGGATTATCAAATAATTCATTGAGATTTGTACCAGAGCTGACGATTGAATAAACATTGTTTGTTAAACGTGCAACACCAATGAAGTAAAACATGACAAATGCTTGTGCAAAGATTGTATAAATGAAAGCCGGAATTGCGACTTGGATATGGCTTAAAGGTAAATGAACAATCTTTAACGCAAGGGAAGCTGTTAGAAAAATACTGACGATCATCAGAAGTATTAATGTGCGAAGTAAGTAGGCCATATTTTCTCTCTTAGAGGTTCAATTCAATTGTCATGATAGTGTAGATTTGTTATTTATCATTCTAATCATTGCGAAGAAACAATAATTTTTAAGAGCCATAAGGTGAGTGCATGTCAACGCCTCCACAAACACAAAAAAAACTACTCGAGAATCCTTTTGTCGGAAGCCTGGTCGTTCCTATTGCTATCGTGCTGTTTGGCTCGCTAATAATTTTTGGAATTACCAAAATGCTTTCTTCTGAGCGTTCATACAAAGATTTAGTTGAAGAAATTCATTCAAAAACTTTTGGAAATAAATGGGTTGCTGCTTATGAATTATCAAAACAAATAAACTCTTCTCAGATTCCAAGGGAAGATTATCCATGGTTGGTTACAAATTTAACTGACGCTTATAAAAATTCGATTGATCCAAGAACTCGAGGTTTCATTATTGCTGCTCTTGGTGCACTGAAAACAGATATCGCCCTTCCATCCTTACAACTTGCGTTAATCGATGCTGACTTAGATGTGAAGTTTCATGCAATCGTTTCGATTGCCAACATGCCAAAGGGAATTAAGTTTGATTGGTCAAAATTAATTGAACTTTTAAACTCTGATAAACCAATTTTAAAGCAAGCGGCTATATTAGCACTTGCTACGCACATGGTATCAGAAGCTCAAGTTCCAATTAGAACTCAGCTCTCAGACTCCAACTTTATTGTGAAATACGCAGCTGCTACAGCTCTTATTGGATACAAAGACGAAAGTGCGACACCGGCCCTCAAAGAAATTCTATTGATGCCAAATCCAGATGCAAAGGCCCGCATTTTGCCTCCTGCACTTGATGCTCAACAGATTACGGATTTAAAATTGAGTGTTTTAAGCACACTGCAAAAACATGATTGGAAAGTACTGAACGAAATAATCTTAGAAGTAGCGAATAAAGACTCTAATAATTCTGTCGCAACAAAAGCGAAGGAAGTATTAAATCTATTGAAAAAATAGAAGAACATTCGCATAATCTAAGTATTGATTTTAATAATAATTAACTGCTGAACTTAAGGTCTATAATAAGGCTTATGAGAGTTCGGCAATTTTGCGTTTTTATAACAAGGATACGCTTATGAGCGAAGATACAAAGCAAAGTTTAAATCGTCGTGAATTTTTCAGCTACTTAACTGTGGGTTGGGTAATGTTCACAGCAGCTGTCGGTGGGATGTTAAGTCTTGCATTCAGATTCTCTTATCCCAATGTAAATTTTGAACCAGAAATGGAATTCATAGCAGGTGGACCAACTGATTACCCGGCCGGTGTAGATGAGCGTTGGAAAAATTCTTATGGTGTCTGGATGGTAAAGCAAGAGGGAAAACTTATTGCACTCTCAAACATCTGTACACACTTGGGATGTATTCCTAATTGGCTCCCAGCTGAATTAAAATTTAAATGTCCATGTCACGGATCTGGTTACTATATGAGCGGGATCAATTTCGAAGGTCCAACTCCACGTCCACTCGAGCGTTTCAAAATCGGTCTTCAGCCAGATGGAAAAATTAAAGTTGATAAAACAAAAGTTTACCGTTGGGAAAAAGGCGAGTGGGATAACCCAGATTCATTTTTAGAAGTTTAATCGTTAATTGTTAAAAAATATTTTTTGTAAAAAGGTTTTAAAATGTCAGACAATGGAATCGCAAAAAAAGTTCGAGACACCCAAGTTTGGAAATCAATTTTCAGACATGGTCCACCAGATAACGCTCGTAACAGAGCAGCTGTTATCGCAGGAAATGTGTTTCTTCACCTTCACCCAATTAAGTTAAAAAAATCTGGAGTTCAGCTTGGATACACTTGGTGTATGGGGGGACTTACATTTTTTATTTTCTTAGCTTTGACTGTTACAGGACTTCTTTTGATGTTCTATTACAGACCAACTGCTGAATACGCTTTCAACGATATCGTTGCTCTTCGCGAACACGTTCCATTGGGAATCATGCGCGAGATACATCGTTGGGGAGCTCACGCTATGGTAATCACCGTTTGGATTCACATGTTCCGCGTGTTCATGACTGGATCATATAAACCACCTCGCGAATTCAACTGGGGTGTTGGTGTTATCCTTCTAGTATTAACTCTTCTTCTTTCATTCACTGGATATCTTCTTCCATGGGATCAGCTAGCTATTTGGGCGATCACCGTTGGATCTGGTATGGCGAAAGCGACTCCGTTTGCGGGGAATGCTGGACCTGGAGCAATGCTTGCTCGTATCGGTGATTTCGTAATGGTCTCTGATAAAAACGACGTGCGCTTCCAGCTATTAGGTGGACGCTTTGTAGGTGAGCCTGCTCTTCTACGTTTTTATATTCTTCACTGTGTATTCATCCCACTAGTTGTTGGTGTGTTGATTGCGGTTCACTTTTGGAGAGTAAGAAAAGACGGTGGGATTTCAGCTCCGCTTTAATTTAATTAGACGACTATTAAGGAAAATAGAAATGCTAAGAGAACTTATAAACAAATTATCAGATCCAATTATCTCCTTTCCGTTGGCGACTTTTGCGTTTTATTTAATGCTTAAGTACTACAAAACTTTTGGTTCAAAAAAGTTTGCCTACTGGACAGTTGGCTTACTTATTCCTGTAACAGTTTGGTTTTTATCTGATCCAAACTTTTTTTCAATTATTAGCACTCCTGATAACATTCCCATTATTATTCTACTTGTTTGTGTGGGGTTTTTTACTTGGTTTGCTATTTCAAAAGCTGCTGCAAATGATATCCGAATTGAAGCTGGTTTAGGTCCTATTGAAGCCACCCCTGAAGAAAGGGAGAAAGTTTGGTCATGGCCAAACTTAGTTTATACCGAATTATTTGCTATCATTGCTTGTACTGCTTTCTTGGTTGTCTGGGCGATTATATTTAAAGCACCGCTAGAAGAATCAGCGAACCCTACATGGGCACCAAACCCCGCCAAAGCTCCTTGGTACTTCTTGGGTCTTCAAGAAATGTTGGTGTATTTTGACCCTTGGATGGCAGGTGTTGTTTTACCTGGATTGATTGTAGCTGGTCTCATTGCAATTCCCTATATCGATACTAATCCTAAAGGTAATGGATATTTTACTTTTAAAGAAAGAAAAATGGCCATTACTGCTTTTATGTATGGGTGGTTGGTTCTTTGGATCTATCTCATTATAGTAGGGGTTTTCCTTCGCGGTCCCAACTGGACATTCTATGGCCCTTTTGAATATTGGGATTTCCACAAAGTTGTAGCTTCATTTAACGTAAACCTTTCAGAAATTATTTGGATTAAAACTCTTGGAGTTGGGCTTCCAAAAAATTTAGTTTTAAGAGAAATTTTCGGAATCGTTTTAAGTCTAGCTTACATCATTATTATTCCACCATGGATGGCAAAAGCTACAAGAGTAGGGCGTGATTTTTTCCAAAATGTAGGAGCGATTCGTTATTACATTTTTATGTTTCTTGTTTTAATGACTATGAGTTTACCTATAAAGATGATTCTTCGATGGTTGTTCAGCTTAAAGTACATCGTAGCTCTTCCAGAGTGGGAACTTAACTTATAAGTTTTTTTGAATTTTATTTTTTGTTTTTTTTTATTTTAAGGAATAGACAGATATGAGTGAGAATAAAGAACCAGGTATGGCATACAACATGCCCAAGCTTCATAAGGTCATGGCGATCTTATCCTTTATTTTGTTCGTTACGACAGTTTGGGTTTTTCTAGATGATTATATCAGGCCATGGAAAGCGATTCAGGTTGAGTCACTACAAATTAAGCGTCGTCACATCGAAGAATCTCTAAAAGCAGCGACTAAAGAAATTGATGCTAAAAAATTAGCTGAATTGAAAACTTCAATCGCCAAAGGCGAAGAGATTGTAGCAAGTAGAAAAAAAGCTATCGATGCTTCCGAAAATGATTTGAAAGCTGTTCTTACTAAAATGAAAGCTCAAACCATTAAAAATGGTGTTTCAAATGGAGATGTTTCAGCGATGAACTTCCAATATGAAACCGCAAAAGGGCACCATGAAGAAAAAGAAGCTGAAAAAAAACTTGCAGAATTAGCAAAGCTAAAAGAAGAATTTAATCAAGGAAAAGATAATCTTAAAGCTTTTCAAGCTGAAGAAAAAATTATCCGTGCAAAAATTGCTGACCTTAATAAAGAAGTTATTTCAACTCAAAAAGAAATGAAAGACATGACCATGAAGGTTACTCTTTTAGAAGCAGCAAAGAAGACAACTGATATCTCTCCGATTTTTGCTATAAGAAACATGCCGTTTGTGGATTATTTAGATCCAACAATTAAGATTCAACAAATTGTAATTAACGACGTTACTGATGATCGTTATTTCCGCCAAGTTCCAAGAGTTGATCGTTGTATTACATGTCACACTTTTATTGATCAACCTGGTTACGAAAAAGAAAAACAACCATTCAGAACTCACCCTAAGCTAGACCTAATGGTAGGAATGGAATCTAAACACCCAATGAAAGTTACAGGTTGTACTTCTTGTCACGGTGGAGAAGGTCAGAGAACAAATGATTTTGTTTCTGTTGCTCACATGCCAGATAGTGAAAAACAAGAGCATGAATGGGTACAAAAATATGGTTGGAAAGAACCACATCACATTCCCAATCCAATGTTTCGTCTTTCTCAAACTGAAGCTGGGTGTGTAAAATGCCATAGTGGAGTCGAGCTTATTAAGGGTGCAACTGTACTTAACGAGGGCCGCATGGCAATTGAAAAGTATGGCTGTTACGGCTGTCATACCATGGGAGCTTGGACTGAAAATAGAAGAAAGCCAGGTCCTTCGCTTCTAAAAATTGCTGGAAAAGTAGATAAAGAATGGTTCAAGTCATGGGTATGGGAACCAAGATCATTCAACAAACATTCAAAAATGCCAGCGTTTTTTAGACAATCAAATAATTCAAAACCAGAATTTGTTCGTTTGAATATGGCTGAAGTAAATGCGATCGCAGAATATGTTTACGATAAATCTAAACCGTATATACCGAATGAAAAATTTCATCCTGGAAATGCTGAAAACGGAAAGAAAATTATTTCTCAAGTTGGATGTTTAGGATGTCACGGCGTCGAAGGACTTGAAGAACAATCCGATAAAGTTAAAGCTTATGCTGGTCCTTGGCTCACAGGTCTTGGCTCTAAAGTTCAACCTGATTGGTTAGTTTCATGGCTTAAAAAACCATCTCACTATCAAGAAGATACTATAATGCCTTCAATGCGCTTATCTGATCAAGAGGCCAATGATATCGCAACATATTTGTTATCTTTAAGAAATAAGACTTTTGAAGCACTTACTTTTGCTAAATTAGATACAAAAGCTCGTGATGAATTGTTGGTTGATTACAACTCAGCTTTTGATACTCATAACGGAGCTATGGCTAAAGTTGCGAAGATGAATGATAGAGAAAAAACTCTTGATCTTGGAAAACGCTCTATTGGTAAATATGGATGTTATTCTTGTCACAATCTCGAAGGTTTTGATGGTTATGCTGGAATTGGTCCAAACTTAGTTAAAGAAGGTTCTAAGCCAATCACTCAATTTGGTTTTGGTCTACAACATCAAATTCCTCAAGAAAGAGATAAATGGATCATCGCTCACCTTCAAAGACCAAGTCGTTGGGATGAGGGTATTGATAAAGTCTTTAAAGACTTAAACAAGATGCCAAATTTTTACATGAGTGAAGCAGAAGCGAAAAAAATAACTGTCGCTATCCTCGGTCAAGTTTCAGATGTTGTCCCTCTCTCGGGTATAAAGAAATACGACGCTGGTGAGGAGCTTTATAATAAAGGTATGAAAGTCGCAGGAAAATATAATTGCATGGGGTGTCACCAGATAGATGGCCTTCGCGGTGATATTCTTCGCAATTACGCTGATGACATCAATCAAGGTCCACCTCGTTTAGTAAACGAAGGACATAGAGTTCAAGCAAACTGGATGTATCACTTTTTTGGAAACGTAGAACCAATCAGACCATGGTTACAAATCAGAATGCCATCGTTTAATCTTTCGCTTGCTGAAAAAAATGCACTAGTTGCAGGATTTCAAAATGGAGCTCATCAAGGAAACTTTGAAGAGCCAGAGATGGAAGTAAGTTGGGCACCGGGAGAGCGAGAAGGTGCAGTAAAACTTTGGAACTCTTATAATTGTGTTTCTTGCCATTCGATTGGATTCACAAAAGATGTTGCACAAGCACCAAATCTTCATAATGTTGCAAAAAGACTTCGTCCTTCTTGGGTAAGAAAATGGTTAAAAAATCCACAAGCGATTTTACCTGGAACAATTATGCCTAGTTTCTTTGGAGATGATGGAAATGTGCCAGTTGATCCAAGTATTTTTGAAGGAAATGCGGATAAACAAATCGATGCACTAACAAAATATGTTATTGAACTTGGAAAAAACCAAAAGTAATTGAGTTTAAGGAGTAACTAATATGAGTCAAGCTCATGCACACGATGGACCAGTAGTATATAATGACGAGCAATTTGGAAAGGCCAGTCCTGGAAAAATTGGAATGTGGTTATTTCTTGTAACCGATGCAATGTCATTCTCAGGTTTTTTAATTGCCTACGCAGTTTTGCGTGCGACAAAATCTTGGCCAAATCCTTCAGAAGCTCTTGGTGGGGTTGGACTTTCTGGCTTCATGACGTTTCTACTAATTTGTTCTTCAGTATCAATGGTTTTAACTATTGATGCTTGTAAGCAAAAAAACAGACAAGCAATGCTTAACTGGCTACTTTTCACAATTGTTGGTGGAGCTTCGTTTCTTGGAATTCAAATGTACGAGTATTCGCATTTGATTGGTCACATGGGAATGAGTTTTAATTCATATGCTCATGGAACAAGTCTTTTTGCTTCTACGTTTTTTTCAATTACTGGATTCCACGGTCTGCACGTTCTCTCTGGTGTAATTTATCTTATAGTAATGTATATCCATGCCTACAGAGGGGATTTCGATAACGGTGACTACAATATGCTAGAAATTGCAGGATTGTTTTGGCACTTTGTCGACTTAGTTTGGATTCTCGTTTTTACTTTTGTTTATCTTTTATAAGTAACTTATGAATAAAAAACTCGTCTCAATATTGACAATAACACTATTCACATCGGGCAATGTATTAGCTTGCCCGATGTGTTCAGGTCAAGATCCAAGAGATAAGTATTATATTTATATAGTCGGTGTTTTTATTCTGCTCATATATTTTCCTATGTTCTATATGTTTAAAACTTTTTTAAAGTATAAAAACATCAACAACCAAAGTTCAAAATAATGGACTCCTATAATCCCGATACTGATAACAGCAAAGACGTTTCTGATAAAAATGCTTTCGCACTTATAATAATCTTAAGCCTCGCCATTCTTTCATTTTTAATTTGGCTAATTTATTTTAAAGCAGGTGCCAATCCAGAAGGTGGAACTTGGATAAACGCACTTCCGGCGATGAATGCTTTTTTAAATACACTCACTTCATTTTTTCTAGTGATTGGTTACACATTAATTAAAAGAAATAATATCCAATGGCACAAGCGCGCGATGTACGCAGCAACTTTTACGTCAGCTCTTTTTTTAGTTGGATACATTTCTTATCACCACTTTCACGGCGACTCGAAGTTCGTCGCAATTGGGCCAATTAGAACAATTTATTTTAGTATTCTCATTTCGCACATTCTACTTTCCGCGATTCAAGTTCCACTGATTCTTTCGACTCTTTATTTGGCCCTGACTAAAAAATTTGTGAAGCACAAAAAGATCGCCAAGATAACGTTTCCAATCTGGCTGTATGTTTCAATTACTGGTGTTGTTGTCTTTATTTTCTTAAAATTTTTTAATCATCAATAAGCTAATTGAAAGCTACTTTTTCATTGAGCTTAAATCGATACAATCATTTTGATATATTCCAAATCCAAAACGAAGTTTAGAGGCTCGATAATCTGTCCAGATTCTTTTAGCTTTAAGCTCGTCGTGCAATTTTTTTGTATGCTCGGGAGAAGGCATAGCAAAAGTTAAAAAATGCCCATGATAATTATAATCTACGTTTAAAATATTCTTTTCAGTTAAAAAGGGATGATCAATTAATAGAAGATGTTCTCGAAAGTTTGCTTGTAATTTTTGGATATGAGAGTGAATATCCTGAACCGTAATTTTTTCGGATTTAAAAAGATCTAATACAGAAATGAGGCGATAAAGTGCCGTGAAATCCATCGTTGAACCAGCAAAGCGCATACCATCACTATTGTAATTTACGCTTCCATCATTTTTTGCTAGATCACCAAAGCCCGCAAACCATCCAGTATAAAGAGGACGATGCTTTGAGGTTTTCGGAACGTGTAAGAAGCAGCAGCCTTCTCCACCTTGGGCATATTTATAAGAGCCAGAGAGATAAAAAACTCGAGACTCAATTTCTTGAAGATCTGTAGGTATGGCCATAAAGCCATGATAGCCATCGATAACGATCATTGTATTTTCATCAGGAACAGCTTCAACAATTCGTTTTAAGTTTTTAATCAACATTCCCGAATTAAAAAAGACATGACTTAAAAAAATCATGTCGTAATGATTCTTTTTTATTTTTTCAATAAATCTATCTTCGAAATTATCAAATGGAGTTGTTTGAATTTTTTCAATATCTATTAATTCATCTTCACTCAACCGATTCACCTGACGATCAAAGCTATAAAACTCCGAGTCCGATGTGAGGATTTTTGTTTTTTTCTTAGGATCAAAACAACTTAAGAGACGATAGACAAATTCATGCGTATTTGGTGCAAAGGCAATTTGTTCAGGATGCGAAAGATTTAAAATATCTGCGATAAGGTTTTGTGCTTCAGGAATTTTTTTTCCAAAGATATGATCCCACTTATCATCAACAAAGCGAGCAGAATCATCCCAGTATTGAAGTGTGGCGGAGCGAGTGACGTCTGGCCAAAAATGATGGCTGTGACTAGCATAGTGTTGAATGCCAGAATTCGCTTCTAAAAAAAGTTTATAATATTTTTTATACATTAAAATTTAACTGCTCTTTTACATCTTTTGGGAGCACCGGCAGGCGCGACCTTGGAATTAAAAAAGTGGAAAGATTAAATAAATCGATAAAGACTCTGTTGTTATCAGCAGCTCTTTTCAAATACTGATGACCTGACGATCCACCTGTTCCAATTTTTGTTCCCAACATTCTTTGGGCAAGTAGAGCATGACGATATCTCCAAGTCGTAAAGTTTTCGTCGATATCCATCATCGCTGTTAATACTTGGAACGGAAGGGCCAGAATTGATTCGTCTCTATAAAGCAGAATGAACAATGCGTTCAAGATTGCTTTTTGTGAAAGTTTTCTTTGTTTGCTGTTAATTAATTCTTCATGAGCTTTCTCGTCAAATAAGCTTCTAAAAGTAGATTTAGTAATCTCTAGATTCTCTAGTTGGATATTTTTTTGTGTTTCACTAAGATGAGCACTGTTCTTTAGAATGGTCTCATGATCATCATGCAAAATTCCATCGATCGATTTTTGGTACTCGGCCCAAAAATTAAAATTCCTCATATTCGTAAACGGAACGCGCTCAAGCCAAACTTCCAATAGTTTTAGCAAAGAAGGTGAGGACTCTAGTGACGTTAATTTATTTCGATCAGATTCACTTAGGCGACCAAGGAAAAATTCCCGGTCAACATGTTGGCGATCTCCAGTATTTAATCCCAGTTTTATTTCAATTTCTCTAAATTGCACACTTTGAAATCCAGAGGCCGGAATGAGTAAATCGCGAAATTCCAAAAAATCCATTGGAGTCATTGTTTCCAAGACGTCAAATTGACCGATGAGCAATGCCTGAACTTTTTTTATGCGTTCAAGTTTTTGTACAACCGATGAAAGTTGTGACTCTGGAACATAGTCTTGTTGGAAAGTTTTAAGAATGGCATTTAAATCATGAAGAATTTGTTTAAACCAAAGTTCATACACTTGATGGACAACGATGAACAACATTTCGTCGTGACATTCTCCGTTAGTTTCATCGGCATACTTTCTACTTAAAGGAAGTTGCGAATCGAGGAGCTTAGGGAGTTGTAAGTAGTCCCCGTAGTAAATAGCCCCTTTATTTTTATGCATAAACAACACCTCGATTAATCGAACAAAATGACTTTGTCGAAGCTAAAATTATCCTCAATATCTATATGACTTTGCAAGAAAGATTTAGTATATAAAAGAGCAAAACTACAGCCAATATAAGAGCTAAAATATGCGAGTAAAAAATCTTTCTCTTGTCGCTGTTATTACAACTTTTATCCTCATTATCTGGGGAGCGGTCGTCCATAATACCGAGTCAAGCCTAGCCTGTCCAGACTGGCCTCTTTGCTACAACCAATTATTCCCAAAAATGGAAGGTTCAATTTTAATTGAACACGGACACAGACTACTGGCGACTTTGGTTGGTCTTTTTTCTATTGGGCTAGTGTGGCTTTCATCAACAGAGAGAAAAATTTCAGATGCTCATAACCGCGTTTTTAAAATGTCGTGCCTTGCTCTTTTCTTGGTCATTTCCCAAGGAGCGCTTGGAGGAATCACTGTTATCTATCGATTGCCAACGATTGTTTCAACTTCACACTTAGGTCTTTCATTAATTTTTTTATCCACACTTATTTACATTAATCACAAAGCGACAGAGGCCAAAATCCGCTTTCAATCAATTGGCGAAGAAACAAAAAAACTTATTCAAAAAAATTGGAATCCTCTTATTAGACATGGTTTAGTCCTAGCACTTGCGATGCTTTTTTTACAAATTCTTCTTGGTGCTTTCATGCGTCACGCAGGAGCTGGAGCTGCTTGTGGAATTGGCGAAACGAACGCGCTTCTATGCAGAGACTTTGAAACATTAGGCCTTACAGCATGGCCCACTTTGCCTCAAGCCCAACTTCATATGATCCATCGTATGTATGCAGTTGTTGTATTTTTCGTCGTTTCATTTTTTGCAATTCGCTCTGCTAACTTTTTTAAACCTATTAAAAAAATGAGATTTTTAAGTTTACTTCCATTTCTTTTTATCTCATTCCAAGTTTTCATTGGAATAATGACAGTTGCTCTTAATCTTTCTGTTGTTCCTACGACTTTGCACTTAGCTGGAGCTGCCCTAAGCTTAGGATCCCTTTGGAAGCTAAATCTTTTTTTAAAAGATGCTGAAGATCTCTATTTTACAAGTAACCGCCACTCTTTTTTATCTGACATTGTAGATCTTACTAAACCACGACTGTCATTATTAGTAATGGTTACTGTCATGGTTGGAACAATGGTAGCGCCTGAAAAAATTTATTTTTTCAAAGCCCTCTTAGCTTTCTTCCTTATAACATTAGTTGTAATTGGCGCAGCCGCTTTAAATTGTTATATCGAGCGCGACACTGACGCGAAAATGAAAAGAACAAAAGACCGTCCACTTCCTTCAAGAAGAATGCAGCCTAAAACAGCCCTTATTTTTGGAACGGCATTAGTTTTAATTTCAATTCCCGCAATTTGTCTCTTTATCAATTTAGTTACAGGTGTTTTAGCTTTCATTTCAGCAGTTCTTTATTTGTATGCCTACACACCGATGAAAAAGAAAAGTGAATATGCCGTTTATATAGGGGCAATTCCAGGAGCCCTTCCTCCTGTGATGGGATGGACAGCTGTTACTGGAAAAATCGATTTCATGGCCATCGCTTTGTTTTTGATTCTTTTTATTTGGCAATTGCCACACTTCTTAGCGATTTCTCTTTATCATGCGGAAGATTACGACGCAGCAGACATAAAAGTTTATCCCAATCTTAAAAAGGGATTACAGATAACAAAGATGGGAATTTTTGTGTTCACACTTTTACTTTTTATCGTTTCGCTCTTACCTTCATTTTTTGCCCAAGCAAGTTTTATTTATACTAGGGCCGCCTTGGTTTTAAGCGGTGTTTTTTTAATATATTCCGCTCGTGGCTTTTTTCTTAAACAAGATTTAGCATTGCATCGCGAATGGGCCAGAAACTATTTTTACGGTTCACTGTTTTACTTGCCCCTATTGCTGGCGGCTTTGATCTTTTTTAAATAGATAAAATTAGAATTTACGATTAATATTAAACGGATAAATAAATTAATAACGCATCTTTAACTTTCCACTCCAGGGATTGCTGAAATGAATCTATACAGTCTTTACATGAAACTATTTGTCGTTAGCGCTAACGCTAGCGAAATGAGCTTACTAGAGAGAATGAGACCACCACTTGATATTTCAACAAATGGTCATTTAATAGACTCTCTATTTTGGCTGACAACAAAACTCATCCTTTTCTTTTTTGTTTTAGTTTGCCTTGGACTTTTTGGGTTCAGTTACCTTTACAGAAAAAGCAAACACCCAGTTGCTCTTTATGTTCATGGAACAAGCAAAAAACATATTGCAGTAGTTGCAGCGATTGGAGCTTTAGTCTTCATTGTTATTGATATGCAAATTACAGGTATTTCTAACCGCGATTACATGGAAGTATTTGCAAAATGGCCTAAAGAAACAGAGGACATCGTTCGCGTAGAAGTTCTTGGTCAACAATGGGCATGGAACTTTCGTTACGCTGGTAAAGATGGAATTTTCAACACTGAAGACGATATCGTTACACTAAATGATCTTCGCCTTCCAGTTGGAAAAAAGATTGTTTTCCAAGTAACAGCTAAAGACGTTATCCACTCGTTCTCACTTCCAAACACAAGATTAAAAGTCGATGCTATACCAGGAAGAGTTTCAAAAATGTGGAGTGAATTAACAACTCCAGGCTTGTACGAAGTTGTCTGTGCTCAAATTTGTGGAACTTTCCACTATAGAATGCAAGCGAAAATGACAGTCTACAGCCAAGCTGATTTTGATAAATGGCAAAATGAAATGCAAAACCGCACAGCTTACGTAATGGAAAAAGACAGTGCCGACCTGTATTGGGGTTGGAAATGGCTTGCAAATAATTAAGAATTTTTTATAAGTTTAAATAGATAAGAGAGGATACTCATGGCATTTTTTGAACAACATATTCACGATGCACCAAAAACATTTTTGTCGAAATATGTTTTCTCTTTCGATCACAAAGTGATTGCAAAACAATTCCTGTGGTACGGAATTGCCTTCTTAGGCCTAGGTGGGATGATGGCGCTTTTGATTCGCTGGACTCTTGCTTTTCCAGGTGAACCATTCCCAGTAATTGGACATTTTTTGTTTCCAACAACAAATGGTGTTGTTCCACCTGATACGTACGCGATGCTCTTCACGCTTCACGGTACGATAATGATTTTCTACGCAATTACACCAATTCTGATCGGAGCATTTGGAAACTTTTGCATTCCACTCATGATCGGTGCCCGAGATATGGTTTTCCCAACACTGAATATGTTATCTTTTTGGCTTGCTGTTGTTTCAGCACTTCTTTTAGTTGTTTCATTATTTACTCCATTGGGAGCTGCTGCAGGTGGATGGGTTTCATATCCAACCTTATCAACGCTCATCGGATCTCCCGGCGTGGGCCAAACACTTTGGTGTCTAGCTCTTTTCGTTCTTGGAGTTTCTTCAACAATGGGTGCGGTAAACTATATCGCAACAATCATTACTCTTCGCGCACCAGGAATGGGCTATTTCGATATGCCACTTACTGTATGGGGACTTTGGTTAACAGCAATATTAAATGCTCTTTTTCTTCCAGTTCTTGGAGCAGGTCTTCTTCTTCTAACTTTTGACCGCGTTTTTGGAACAACTTTCTTCCTTGCTGGTGCAGCTGCAACTAGCGGATCTGGAGACCCTGTTTTATTCCAACATGTATTCTGGATTTTCGGTCACCCGGAAGTTTACATCCTTATTCTTCCAGCTTGGGGAATTGTGTCTGACTTACTTTCTTTCTTTTCTAGAAAGCCAGCGTTCGGAGCAAAATCAACAGCACTTGCGATGACATCAATCACAGTTTTATCAACTGTAGTTTATGGACACCATATGTACACGACTCAGATGAGTCCACTTCTTACTCAATCTTTCATGATGCTCACGATGACAATTTCCATTCCATCAGCAATTTTCTTTGCCAATTGGCTCGGAACTCTTTGGAAAGGATCAATCAGGTTTGCGACACCAATGTTATTTTCATTGGGAGTTGTATTCGTTTTCGGTCTTGGTGGATTAACAGGTTTATACCTTGCAACTGTTTCAACGGACCTTTACCTTCACGATACTTATTTTGTTGTGGGTCACTTTCATTATACAATGGCCGCTTCAGTTCTTCTTGGCGGATTTGCAGGAACATATTTTTGGTTTCCAAAAATGTACGGTCGCATGATGGATGAAACTCTCGGTAAAATACACTTCTGGATTTCTATCTTAGGATTAAACGGAGTATTCATGGGTATGATGATTGTAGGATATGCTGGAATGCATAGACGTATTTACAACCCATATGTATATGAGTTTTTACATAAGTTAATTCCTATCAACATGTTTATTACTTACTCAGCAATCTTCATGGGATTTGGACAATTATTTTTCGTATACAACTTTGTTTATTCAATGATCAAAGGACCAAAAGCTACTCAAAATCCGTGGAATGTTGGAACACTTGAGTGGGGAATTCCAAGTCCAGCTCCACACTATAACTTTGATGTAATTCCTGTTGTAAAATGTGGACCACACGAAATTGGAAACCCAAATTTAAAAACAGGAAGAGATTTCCAATATCAAACTGAAGAATTGGTAAAAGTATAAAAGATGGATGTAGCAACAGCTAAAAAACAATTAAGTGAGCACGATCAAGGACAAGAGATTATTTCTTCTGTCGCGATGATTGTTACACTTGTTTCATTCGGGATGCTTTTTGCAACTCTAATGATGGGCTTTGCGATGTTCAGATTTACTTCACCAGTGTGGCCTCCGGCCGGGATGGAAAAGCCATCTCTATTACTGCCGGGCTTTTCTACAATTTGTATTTTCTTAAGTTCAATGACTTATATTTGGTTTGAAAAAAATATCGCAGATAAAAGAGGTTTGATCGCTACGATCGTTTTAGGTCTTGGCTTCATGGCCGTACAATCTCTGCTTTGGCATTCATTAAAAACTCAAGGAATTTTTGTTTCATCGGGAGTTTTCCCTTCGATAATTTATGCTTTTACTTGGATTCATGCTGCTCATATCGTAGTAGCAATGGCCCTGCTCTTTTGGCTTTATTTTAGTGCTCTAAAAGAAATTTCTCCAAAGTCTCAGCAACAGGCTGTTAATGTTGGAAAGTTCTGGCACTTTTTAGGTATTGTTTGGTTCATCATGTTTGTGACTATTTTTGTTTTATAAGAGGAAAAATATGAAAGGTTTAAATCTCGTTTTAACCATCGCTGCATTAACTACATTAGTTTCATGTAGTGAAAGTTTTTTCAAAGAAGATAAGATCTACGCGGGTGGAGTTTATGCTCCAGCAAAAGCTCTTAACGATGGTAAATCAACTTACACTGAATACTGTATGCCATGTCATGGCGTGAACGGTGACGGTAACGGAACTTCTGCGAAAGGATTATCGGTTCCTCCAAGAAACTTTAAGCTTGGCCAATATAAATTCGGTAAAGTTGTCTCAGGTGAACTTCCACATGACGAAGATTTCTACCAAATCCTTCGTAATGGATTAACTGGAACAGCAATGCTTCCATGGAAAGAATTATCAGATCAACAAATGTTTAACCTTGTTCAATACATTAAGACATTTGCTCCAGCAAAATGGGAAGGCGCTGATAAAAAATTAGGTGAATCAATCGTTATCACCAAAGATCCATATGGAGATGCACATAAAGAAAGTGCAATTCAACGCGGAAAAGAAGTTTTCCATGCGGTCGCTCAATGTTGGACTTGTCACAGAGCTTACGTAAGTCATGCAGAGTTCAGTGAAATTTCTCAAAAAATTAACGGTAAACCGGTTACTGAGTTCGATCCGGACATGTACCACGTTAAACTTCAGCCAAACGATTATGGTTACTCATCAATGCCACCAGAATTTACTTACGATTCAGTTCGTTCTGCAAAAACTGTTGAAGAGCTTTATGTTCGCTTAAATGCAGGTGTTGGTGGAGCAGCAATGCCAAGTTGGAAAGGGACACTTCAAGATGATGAAATTTGGGCCGTTGCTCACTACGTGAGATCGCTTATGGATTTAAAAAATACACCAGAGAGAGCAAAACTTTTAGAAGCTGCTTTAAAATAAAAAAGTAAGAAGACTATTATGACAACGATTACTGGCTACTATAGAGATAATAATTGGTTCGAAAAAATGATGCGAATGAAATCATTCTGGATCTTCTTTTGGCTTTTTTTATTTTCTTATCCTGTTTATCGATCTCTTCATAGAATTCTTCCGCCACCCTTGCCAACTTATTTCAAGGTGCCTGAATTCTCTTTAACGAATGAATTCAACAAACCTTACGGAACTAAAGATTTACTAGGCAAGTATTATGTCGCCAATTTTATGTTCACATCTTGCCCTTCAAGTTGTCCGGCATTAATGGAAAAAATGGATCTTGTTCAAAAAAGAATAAGAGGTCTCGGAACAAAAGCAGCGATTGTAACTTTTACAGTAGATCCCAAGAACGATACACCTGATGTTCTTTTTAAGTATGCTCGAAAAAGAAATTCTAATCCTTTTATTTGGAATTTTCTTACTGGAACTGAAGCGGACCTTAAAAAAATCGTCATCGATGGCTTTAAAGTTCCAATGGGAAATAAGGAAGCTGTTTCAAAAAAATTAGCAGATAAAACAATCACTCTTTTTGATATAGCTCACACTGAAAAAGTGGTACTTGTCGATGATAAGGGAATAGTAAGAGGCTATTACGGAACTGAAAAAGTTGAGATGGATAGAATGATGATCGATCTTGGACTTTTGGTGAACGATAGTTTTACATACAAAAAAGTGAAGAAGGAGAATTAAGATGGGTGAACATACTAAAGAATTTAAAAGTCACACAGCTGAATACGTTATCGTGTTCGTTGTTTTATCACTTTTAACAGGATTGGAGCTTGCTATTCCTGGTCTTAAAACAGAATACCACTTAAAAGCTATTGGCCTCGTAGGTCTGGCACTTGCAAAAGCTTTTGTTGTTGCTTATTTTTATATGCACTTAAAAGAAGAAAAAGGATGGTTAAAATTTATTGCCGCTCTTCCAATTCTGGCTGGGTTCTACGCCATTGCTCTTATTTTGGAATCAGTTTACCGCTAAATTTGATAAGTTCACTGAGGGCACAAAAACTCTCAGTGAATTAATTTCGATTTTTTACAACTATAATTCTTCAAAGTTTCTGCACTAAAATTATTAAATTTCTCTTGTATTACAAAGTTTTTTATTCAAATTTCTATTCTTCTTAATTATTTCAGCCATTGTTAAAAATGAGGGAGTTAAACTCTCACGCACTTTCGCCACTATATTCATTCCTTTGATTGGATCACCAGCTTCATATCCTTTATCACAAAGCTCGCTTTGAAAAACATCATCTACACTCATTTTTTGAGAAAAAATTTTGTAAAGTCCGGCTAAGTATCCTGTACGGTCTTCACCAAGTGAGCAATGAAAATAGATTTTACGATTATTTTTCTCTGCTGATTCAATAACTTTTAAAGCATCAATAGTCATTTCGCAAATCGGTTTAAAATCAGTGATATCTTTCCATGGAAAATCTAGATGAGTGATGTGATTTTTTTCAATTCCATTTTTTTCGAGTGCACTAATTTCATTAGCTACATCACCATTAGTATCAATTTTAAAAATAAGAAAATCACTTACCCCCCAGGCTAATTAATTTTTTTATACCATCTTCATTTCTTGGTGCCATTCCGCGCACAACATTTTGTGAAACAAGATGCGAATTCGGAATGCCCGTTTCTTATATGTCGAAGGCATGCTCGAAACGAGTCCTGCATGCACGTTGGTTAAAAGGAGTAATTGAACTAATAAATAGAACATAAAAAATCTCCCACTGTTTTTGCTTAAGCTTGTCGAGAGGCGTAATTATTGGAAGAACATTTGAAAATTTTATACTTAATTTTTGATATTAAGAGTGATGGAAATCACACGATCTCCCTTGGAAAGTTTAGGTAATACATCTAAGCCATCTACGACTTGTCCGAAGACAGTATTCTTCCCATCCAGATGGGAAAGAGTTGTAAGACATATATAGAATTGTGAATCAGCTGAATCCTTATCCATTCCTCTGGCCATCGCAATTGTTCCTTTTATATGTTGAAGCTCATTAAACTCAGCCTTAAGTTTCGTTCCACTCCCACCATTACCAGCTCCCGTTGGATCACCTGTTTGAATAATAAAATTCGGAATAGCTCTATGAAAAACAAGTCCGTCATAAAACTTATTCTGTATCAATTGCATGATTCTCGCAGACGTATGAGGAGCTGCCTTAGTGTAGAAACGAAAAACGATATCACCATGAACAGTTTTAATCGTAGCTGATGTAGTTGAGAGTCCACCTATATCTGTCTGTAATTTATCAACCTCTATTTTTCCGTTCATACTAGATAATAGAGCTGAACTATTTTTTTTGAACTCACAAGAAGCAAATAGAAGCAGAGAATAGAGTGAAAAAAGAGTAATAATTTTCATGAAACATCTTAGTGTAAATAATTGTTATTAATATAATTATAGCCTCAAATTAGATTATCGAGAGAAAAAAAATATTTTTAAAATAAAATGAGAAATAGTGTTGACTTATTAACGATGGTTGATTAAATTCCTCTTCACCTTAGAAATGAGAACTGATTACGAAGCACGATTTCTTGTAGAAATATATAGAATTTTGGGCGTGTAGCTCAGCTGGGAGAGCATCTGCCTTGCACGCAGAGGGTCGCAGGTTCGATCCCTGTCATGTCCACCAGTTTCTCACTATTGGTAAAATTTGTTCTTTAAAAATTAAATAGAGTTAAAAGATTTGAGACAGCAATGTCTCGATTCAAGATGAGAAAGGTCCCAAACAAAAAATATCTGACGTAAGTATTCTGTCACGCCCGTTAAACGGCTACAGTTCAATCATTTGGTGATAAAAGTCAGAGTTGATTTAATGAAAGTTGAATCAATCTAAGAATACAAAAACATCCGTATAGTAATCGTTAAATTTAATTTTAAACAATTTTATATTGAAGCTTGGAGAGTTTGATCCTGGCTCAGAACGAACGCTGGCGGCGTGCCTAACACATGCAAGTCGAACGTGAAAGTCCTTCGGGATGAGTAAAGTGGCGCACGGGTGAGTAACACGTAGGTGACCTACCTTTTAGAGGGGAATAACCAGAAGAAATTTTGGCTAATGCCGCATACGAAGCACAAATATAATAGTAGTGCTTGAAAGGATGCCTCTGTATATGCATTCACTAAAAGATGGGCCTGCGGGACATTAGCTAGTTGGTGGGGTAAAAGCCTACCAAGGCAACGATGTCTATCCGGTCTGAGAGGATGATCGGACACACTGGAACTGAGACACGGTCCAGACTCCTACGGGAGGCAGCAGTGGGGAATATTGCGCAATGGGGGAAACCCTGACGCAGCAACGCCGCGTGAGTGAGGAAGGACTTCGGTCTGTAAAGCT
>CANFHC010000002.1 GCA_947446575.1 Bacteriovoracaceae bacterium | reverse complement strand
GAAACAAAAAAAGAGCTAACAATCTCTATTTTTACTTTTAATGAGACATTTAAAAACTATAAGGATTAGGCAATGCTTAAAAAAATTAAATGTGCAATAATACTCAGCACAAGTCTTTTATCCATAAGTGCACTTGCTCACGGTGAAAAAATATTTGGTCCCCACAAAGGATACATTCGAATGCCAGGAACTTTTCACACGGAATTAGTAGCTCAAAAGGATGGATCCTTTTTAATTTATCTACTCGATCTTCAAAATAAGAATCCGAGTGCAAATAATTCATCTGTAGTTGTTCAAATAAAAACAGAAAATAAAACGATTCAACTTGAATGCATGGTCATGGATAATTACTTCCATTGCCCAAACTCTGCGGTTGTTAAAAAAGGTGAAGTTCGAATATTGGCCAATCGACAAGGCGTTAAAGCAGGAGTAGCAATTTATGAATTACCACTCCAACTAAAAAGTGCAGATCACGATATGTCTAAAATGAAGTAATCAATATTTTGCGGCAAGTTCTGGTGGTCTCGCAGGCAATTGGCTTAACATCAGAATCGGCATTACTAAAAACGCTGATCCAAAAACATAGGGAGCCCATGCTCCATATTTATAATAAGCTATTGAAGCAAGTATAGGGCCTACCACTCGGGCCAGTGCTCCCATTGATCTAAAGATCCCTACACTTCTTCCTTGCTCTTCAGCAGGTGTGTACAACGTTATGAGTGTTGTAAGGCAAGGCATAATCATTGAAGAACCAACTGCTAGAAAAAATAATCCAGCATAGAGCATACCACTAGTATAGGCTTGTGAAATTAATAGTAGTCCTGGAATAAGAGCAACCATTCCAATCATAGACATTTTCTTTTCGCCAACACTTGAAGCCTTTCTTCTCACGACTCCACCTTGAACGAAGGCAATGATAAATCCAATATAGATAAAGATGTAAGCATTTTGCATCGAAGTGTAATGTAATCTTTCTGCCGCTAAAAATGTTAATGTAAATTCCATTCCAGAGAAGGCCGCAAGAAATAGAAAATATCCCATATTAATAATATTAATTGATGGATTCGGAAGAGGTTTAAATAGTTTAAAAATATTTGCACTTCTTTCAGTTGTAACTTGTCCTCTTTTTTCTGGAGGTAAGCTTTCTTTGAATTTTGTGATTAACCAAAAAGTATTAAAAAGTGATAAGCAACATGCAAATGCAGCTGGCATTGAAAATGGATTGACCCCGTAATCAACCAGAGATGGATAAATTTTAGTTAAATCAATCAAAGATAAAATCCCACCGAATGCTGGCCCCACGACAAAACCTAAAGCAAATGCAATTCCGATAATGGCCATACCTTTAGATCTATTTTCTTTTGTAGTTACATCGGCAACAACAGCTGTTGCTGTTGAAATATTTCCCCCCATGATTCCATCAATGATGCGAGAAATAATAAGCAGTGTGAATGATCCTGAGAAAAACCACAGTGCATATCCAATAGAAGCTCCTGCCATTGAACGCACTAGCACCGGCTTTCTTCCAATCTTATCAGACCATGCCCCCCAAAGTGGAGCCGCAAAAAATTGTAATCCCGAATAAATAGCTCCTAACATTCCACCAAAAAGAACGACGGCAGAAAAGACACTCGCCGTATCCCCCGTATAACTTGTGATGGCCGAAATAGAACCAAAGATTCCTTTTAAAAAAACATTATTTCCATCAACTGTTAAATAGTGTTTCGCCAAACTTGGAAAGAGCGGAAAAATAATAGAGAAGCCAACCAAATCTAAAAAAATAGTCAATGCAACAATAGCGATTGAACTCTTAGCTTCTTTAGAAAGTGGAGTTGCTTTTTGTTTTAATTCTTTTTCACTCATTTTTTCAAATTCCTTATAATCAATTTTTTCTAAGTTATAAAAATCTTCTGAACAGACTTCATCCGAAGCAATGCACTGATTTTCTACATACTGAGCAAAATCGCGGCACCAAGACTCTCGATCATTTAAACATGGAATGAAATGAATATCCCCACCATGCTCATGAGCAGTTTCTTTTAATTCAACGGCCAATTCGTCTTGTGTTTCTAAACAATCCGCCACGAAGCTTGGGGAGTAAACAGCAAGACCCTTGTCCCCACTTTTGCAAAGATCAATAACTGTATTTTCTGTATAGGGAGTAAGCCATTCTTCACTTCCAAAACGCGACTGGAAAGTCATGATAATTTTATCGCTTTCAATATTTTTTACGCGTGAACGCAAGAGAAAAAATGTCTCATAACAATGGCGATAGTAAGCATCACCTTTATCATTGATACGTCTTTTTTGAATTCCGTGAAAAGTTAAAAGAAGTTTATCGACAGGTTTACCAGCTGATTTAAAGCTTGCGAGGTTTTCATCAATTTGCAAAACGCTATTATCGATAAATGCTTTGGTCATATGAAAATTTGTTACGACACTAATCTCAGGAATTTTGACTCGTTTTTTGATTTCATGCCCCAAAGCATCTAGCCCTGAAGCTATTGTTGCCTCGGCATATTGGGGAAACATGGGAATAACTTTTAATTTAGTGGCAGGATTAGGGTCTTTTTCCCAATCATCCCATACGTCGCTTACTCTTGGAGTAGAAAGTAAAAAAGCATGATTAACTTCCACTTTCGGACTTTTAATAAATTTTCTAACACCTTTAGTGAATTTCTCCGTAATCGTTATGAGAGGAAAGCTTTTTCCATCCCAAATGCGAGAATAAAGAAAAGCCGACTTTTTGGGCCTAAATGGTAATACAAATAGATTTAAAATTAATTTCCAGACGATTGGATTTATATCCACTACCCTAGGGTCACCTAGAAATTCCTTCAAAAAAGCCCGTACGTCCGAGACTTTTGGACTTTTCGGTGACCCTAGTTGAACAAAGACTACCTTCGTCTTATTTGTTGCACTCACGCCTTTCTTCCTCTTGTAATAAGTGATATAAGTATTATCAGAAAGCTTACAATTTAACTAATCTTTTCAATAATTATCAAAGATTGAGAGTACCGCAAATGACACAAAAAAAGACTATGAAATCCCCTAGACAAAAACCTGCTAAAAAAAGTGGGCGCAATGCTTCTGAACTCAAGAATTTTAAACTAGGTGAAATTCTCACTGAATACCCAAGCACCTACTCTCCCGCTCTTTTAGAGGCCTTTGATAACAAGCATCCTGGTAAAGTTGCATGGACTACATTTATTTGCACTGAATTCACTTCATTATGTCCAAAAACAGGTCAGCCAGATTTCGCTAAAATTTACATAAATTATATTGCTGATAAAAAAATGGTGGAATCAAAATCACTGAAGCTTTATCTCTTTAGTTTTAGAAACCATGGTGATTTCCATGAAGATTGTGTTCAAAAAATGTGTGACGATTTAGCAAAATTAATGAATCCACATTACCTAGAAGTTGTAGGTGAATTTACTCCGCGCGGAGGAATTGCCATTTTTCCTTACGCTTCATTCAGTTCAAGTAGCAAAAAATTTCAAGAATTAAAAGATAACCGTTTTATGAATTACGCTCCAGGAAAATATTCCATGGAACTTTCAAAACTGTACTAAGAAAAGGATTTACTCATGGGAATTGGATTAACAGAAGGAATCTTAATTGCAGCAATCGTTATTCTTTGTTTTGGCGGAAAGAAAATTCCTCAACTTGGAAAAACATTAGGTGAATCTATTAAAGGATTCAAATCTGGAATGAAAGAAGATCAAAAAGATGATCAGACCGATACTAACAAAAAATCATAAGATTTATTCTTGGGGGCTAAACTCTTTAACCATAGTTAGCACTAAGGATTGATCTCTAGGAATTGTCTCTTTTAATCTAAAGCACGCATGTACTAACTCATCATAAGAAACTTCGATCCCTTTTTGTCTTAATAGTGTATCGACGTATCTGACGGCACGATCAACTAATTTATTATTACTGGCACGCACCCAAGTCATTAAATTTGATTCATATCTATTCATTCTACCCATAATTAATGTGGATAAATTATTCAAAGCAATTTTTAAAACTAAGTGTGCTGATAAAAAATTCAAATGCCCCAATGGAAGCTTATGAAAATTTTCTTTAAGAGAAAATTCTAACGCGTTTTCTTTTTCGTTAAAATATATTTTGAAATGATTATGTTGGGCCGGTAGATATGTTCGCCTTAATTCAATAAGCTTCTTACTAAAGTCAAATCCAATTAATCTCTCGCTACTTGTCTGGTCTGTAACTTCACTCCATTGAAACGTTCGCGGTGGTCTTTTTAATAAATCATTCCAGGCGACTGCACTATTGGCCGAATGGGGAAATAACAGATAAGATAATGAGGGATGTTTGTGAGCAGATAATTGATTTTCAAAAGGATACAAACTAAAAGTTGGCGAGCGCTCAGTTGTGTCTGTTAAAATACTTATTCCTAATTTTCCATCTGTTTCATAAAAAAGATATTCTCCATTTTTATACAACTCCGCTTCGCACTCAATAAAACTTTTTAAAAAACTAAAATTTGCTTCTTCAACATATTTGGTAATACTGAGGAGTTCGTTTTCCATTGCAGGGAGGTCTTTATTATAAAACCATAAACTCAGACCCACTCCATACATTAATATAGTGGTAGCCTGCATTCTCGTGCTTCCCGTTAAGGCCATTGGCCCCACAGACAAATTGATTTTTTTGATTTTTTTATTTTCAATTACGCGTTTAGAGCGCTCAGCTGTAGCGATTAAAATTTCATCTGGGTTACAGTAGAGAAAATAAGGAGAAACAGAAGAAATATTTAGAGCTGCTTCTGTGGCTCCAATTACAAACGGAGTTTCTCCACCTTCAGTGCAAGAAATGAGCAGATCCCCTGCTCTAAATCCGAGCTCTCGCAATTGTCGTTCTCCAAATTCTGGAAAATCTTCAAACTTTTCCACTGAATGGATAAGAGCGACATCGCCTCCGGCCATGAAGCTTGTAATGTGGTTTTGGAGTTCGTGATTATTTTGATGCTGCTCACGCCAGATAGTTTCCAAGGCCAATGACAGCCTTCCTGTGGCGCCACAGCCACATAAATAAAGACGACCACCAGATTCTATTGTTTTTTTTATATCAATTCGTAAATTTTCTAAATGCTCTAGTGAATTTTTCAATTGTCTAAAAACATCTAGGTCAATGTCTTGGATGGTTTTGATTGCGAGATTTAAATTTTCTTTGGCATCTCGAGAAAGATTTATTGTTTTTGGATGTGGAGACTCTGTTGGCAATTTTCCTAACTTGAATTCTTTTGAGACAGAAAGAAATTCTTCTGCTAAATCGAGCGCCTGTAGCGACTCAGTTTTTTGATTCATATACTCCATCCATGAGTTTTTTAAATTAGAGATTAAGGTCCTTTTTAATCTTAATCAGTATTTCATCAAGATCAAATGGTTTTAAGAATAGTCCTGCTCCTCCGAGTGATTTTACATATTCTTCAGTCTGCTCAAAGGACCCTGTCGAGAGATAAAAAATGGGAATTTGATCGTAGGTCGCTTTGAGGGTTTTTAAAAATTCTATTCCCGACATTTCTCCCATATTGGAATCGGAAATGATTAACTTGATATTCAAATTATTTCTATAGGCTTCAATAGCTTCTTTTCCGGAAGTGGCAGTAGTTACATCAAAACCATCCATTTCAAATAGATCACGGAACATATCGAGTAGATCGACCTCGTCATCAACTATCAAAATGGGTATTTTATCACTCAATGAACTCTCCAAAATAATATTCTGTAAATCGTATGCTCGATTTAAGAAGGACAGTTTATATATTAGATTGTAAAAGGAAAAACAGGTACTTAAAAATGAGAAAGGAGGGCTAACCCTCCTTTTATTTGACACAATATAATGGCAAGTATTACCCAACTAAGTAAGTGGAATATTACTCGATTATTTCTAGTACAGAACGCTTCTTAAGTTTTGTTGAAGCAGCGTTCAGTATAGTCCTAAGAGATCGAGCAGTTCTTCCTTGCTTACCTATAATTTTACCTAGATCAGTTTTATCAACTTTTAGTTCAATCACGGTAGTTTGCTCACCGACTATTTCCGTCACTTGCACAGCTTCGGGCATATCAACGAGCGCTTTACTTACAAAAGTAATTAGATCTTTTAATTCACTCATTCAAAACTCCAAAAAATCTTACGAACTAAAATTAGTTAAGAGCGATTTTTTGATTTTTTAAAAGAGTTCTAACTGTATCTGAAATTGTAGCACCTTGAGCAACGAAAGCTTTAAGGCGATCAACCTTTACGTTTTTTAATGAAGTCGCGTCGTGTGGGTTATATTGACCCAATTTTTCTAAGAATCCACCATCTCTTGATTTACGAGAGTCAGTTACGACAATTGTATAAACAGGATCATTTTTTCTACCACCGCGTGAAAGTCTAACAGTTAACATCAATATCTCCTAAAATACGTCACTATGGTTTTCAACCAAAATATTTTTTAATAAAAAAACAATTTAAAGTAAATAAATCAAACAGCTTAATTAGTCAATGCTTATGTGGGAGGGAATTTGTCCACATAGGCAAACTAAAAATATCCCTTGCCCCATGGACCCTTTGATCCTTTTTTCTTTTGTTTGCCTTCCATGCCTGGAAACTGCGCAGCATTTGGATCTTGGCGGAATCCTTTTTGGGGTCCCATGCCAGGCATCCCCGGAAAACCGCCGCCTTTCATCATAGACGACAGCCCGCCCATCATTTGCTCCATCTGCTTAAACTTACCTAAGAAGTCTGTTACGGCCGCTTCTGTAGATCCAGAGCCACGTGCAATTCGCTTTAAGCGCGACTCTTTGATGACTTTATAATTTTGGCGTTCTTCTTTAGTCATACTCGAAATAATAACTTTCATTTTCTTCATTTCGTTTTCAGCAGGGCTTAAATCTCCTAACTGGCGAAGCATGCCGCCCATTCCTGGAATCATCTTCAATATAGAAGTCATTGATCCTAGAGAATTCATCATTTCCATTTGTTTTAAAAAATCATCGACGGTAAATTTCCCTTTTTGAAAATTTTGCATCATTGATTCAGCATCACTTTCGTTGATATTTTCTTGAGCCTTCTCTACAAGTGAAAGAACATCTCCCATGTCTAAAATTCTTTTGGCCAGGCGATCTGGATGAAAGAGTTCTAAGTCTTTCATCTTTTCCCCCATAGAAACGTAACGGATAGGAACACCTGTTACGTGACGAATTGAGAGTGCGGCTCCGCCTTTAGCGTCTGAATCCATTTTAGAGAGAACGATTCCAGTGACTCCAATTGCCTCATGGAAAACTTTGGAAACGTTAACAGCTTCTTGTCCCGTCATCGCATCAGCCACCATTAGAACTTCTGGCTTATAGCTAGCAAGAACATCTTTGACTTCTTTCAGTTGCCCCATTAATTCTTCATCGACGTGTAAGCGTCCTGCTGTATCGATGATGACGACGTTTTTATGTAACTTTTGAGCTTCTTCCATTGCTTTTAAAACTAAATCTTTGGGTGAGAGACTTAAGTCTGAATCATAACAATCGACATCGATTTGACGGGCGAGAGTTTGCAGTTGAGCTTTGGCGGCCGGACGAAAAGTATCGGCCGGAACTAAAAGAACATCTTTTTTCTTTTTACCTTTTAAGTGAAGAGCAAGCTTTCCAGAGAAAGTTGTTTTCCCTTGACCGTTTAGTCCAACAATTAAAATGGGAACGATTCCTGGGCGATCAAGATTGATTTCTTCATTAGCATCCCCCATTATTTTTGCGAGCTCGTCGTGCATAATTTTAACGAATTGCTCACCAGGGTTTACGCCCTTAATAACTTTTTCACCTAAGGCTTTTTCTTTAACAGAGTTTACAAATTCTTTGACGACTTTAAAATTTACGTCAGCTTCTAATAAAGCTGTGCGCACTTCTTTTAGAGTTTCTTCAATATTTTCCTCAGAGATTTTCGATTTTCCCTGGATGTATTTGAATGCATTTGAAAATTTGTCACTAAGAATATCAAACATGAAATTTCCTTTTTATAAAATTTTTGCAATCGTTAATATTGATTGCAGTGCAATCAGCTAATTGAGAGTATTTTTCTACCTGATCTGGACTGTTCCAGCAAGCCGCAATCACTTCGATTCCGTAAGCTTTTGCACCCTCAATATCCGTCATGCTGTCTCCGATATGCAGGATTTGGTCTTTGGGTACACCATCAGTTAATATTTTAAGTCCCATAGTATGTGGTTTAGGAATACCATCATCAAAACAATAAATGTCCGTGAAAAAATTGGCTATTTCTTGCTTTTTTAAACTTTCAACTGTTGAGCGCCTAGGCCTTGAAGTCCAAACGTAGAGTTCAAAATTGAGCACTTTTAAGTCGCGCAATAACTCACGCATGCCGGTAAATAAAGTAAATGGAGTAAAATCCGTATTAACCAACGTCCCATCATGGTCAAAAATAATATGGCCGATTGGAGAGCTGGAAAGTTTTTCATTCATACATTCACTCGTTGACGGTTGGAGGCTTAACCTGTTAGAGAAGTAATTCAATGACGACAAAGAATAATGCCCCATTCACTACAGAACTTCAAAATAAAATTGATGTGCTTAAAGCGCGCAGAAAACCCGTGCAATTAGGGTCTATCAAATTTGAATCTCCTCTGCTTTTGGCGCCTATGTCGAGCATTGGAACCGCACCATTTCGATTATTAATGGAAGATCTTGGCGCTGGTGGTACCGTTAGTGAGCTCATTTCGTGTCATGGAATCAATTATAAAAATATTCGAACTACTGATATGCTGAAAGTTGATCCCAGAGAAAAAAATATAGGCTTGCAACTTTTTGGAGAAAATCCAGAGGCAATGGCAAATGCTGCAAAAGTCGCTGAAGAATTCGGCCCAAAATTTATTGATATCAACATGGGTTGCCCGGTAAAAAAAGTTGTGGGAACTGGAGCAGGTTCTTCACTTTTAAAAGACACAACAACTCTAGGCCATTTTTTTGAAACAATGAAAAAAGCAATCCAAGTTCCACTAACAATAAAAATTAGAATTGGTTGGGATAACGATACTATCAATGCAATGGAAGTCATTCACATCGCCCGCGAAGAGGGAGTAGAATTTGTGGCCGTGCATGGAAGAACGAGAGCACAACAATACACAGGGCGCGCTAACTGGGATCTCTTAGAACACTTAGGTGAAAAAGCTCCGCTTGATATCATTGGTAATGGTGATTTGCACACTGTGGGTTTTGTCCGAGAAAAAATGCAAACAACAAAATGCACCGCTCTAATGCTTGGAAGAGGACCACTTCGCAATCCATTTTTATTTTTAGAGCCTTATCTATTAGAAGGCGAAGAACTTTTTTTTACTCCCGAAGATCATCTAGAAGTTATGCAAAAATTAGTGGAGTACTCACGAGATTATGCTCATAGTGATCACACTTTGCTTATTTCAGTAAGAAAGCATCTTATTTGGATGGCGGCCGGATACAATAACGTAAGTTATTTTCGCGATCTCATCTTTAAAACTCCCGATTTAAATGAAACGATGAAAATTTCAGAAGAATTTTTTACAACTCTTAAAGATAAACGCAAACGTCTGCAAGATCATGATTCTTTTATGACTTCTGGACATGGTTAATTGCCTCGAATTCATGGCACTTCTTTTTTAATCCCCTAATATTTCAATAAAACTAAGACCCTGATTCTGGGTCTTTCATCAAACTAGATTCTTCAACTTTAGTAAAAAACTCGGACATCCGATAGGATAGAGTGAAATCCTTCTTGAGGAATAGTTTATGAAATATGTTAAATTTTTTTTCGCACTTCTAGTTTGTTCACTACTAGATCACTTGTCTTTAGCAGGGGATAAAATACCAGGAATTACTTCTGGAGTAAGTGAGAATGGTTATGACCGCGAAAAATTTTGCGAAGAAGGAGCTAAGAAAAGAATTGATCGTTTAAATGAAATGACAAAAAGCGATTTAGATAAAATTGAAGAACTTAAAAAAAATATTAATGAATTAGAAGCAAAGAAAAAAATAATTAGCGATATGAAAAACATTCGCGCCGATTACTTAAACTCTATTGAGTCCATTGCCACAGAAAAAGACATTGCCTTTGCTGTTACCAGTAGTAAGAAAAAAACAATTGACAAGTTTAAGCAACTTTTGAAAACAAATTTAGCAATGAATGCAATTTCGTTATTAATGAAAGAAAATAAAATAGATTCTAACAATGCTCCAACTATCGAAATTTTATGTAAAGAAACAGAAGAAAATAAATTAAATCTAAGCCTGAATATTTGCAGACGCTACGGAACCACAAACGTTATAATGAAGAAATATTGGTCCACTGAAATCAAGAGCATCAACGATACGTTGTTAAATTTTTCTAATGCCATGACACAAATCACTGACGTGAATAAAAAAAGCGTTATCGTCGATGTAAAAGAGATTCTAAACTCAGTACCAACGGCCTTAGATCCTGATGCGGTACTTGAGACACTTACGAAAAAATCAGAAACTTTTTTATCACTTCTAGAAAACTCTAGCTCCAGAGAAGAGCTGGCTAAATGTTTAAACAATGCAGATAATTCATGCATCCATTTATTATCCGATCCTAATAAAAAAGATTTTTTAAAAGATCTTTTAGGTAAAGAATCATCAGACGTTAGAGATGATTTAGCAGATAAGCTCTCTATCGTAAAAAATCAGATTACAAAAGACAATGGTGAAAATTTAACTTCTCTACTAACTTTTTACAATGATCCGTTGAAAGAAGTTGAAGAAAGTAATCGTGACATTCTAAATAATAAACTAGACGAAGTTGAAGCCTACAGTAAAAAACTTTTTAAAAAATTAAATCCGTCTGCCGATTCATCCGTCACTCCAAATGGATTTGCACCTCTTGGTTTTACAAATATTGAGTATGAGGCCTTTGTGAAAGAATGTCGTATTTCCAAAGAAAAAACAGGAGATGAGTTTAAAAAGCAAGTTAAGATTTGTGATAACATCGTTCAATCTCTAGCAGACAAAGCTGACACAGTTAAAAATAACTTAACTGCTCAAACTGATGCATTAAAAGAGCAGCTCGACAAAGTTTTGAATCATAATCCTGAGCTTGAAAGAAAAGAAAAATTAAAACAATTCGTCATTCAAAGATATATAAGAGGTTGTCCAAACGCTGGTATCAACGAATTAGTTTCGAATTTAGCCTATTTAAAATGCGATTTTGCCACTGACGCTGGCAATCCAGCAGATAAAGTTGCGAGTTTATCACAGGATTTTTCGCGCATCTTAGGACGACTGCAACGTGGCAACGCTGTAAGTAATACTAAGGGTGAATTAGGATTGTTTTCAAAAGATGAATTAAAAGTTTATTCTAGTTATTGTCAAAATATGTCCGCTTCACAAGATAGTGACACAAACGAAGTCTGTCAAAAAGTAAGACAATACAACTCTGAAATTCAAAATCAGCGAGAAGCTAAAGATTGGGAAGAATTTAATAATAAGTATTGGGTAGAATATAATCCTAGATCTAAAGCTGGATATGATGTTTATGAAAAGAAAAGTAATTCACGCATTTTTGCCGAAGGACTTAGCCAAAGTGTGAGTAAAATTTTTCCTGTTTGGCTGGGTAATATGCAACTGTCAAACCAAATTGATATCATGACCAATCAAGCTCTTTATCAAAAACAATTAAACTATATGTACTCAGCTTCATCACCATGGTCTAATTTTCCATATTTTCAAGGGAGCTATTTTCCAAATTCTAGCTTCAATTTAAGTAACCCATTCTTATCTAATAACGGTTTCAACTTTTCTAAATAAATGCCCACCAATGTGGGCAAATTGAAAAAAGCTAAAAAAGTTGGTCTCTCTTAATCTGGACAATTTTGCTAAAGATTACAATGCATTACCGGAACACTTCAAAATTGCTCATTTCATCAAAATTTTGCCACCTTTTAACGGTAAAATATTCCTAGTAAGTCACGCTTTTATAAACTCTTTCAGAACTGTTTGATCAAAGGACGATAAGTAGATTGATGAAAGCTATCTTTAGTTCATTATTCATGATTTTTCTATTTGTTTTACAAGGTTGTATTCAAGCGCCAAGTAGTGGCAGAAAAAGTACAGTCTCTTCTGCCACAACAACTACAAAGAAAACAACTACTGCTACAATCTATCCAACTTTTGCTAGCGATGAACAACTTTACTGGTACACAACAGCTAAAGTGACAGGAACAGTTACTGTTAATAAAACCAGTCAAGATACAATTTATCTACGTGGAAAATCAGTGCATGATTTTTTATCCGCTAAAGACACAAGCGGTATTGAATATTACCGCAAACAATTTTGTATGGTCGGAAATTTCTCAACGGCATCTTACAAACAGATTCGAGTGCGTGCTATTCCAATTTATTTTACAACATCGACAAAAGCGATTGAAAGAATTTTACGCTTAGATATCGCCAGCGATAGTGACAATACAAGTGCATGTCAGTTCGCTACTAGCAATGTTGTTATACCTGCTCCTACACCCGTTTTTTCATTTCCAAATATCTGTACAAATTGCACTGGATTAGTGACCACTAGTAATTTAAATCTTTATGAAGCAAAGACATCAAGTCTTTTAAAAATTGAATCAACTTCTTTGGACCTAGCTTCTATTTTAATCAGAGTTGATCTAACTTCGAATTCAACAGACCCAACAAGTTCATGCACAAATAGTTCATGTGGGGCCAAAGGTTTCGATTGCTGCATCTCTGGTCAGTGTGTAAAAGATGCGGCAGAAAAAACTAATGCGAAGTCTGACTTACAATATCCTCAGGCATCTTCAGAAGTAGCGGCCAATCCATTGGCCTTCATTAATTATCCGAATATTTATTATGTATGTTCTAACATTGCTCATACACCTGTAGCTACACCGCCAGTCACAAAAACTCCTGGAAGTGTTGCTCAAGACAGAATTTACGCATATGCCAGTGACTGGAAATGTATTTCTGATTTTAAAACTAAAGGCGAAAATGTTTATTATGTTTTAAAATCTGACCACGTAACATTTGTCGATTCTCTTGCTAGTTTAAATGCTTCTTTATACGACACAGTTACTTGTAATACCGCTTACTATACAGCAACAAAAAAGAAATTATCTATCGCTTGTGGATGCACGGCCAGTGACAGCGAGATGGCAGTGAAATGTCCTGATTGGGGAATTGTTCCAGTTTATAAATCGGGAGCTCTTCAATCAAACGCTAACATTACAGACTTTGCTTGCTATACACCAGCCCCAGCTAATCCTATCGGGCCAATAACTAATTTAAATGTGAGTGTACCCAATAGAAGTGCTCCCCACCGTTTTTTCACGAAGGCCGGTGACAATTTTGATGACCTCGCTGGATTACAAACAACTGCACCTCTAACTACTCAAGAAGGTGACGACTTTTATTACTTAGATGAATACAATAAAGCTGGGCCTGTTAATGGTTCGTTCAACGTCAATTCTGTTATTGGTAAAATGACTGTTGATCTAAGTCATACACTTCCAGCAAAAGAAGTTACGGTTGAATTAGGAAAAACTTATATTCTCTCTGCGACTAGCGGATATTTTACACCTTGTTCGAAATGTGCAAAAGACAGCTGGTTTCAGTCATTCACTGCGCATCCAACTAGTCAGCGCGGGGTTGGTTTACAAGCTTCCGGATACACAACGTCTAGAGATACTTATTCGGCAAATTCTACATTTGGAAATTATGAAGACACAAAATTTGGTCGCGCTTGTTATGTCCCAGTAACCATGCTTCCTCTTGCTCATCAAAAAAATACAGTTCTTCAAACACAACGATTAAATCGATTAAAAACGCAGGCTGCTTTCTATGTAAATGGATATCAAAGAGATTGGTATGGGTTTAACAAGGGTGCCCTCATCGGATCATTTGATGGAGTGACTTGGTTTGCAATTGGCACAGGAAGAAGAGCCACTGCAACAAGCACAAAACTATTTCTTGCACTCAACTCTTCATTCTTAGATCTTTCAGATAAAACAGATACGATTGTAAATATCATTCCAGATTTTTCTGCCAACGTTGCTGCAGATTATGATTATGATCCAGATATCTCTCTTGTAGATCCTCGTCAAAATACAGGAGCCACTTGCCAGAAATTTCATCAATGCTCGACGGATGCTGATTGCGTTTCTCAACTTGGCTGGGAATATACATGCACAGACGTTTCTCAATTTAAAACAAAATGGCCACTATTTGATAGTGATGGAAAAGAATCGGCCAACCAAGAAAAGTCTGGCTCACTCTTTGAAATATTACAAACAACCATCAGTACAACAAATGGAAAAAGATGTACCTATCGCGGGCAAGGAGCTCCTTGTAAACGCAACTACTCAACTTTAACCGATGCAACCAAAAAAGGTCTGACTTGTGCACCAAATTTTTATTGCGCTTCAATTGACTTGAGTAAATTTAACGAAGAAGTTGCTCGTTCTCCCAATGAACTTGATGACATTCTATTCGGAATGGACGCAAATATATTAGGTAGACCACTAAATTACGTAACAGCCAACAAGCCACTTACTGATGAAATAAAATCAAATATTAAATATAATGCTCTAAATGCTATTGGGTTATCAAGCGCAGAAAGCGATGATATGGGTATTTGTCGCCCAGGGAAATTGCTATCAACTGACGATCTCACAGCTCACGGCGGGCAAGACGCTGGCAAACGTACCGACTATATTTCTCAAATCAGCTCTTGTAACTCAGCCCTCAGCGGGACGACACGTTTTTTAACTTGTCCCGCGTTTGATGACACTTTAAATTACGTAGTGCCTGGCTCTGCTGGAGTAGATGATTTAAGACAAACCCAAAACTCTTGTGGTGGAGAATCAAAACACATAACAACCAATGTTTCTGCTTTTAAAAACATTGAAGGTCTTTCACTCTTAAATCTACAAAATATTACTCAACCAACTCTTGCTCAAGATGCTTGCTTTAGAAGAGCAGGGTCTGTTTGTCATACAGATTTAGATTGTGGTCCAAACAAAATGCATGAAGATGCAGTAGGATCAATGGATATAAAATATTTTGGTGGAACTGAAGGAGAGCAACAATATTGGCGAGAGTCACTTATCTGTGGTCAAGGTGAACCTGTTCCAACAATAGGAACTACTAAGTATTTAGATTATAAATTAAATAGCAATAGATGTTGTCGAGAAATAGGAAAAGATTTTACGATGGTAACACAAGGACCAAGTACAATCGTTCCAGATAACGCTGGAACAAATGCTAACTTAATTACTAGTAAATTTGCATTCCTTAATCCTCAAGCGGTTAACCGCTACTCACGCTATTCAATCTCTAAAGAAGCAATCAACGATAGTACGACAATTCCAAAAGTATTGGCCAATGCAGAACCCGCTCCTAATCAATGGCGAGTTATTAACGAAACAGGAGCCCTTACATGTTGTGGTGGTGGTTTTATTCGTAAATTTGCCGACGGAACACATGATTGGAAAGTAAGAAATCGTTTAACAATAGATGCAAACAACTTCACCTGTTTAAATTTCAGATCCCCTCTGGCCGATTCAACATACAGCACACAAGTTGCTGATCAAGTTGCTCCTGAATCTTATACTCGCGAGTATGAATTTTTCTGTAAATCACCAGATATTGGTGGTTGTATGCAAGTGCCTTATCAAGACTCTAACGGATTCTCAATTACTGCTCCACTTACTTATGACCCTTCTGATAAAGTTGCGACAGATCCTTATTTATCAGCTCCAGCCTCTGGATATTCACGCATTAATACTTCACCAACAGCGGATCCCATTGATGGATCAACTCCATGGTATCAAGTTTTAAATGCGGATGCACCCTATGCTCCACTTCCCTATTATTTTAATCCTGTCCCTTATGATGTGGATCAGAGAACAAATAAAGCTTATAACTTTTTTACTGATAAAGGATTTGATTACGGTGTTGAAATGTATTTACCGGCGTTCGTTGGTTGGGATGGGACAACTCGTAATGCAAGCTATATTAATAAAGTACAGATTAAGTATTTTTACGATGCTCCGACTCTACCAATGGTCGTAGATATCACAAACAACGTAGCTACGAGCACTCAATGTAATGATGTTATCAATGTCTCTGGTGCAGCAAATCCAACAGCTCCTATAGATGGACTCGTAAGTAATGATACTTGGTGTATTACTAAAAACTCGAAGACTGGTAATCGTCCAGTGATGAACGTCCATGCTGACATAACTCCTGATCCTGCCAATAAATGGAAATATGCGGGAATTATTATCGATTTTAAACCAATCGAAGTAAAGAAAAATAAAATTACTGCTCAACCTGGAAATGCACTTTACTACTTAAGTAAACTTGCTCGTATGGAATTAATCGGTATTCCACAAATCACTTACGAACCTATTTACTGCAACAACGATCAATCAAAATTAGTTCCTGGAATATTTAAGTCGACAGCTACTACAAACACGACAAGAGCAAACTTCACTGCTGCTGGAATATATAATGAAGACACTGTTATCACTTACAACAATGAAGATTTGTCTTCAACGACTGCTGACAGTTCAATCAACATTGGTAATATTGAAAAACGTTTTTCATTCCAAGATAAACTAGATCATTCACCGGTATTTTCATCAAAAGATTTCACTTGTTGTACTCCATTAGGAAAGTCGACAGGTGCAGCTGCAAAATGCTGCTCTGGCTATGCTCTCAATAGTGCTGACGGAAAATCCTCAATTTGCAAACTTCCAAAAGGCACTGACTTAAACGTTTACTTTAATAAATTTGTCTCAAATGAAGGTGTGGGCGATGACCAACCTGGCGGAGGATTAATTGTTAAAGGAACAGTCGCCGAAGTTGATTTTGTGCCAACAACAGGAGAGCCAAAATTCCGCGGAACCACTTACGATAAATTAGTCGCTTTAGGCATTGCGTATTGTGATGGCGGGAAACCCGCAACAGGCGGAGCTTTTGGGGCCTTCCCTCCTGAGCCATTTTCTGGCTCATACACTGTTCAATCTGGATCTACTGGTAATCTGGAAGACTATTTCCCAATGAGTATCGTTGACTCAGTCCTAGATTTCCAAAGCTCTGACACCAATGTCGGAAAAGTGCCTTTTGATAGCGGCTTTAAGTGGAATCATCACTACTACTGTAAGTAATCCATTTTCAGCTCGTTTAGTTATGTGATAAGTTGGCCCAATCATGAAACTTTTCATCGTCGCCATTCTTTGTTTAATTGGATCTAATGCTTACGCTTTTGGAACAGTTTACTGTTCTCATAAAGAGCTTTGCAAATTGGCAGAGATCATTGCCCAAGAAAATAAAATTACAAATCTAAATACTCAAAGCCTCGTTAATATTTCAGGCGATCCTCATGAATTTGAACCTAGTACTACTGAAATAAAAAACCTAATGAGTGCGTCCCTATTATTAACTGGGCCAACAGAACTAAATCCATGGATTAAAAAAATAAATTTCCAACGTAGCAAAAACCCAACACTCAAAACAATCTCACTGTTATTTGATAAAACTATGACTACACTTTACCCGAATGCAACTCCCGAAGTTCTTTCCCATTTTTGGTTGTACCCAAAAATTTATTGCTTGATGAAAACAAAATTAGAGTCAGAACTTAAGGCCCAAGGACTTGGTCTTTTGGCATCAAAATCATGTAATTCCACTTCTACTGAATCCAATTTAAACCTTGCCTTGAGAAAAACATTGTTCCCTATTATTCTGACTCATGATGCTCTTCTACCGCTACTAAAAAACTTAGACCCAAATCATAATATTGTGGCAATAAAAGGTTCTGGCCATCATGAAGAAACAAGTGCCCAGGCAATCAAAAAAATGTATGATTCCCTTCGAGCCCCAATAGTCATTTGGGTCATCGAAGCAAACATAAATGTTCCGCAAAATATTCTTAGCAAAATAAGAGTAAATGATTTAGTGATAAAATTAGATACGGCTAAATCCAATGATAATACTCCCTTTTTTGCTCTAAACGATTTAACCGAAAAGCTTAACAAGCTATCAGAGAAAAAATAATGGGACACACAATCTTGCGAGCAGAGAAAATTTGTTTTAGCTATAATGGTGAAGCTCCTACTCTCAAAGATATTTCCTTTTCTTTACATGCAGGTGAAAGCCTTGGTGTTTTAGGACCCAATGGTGGTGGAAAATCCACACTCATGAAAATTATTGCAGGATTACTTTCTGCTGATTCAGGAGATTTATTTTTTGATGATAAAAATTTAAAAGACTATCAAAATTATCCGTATGAGAAGTTTTCATATGTGCCTCAAAACAGTGAGCTGAATACTATTTTGCCAGTCAAAGTTAGCGAGTACATGGAATTTGCTAAGTCACTATATAAAAACATTTCTTCAACAGAAGTTGATGAACTATTGGAACTTGTAGGAATTCTTCATAAAAAAGATTCTCTTATTTCAAAATTATCGGGTGGAGAAAAACAAAGAGTCCTTTTGGCCCGTGCTTTAATCAATCGCCCTAAATTGCTTTTGCTAGACGAACCCACTAAAGGACTTGATAGCAACGGACAAGATCAACTCTTGGGCATAATCGAGAAAATTAAATCTCGCGATAAAACAGCTGTTATGATTGTCGATCATAATATCAATCAAATCATAAGAAATTGTCATAAGATTTTATGTCTTAATAGAACTTATCACTGGCATGATCATCGCGATCTTTTAACAAAAAATATTTTAGAAGATGTTTATCATTGTGAATTCGAACACCTCTTAATTCACGAAAACGACTTGCAAAACAATACTGAAAATTCTCACTCTGATCACTTGTATTGTAATCACGATCACGACAAGACTCCAGATCCTCATAACCTTTTGAGGAGAAAAAAATAATGCTTTTTTTACACTCTCTGCAAGATTTTTTGCATTACGATTTTTTACTCTACGCCATTGTCGGAACACTTTTTCTCTCAATTACTTGTGGGCTAATCTCTCCCCTTTTAATTGCAAGAAAAAATGCCTTTATGGGATCAGCAATCTCCCACTCTACGCTTTTAGGCTTAGCGATTGCACTAAGTTTGTTTTCTGCAGAAAGCTCTCTTGCTATTTTTTCCACTACCTTAGGTATCACTATCATTTGCACGCTTTTTTTAGCTTTTTCAACTTATCGTCAGAAGCTTCCTTCAGATTCACTTATAGGGATTTTTTATACGTCCACCATGGCCTTGGGAATAATTATACATTCGCTATTTGCCAAAACAAAAACTGATCTTTTAAGTTTTTTATTTGGAAATATTTTACTTTTAACTAAAGAAGATTTAATTCTTTCGGCAGTTTTATTACTTGTGACACTGCCTCTTATCATTATTCCATTTAAAAAATGGCTCTTTTTAACTTATGACGAAGAAGGAGCAATCACGAGTGGTGTAAATGCCAAGTTTTTTCATTACCTCTTTTTTATTTTGCTCGCTCTCTTAATTGTAACAAGCATTAAATTAGCAGGGACAATTCTGATTGAAACACTTCTTTTGGTTCCTGGATTTTTTGCACTTAAATTTAGTAAAAATGTCAAACAAGCATTTATCATGAGTGTGCTTTTTTCAACCTTTTTTGCTCTCTTAGGAATTATTCTCGCCAATTCCTATGGACTTCCTTCTGGCGCGACTCTCGCGGTCACTCTCTTTGTGGCACTTGTGCTATCACTTTTCTTAAAAAAGATTTATACTTTTGTAAGAAAATAAAAAATTGGGGTACTCATGAAAAATACAAATGAAGTTAAAACTGTAAAAGAAAGTGCAGTTGAAATGCGCAATCTTGTTATGCCCAATCACACTAATCCACAAAATTCTATTTTTGGTGGAGTTGTTATGTCTTGGATCGATATGGCTGCGGCCATGGTTGCTGAACGACACTCAAATAGACCAGTAGTTACTGTGCACGTGGATGATATTAGCTTTAAGGCTCCAATTAAAATTGGTGACCATGTCTTAATCGCTGCTAGCCTAAACTATGTTGGAACTTCTTCTATGCTTGTTGGTGTTAAGGTGTACGCTGAAAATCCATTCACTGGCATAACAAGACACACAACGACTGCTTATTTAGTTTTTGTGGCCCTTGATGATATTGGAAAACCTTTACAAGTCCGAGGAGTTCTTCCTGAATCAGCTGATGAAATCAGAAGATTTGAAGAAGGAAGAATACGAATTGAAGATATGAAAAAGAAAAAGGCAAAGAAATAAGCGAGACAATTAAAAATGAAATCTTTTCTCTTATTAACCATTCTTTTTTCTTCATCTTTGTATGCTTTAGAGTATTCAAAAATTGATTTTGATGGCTGTCCGGAAAATTCTTTTTGTAAAAAAGAAACCGGTGCTAATCGTAAAAAATGGCTTGAGCAGTTAAAATATTTCACTAAAGGTCAATTAAGTGAACAAAAACTAAATGCATTTGTTCAATCCGAGTTTGGTGTCCCTGTCAGCAGCTGGGCACAAGAAGAAGCTAGCCTACAACCCAATATTTTAATGTGGGACTCGCCTTGTAAACAGCATAAGATTTCAACGAATAAGTATTATATTTCTGAATTTTTTAGAAAAAATCTTAACGCCAATGATTTAAAATCAATTCCTACAGTCTCTTTTTCTCGAGCCATTATGATGGACTCTAATAAAAATCCTTATTCTTTTTTGATTCCCCGAGGAGACGCCCCCCTTTTTATTAGTGAAGGCAGTCTTTATTTTTTACGAGAAGAAGAAGGCAGCTTTTATGGTCTTCTTATCAACCGTGAAGGAATATTGAAAATCACGAGAAGTGAAACAAGTCCAATTCTCCCTCGGGAAGCAACATGTACAAAAGAGCAAATTGCTCAATATATTCGCGAAGCCCCAGGCCCCAATTTTTACCAAAGCTATTATTGTAAAGAAATCTGGGATAAAACCGCCAGAAATTTTAAGACGATTGTTCTTGGATGGAGCTGTAATTGAAACTCTGTTTATTTAACGTCGAAAATCTGTTTCTCCTCGCTGGCCCCAACGGAGATGGCTTTAAAAAACCTCATGATAAAACTCAATGGATCGCTAGAACCATTCGCGAAATCGATGCTGATGTAACTATGCTTTGTGAAGTTGGAGGCCTTGAAAGTCTTGATCTTTTGAATAAAAAATACTTAAATGCTGACTACAAAACGGCCTTGTTAAAAGGAAATTCCAATCGTGGAATTGAAATGGGATATCTTATAAAAAAAGATTTCCCTTTTGATTTTGAGCACCATAGTCACGTCAATGCCTCTATTGAATTCAACTATTCTTTCGAGATAATTGAAAATAAAAAGGTATTAAGTGAAGAATTAAAAATTCCACCACATAAATTTTCTCGCGATATTTCTGAACTTCGAATTTTAAAAGATAATAAAGTTGCGATGATTCTCCTTTTGGTACACTTGAAATCTAAATGGGACCGCGATGGAGTTGACTGGAATGGAAAAGAGCGCAGAAAAGCTGAGCTTAAAGCATTAGTTAAAACCTATAATCGCCTTCGCAGCGAATTTGACCATAAAGTTCCTGTAGTGGTCGCTGGAGACCTGAACGGGATTGCCCAAAAAGGTCATCAAGAGCCAGAATTTGACGATCTTTACGCCCACACTGACCTCGAAGACGTTCTCGAGCTCATCAATCTCCCTCACGAACAACGCCACTCGTTTTTTTATTTTGGTAAGGACAATACTCGTGAGTCATTTCAATTAGACTATATTCTTCTTCCAAGTGAGCTACATTCCTTAGTCAAAAAAGAAGAATCAGGTATTTATCTTTTCCGTGACGAGCGGGGAGTCCCACTTTCATACCCACAGGAATCCTACCAGAGATACGCACTTCCCTCCGACCATTATCCAGTTGTCGCAAGCCTCAATTTTTTGTCATTTTAATTTGTTAAGCTGTATGAAGTACGCTACATTTTGCCCTAAAAATTCGGATTTTTTATTGTGTTTTTTAAGATCCAATATTGGGGTCTTTGAGGGTTTGAAATGGACAAAGTTATAACAAATATTCCCTGGTCAAAAGAAGAAGCAGATGAAACTTACCACATAAGTAGATGGGGTGATGGTTATTTCGATATAAACGATCAAGGTCATCTTTGTGTACTTCCTAACCAAGACGAAAATGGTCCTCGTATTGATATCGCTGAAGTGCTTGAAGAAATGAAAGCACAAAATATTCCTTTTCCAATCGTTGTTAGATTCCACGACATTCTTCGCTCTCAAGTAAAAGTTTTGAATGAAACTTTTAGAGACGTAATTGCTGAAGCCAATTATGGCGGACAATACAATGGTGTTTATCCAATTAAAGTTAATCAGATGAGAGAAGTAGTAGAAGAAATTCTTGATGCTGGTGCTCCATATGATTACGGATTAGAGGCCGGATCAAAACCAGAGCTACTTTCGGTATTAGCTTTCAATGATAATTTAAACGCACTTACTGTCCTCAATGGATACAAAGACGAAGACTATCTTCGCCTTGCTCTTCTGGGAAATAAGCTAGGAAGAAAAGTAATCGTCGTTATTGAGAAATTCTCTGAGCTTCATAAAATTTTAAAACTATCTCGTGAATTAAACGTTGAGCCTCTTATTGGTTTACGAGCAAAAATGGCCATCAAAGGATCGGGAAAATGGTCTGATTCTGGTGGAGAGAAAGCTAAATTTGGTTTAACGATTGCTGAAATGTTAACAGCTGTTCAAATATTAAAAGATGAAGGCTCGTTAAATTCTCTTAAACTGTTTCACTTTCACGTTGGCTCTCAAGTTACAGACATCAGAACGATCAAAGAAGTAGTTCGTGAAGGTGCTCGAATATTTACTAAACTCGTTCAGCTCGGAGCTCCTTTGGAGTACTTTGATGTTGGAGGTGGATTAGGAGTTGATTACGACGGATCACAATCAACAAGTGATTCATCAATGAACTACAAATTGCATGATTATGCTTCTGACATTGTTTATATATTAAAAGAAATTTGTGATGCTGAAAAAGTTCCACATCCAAACATTGTTTCGGAATCTGGTCGCGCTATTACTGCTCGTCACTCATGTGTCATTACCAACGTCATCGATAAAATTGAGACATCTTTTACAGATTACGCCACGGAAAAAATGACAGGTGAACACAGTTTAGTTTCAAATATGAGAGAGCTTTTAGAAACTATCAACATCGAAAATGCTCAAGAAGTTTACAACGACGCACTTGATTTTAAAAAAGAGTGTCTAAACGCATTTAGACTCGGGATCTTAAAACTAGAAGAAAGAGCAACTCTAGAAACTCTTTTTTGGAAAATCACAAAAAGAATTTCTGCACTTCTGCCTGAGATGGAATTTATTCCTGATAACCTTTACGATATCGATCAAGGAATTGCTCCTCAATACCTTTGTAATTTCTCAATTTTTCAATCAGCTCCAGATCTATGGGCCATTGGACAATTGCTTCCAATCGTACCCATTACAAAATTGAATATTAAGCCTCACAACAATGGAACTCTGGTAGATATTACATGCGACTCTGATGGGAAAATAAATAAGTTCATCGATATTAATGAAACAAAAAATCTTCTTCCTTTGCATGAACTTACACCAAACGAAGATTATTATATTGGTCTTTTCATGACAGGAGCTTACCAAGACGTAATGGGAGATCTACACAATTTATTTGGAAGATTAAATGAAGTGCACGTCTTCTGTGACGATGAGGATCCAACAGATTTCTATATCGAAGAAGTCATTAAAGGATCATCTGCCGAAAGTGTACTCTCAGCAATGCAGTACAACCCAGAAGCGATGGCCTATACAATGAAAAAGAATATCGATCGTCAAATCGCTTCAGGAAAAATTAATCCACGAGAAGGTGTGCGCTTAGTTGATTTCTATGAAGAGTGTTTGAAGTCTTATACGTATTTGAAAAATTAGAATTTTATAAAAGAGGTTAATATGAAACGCGGACCAATTTCTGAATTTATGCTGACTCATTATAAACACTTTAACTCTGCTGCACTTGTTGATGCTGCTATTGGATGGGAAACACACTTAGCGTCTGGTGGAAAAATGTTCGTAACATTAGCAGGAGCAATGTCGACAGCCGAGCTTGGAAAATCTCTTGCTGAAATGATTCGTCAAAATAAAATCCACGCTATTTGTTGTACGGGAGCTAACCTTGAAGAAGATATTTATAACTTAGTAGCTCACGATCACTACCATAGAATTCCAAACTGGAGAGACCTAACTCCAGAAGATGAAATGAAACTTCTCGAGAAAGGCTTAAATAGAGTTACGGACACATGTATTCCTGAAGATGAGGCAATGAGAAAAATTGAAGCTTTAATCAACAAGGAATGGAGCAAGGCAGATAAAAACGGCGAGAGTCATCCTCCTCATTATTATTTTTGGGAAGTATTGCGCTCAGGAGCTCTTGAAAAAGAATATCAAATCGATCCAAAAGATTCATGGATGATCGCTGCTATGGAAAAAAATCTTCCGATTTATACTCCTGGTTGGGAAGATTCTACCAACGGAAATATGTACACCGCTGCATGTATGGATGGACGAATTAAGAATGTTCATACAATGAATTCTGGAATTCAAACCATGATGAGACTAGCTAATTGGTATACAGAAATATCTGCAAGCTCTTCAATTGGATTTTTCCAAATTGGTGGTGGTATTGCTGGTGACTTCCCTATTTGTGTTGTCCCAATGCTAGAACAAGATCTTGAAAGAAAAACTCCACTTTGGGGATACTTCTGTCAGATTTCTGATTCAACGACTAGTTACGGTTCTTACTCTGGAGCTGTACCAAATGAAAAAATCACTTGGGGAAAGCTAGACATAAACACTCCGAAATATATCATTGAATCAGATGCTACTATTGTTGCTCCTCTTGTTTTTGCTTACCTTTTAAACTGGTAACGAACTGTTGCCAATAACCGACAAGAAGTGTTTTTTCTTGTCGGTGTAAATCTAGATTACAAATTTCACTACCGTCATTTTTGACTAATATTTTCACATTCTATTACCGATAACTCCACTATCAACGGGCCAGTTGCCCAATGAACGGAGCTTATCATGAAAAACAAAAAATTAAATCCAATGGTGCTTGCTACACTTTCTGCGGCATTTCTTCTGGCCTCTTGTGCAGGCCCAGAAAATTATCAACAAAAAATGGCCCGCTATACTCCCAAGGTAATTGGTAACAATCAAGTGCCAGAAATAAGAATTGCAGATTTTAAATTTGCTTCGGAGACTAGTAAAGTAAAAGGCAGAGCTCCTGCTTCAGTAGTTCCTGTTGCTGAAAAAAATGAAGTAGAAAAAGATGGCAACCCTACGAACAAAAAGCTCTATTTTTTATCTCTTTATAGTCAGTATGAAACATTAAAAAATTATTCCGCTGAATTTAGTGGACCTAATATAAATATTTGTCCAAATTTTCACACGAGTTTACTAAGACACAGTGAAAAAGAGGCTAATTCACCAAACGCCTTCCATGCAAAAAAATTTAGTTACGAAACTAATAAATTCTCAGAAGCTTCTTATGTAGCAGGACACCCAGAACTACTCCTGCCACTTTCTAAAGAGGAAGTGACACCTAAAGTTGTAGACATCATCAAAAGTGCAAATGGGCAGATGACTGATTTTGCAATTAATGAACTAGTACATAAGGCACTTGATATTCACCTCTCAAAAACATATTCAGAAATTAGAGAACTTTGTGAATATGGAGTAAGTGATAATTATTATGTTTATGAAAATTTAATCACACATATTAAAAATAATAAATTTGAAGCAGATGCTGGAAACATGAATATTCTTTTAAAGACAACATTGTTCTCCAACATTGCTCTGATGACCTCTCTTGAAACGCATACAGCGGCCACCATTCCAGGCAGATCAATTGCCTCAATCTCAGGGGAAGTTAAAAAAGTACCTTATGTTAGTGAAGTCATGGCGAGACTAAATGTAACTTGGGCCAATCAGTATTTCGATTATATTAAAGAATCACACTAGTGAAATGTGAATAGACGATTGCGCGAGGAAAGCACACTTAGGTAGCCCTCGCCAATCTCTAAATCTCCAAACACTGCCGAATAAGCATGCCCTAAATTAAAAGTCTCAAGCACTGCTAATGTCTTACCATCTACAAATAGAATTTCTCCCGCTGTAGTTGAAACGGCGTAGCCTTGTTTAAAAGAAACTATTGAAGTGATCACTCCAGTTGAAATTTTATTTTTATTTAAAATATTTAAATTTTTATCCGTTAGAATTAATTCCCCTGATGGAGTGCCAAAAAGAAGTTGTTCACCTTTTAAATTTGGATCCATATAAGGGGCCCTTGAAGCAATAAACTCTCCTCTTCTTAAGATTTTTCCTGTATTGGGATCGATCAATGAAAGAGGACCCCCAACAGCACCGACGTAAACTTTATCATTTAAAACGAAAGCGGCATTATCAACGTCAACAAACTTAGAAGCTGTAGAGAGTTTTGATTCATACAAAAGCACTCCTTCATCAATTGATAAAGCTATTAATGCACCATCGGCAAGGCCTATTAGAACCTTGTCTTTGTAAATCACTGGAGTCGAGGATCTTTGTAATGTAGTTAAGTAAGAGATAGAGCGCTTATAACCCCAAAGAATTTTTCCTGTTTCAACGTCTAAACAAAACACTTGGTGATTTCGTAGTTGAAAGAAAATTCTTCCTTGATAAATGACTCCCTTTGTTTCAACTGAAGCACCTAAATCAACACTGTATTTAATTTTTCCAGTCGTATAATGACGAGATATAACTCTTCCTTGAACTGTTCCGTAAACGATTTGATCCTTAAATGCTACTGGAGCTGAGTGATATGTAGATCCGTCAAATTCACTCCAGACAGGTTTGCCATTTTCTAGCTCAAAAGCTTCCATGCTCCCCGAGTTGTGTCCAATGTAAACAATTCCCTCGTGAATCAATGGGGATTGCAAAGCGATTGGAAGGTTTCCAGATTCATATTTAGGATCCATCTGTTTAATCCAAACAGGATTAAATTTATGGGCAACTGGTGTCTCCCCTTTAGGCATGTAAGGCCTAAAGCTTGAACAAGCAGAAAATAGAAGTGAAACAATCAAAAGGCCCAGAGACTTATTCATTTTATTTTTACCAGATTAATTTTTAAAAAACTGATTACATTTTTGAAAGATAAAGTTTTGCTATTTTTACAAATTCACTTTCATCTTTCACTTTTTCTACTACATAAGTAAAGCTAGCTTTTGCTTTTTCTTTATTGCCTTGTTTTAAATAAAGTCGGCCTAAATCTAAATAATTTTTTCCTTCGAAAATTTTAAGTGATTTAGAATTCATTTTCTCTAGAGTTTCGATCGCTTTTTGATCTTGTCCCAGATCTTCGTACACTACAGCTAGGCGGCTTAAGATAAAATAATCTGAATAATCGTTTTTAGATGCTTGTTGCCCTATCAATAAAACTTCTAGCGCTTGATTTAAATGAGAATGACTCATTAATAAATCATTCGCTTTTAAAATAACAGGGACTAAGCCTGAATAATTTCCAACTTCTTTTTGAAGATTTTTAATACCATTAACTAAAGTTGCAGGATCTGCTTTTGCATCAAAAGTATTAAGAGTTGATGTTTCAAAACTATAAATTTTTGTGTTGAACTCTGCTTTTGATTTATCGGCTAGAGTTGAATAGAGTCCAAAACCAGCAACGGCCACTAAAACAGCGACGACGATAGCAACTAAGGCATTTTTATTTTTTGTCACGAGTGACCCGACATCTCCCTCATCTAAAATTTGGTTGATATTGCGGTTGGGAGTCGTTGTTGTGTTAGACATGATGAAACTCTGGTTAATGGTTAAAAAAATAAAATAAAACTCATTCTAAAAAGGCTTTGTTAAGTTGTCAAAAATAGAGAGGTTCGTTACAATAAAAAAAGCATTAAAAACCATAGATGGAATTTAACTAGACGCATCCCAAGGACGGAATCTGTATGTTTAAAAAAATCAAAAGCCTCGTTGCTATTTTCTTATTTACATTTCTCCTCTGTCAATCAAGCTTTGCCTTCGATAGATCTAACCGTTTAGGGCTTGGAATGACCAATCAATTAAAAAATGACTTCCCTGCTCTGTCGTTTAAAATACAAAAAAATAGATCTTTTGCTTTTGGTGGAATGGCCGGTCTTTCTACTAATGAAAGCAACGGAGGTTACGGCGTAGGATTAAAGGTTTACCGCAATATTTTTGATGAACCTCAACTCAATTTCTATTTAGCAGGAACGGGTGCCATTTTAAGCAATAAAATTAATTCAACCAGCTATTCTGGTTTTCAATTTGATTTGAGTTTTGGAAGTGAGTTTCATTTTACGGGATTAAACTCATTAGGATTTAGCTTCGAGTTTGGTGTCTCGGCATCCAAAACGAAAGACTTTGTTTTTCAAACTTTAGGCAATAATTTTATTGTCTCGGCAATCCATTTTTACCTATGAAAAACAGAGTTATTTTCTTCATTCTACTACTTAGTTTAGGAGCAATCGCTCCTCACAAAGTATTTGCCCAAGAAGCAGCTAACGATATTTTTGCAGCCGACGACGATGACCTAAACGTTGGTGGAGACATTTTCACTGATTTTAGTGAAGACGTAGAAAATGCCAAACTAGTCGAGGATGAACGCTTTTATCGCTACGGACGTTTCTTTTCATTCAACGTCTCATTAGGTCTCACCAACTTTGATGGTAATAGAGGTATTGCCTATGAAAACCAACCACCATCATTTGGTATAAGTTTTACCTTTTTCAAAGATTTTCAAACAGCCTTGGGACTTGGTTTGGAGTTTTCCAAACACTCAATGTTTTTAAAAGATCCTGTTTTAGGCTTCCCAAATGACCCAGCTCCAGGACTTATCGAAGTAAGCATGCTTCGGGCGTTCATCTCCTACCGTTACTATATAGAAACTGCTAATCTCGGAACCGCAATCACTTATTCGAATCCATACTTTATTGGTCGAATGGAATATTGGTATCAAACTAATAAGTACGTAGATCAAACTCAATTACCAAAGGACATTGGTGGTGGATTAGGATTTGGCCTAGGATTTGGATTGGAATTTCCCATTGAATTAAAAGAATCTTATGTGGGATTAGAATTTCTTCTTCATACCGTTAATTTTCCCGATAAAAACACGGCCAAATACTCGCCAAAAACTGCTGGTGGTTACGGATTTGAAAATCTTGGTGGGAATGCCTATAGCACCATGGTTAGCTACGTTTTTAATTGGTAGCCAACCACGGCGAATAAGATTTTTTAAGTTATTTCTTTCATACGCTTGCCAAGACGTTTCGATAAATCTTCACCTGTTCTAAAGATCAAGTGAATGGGCGTATTATCTAGTGAAAATTCTTTTCTCAAACCATTCTTCAAATAGTTTTGATAATTATCAGGAATCCCTTTTGAGAGATTCGTGAAGAATAAAAAAGTCGGAGGACTAGATTTCAACATTGAGGCGTACTTCACTTTAAAGCGCTTTCCACCTGAGTTTCTAATCGCTACTGGATGATTTTCAACCAACTGATAAACATAACGGTTAAGAATTCCCGTTCCGATATTGCGGTTTCTTATCAAGATCGTTTTTTTAAGCGCTTGTTTAAGTGCACCAATATGACGACCATATTTTGCGGAAATGGGAATAAGGTCACAGTAATAAAGCCAAGGGACAGTAGCTCTTAGGTCTTTAATCCATTCTTTTTTCGCTTTTTCGTCTGGAAGAGTTTCTTTTAAAAGATCGATCTTGTTTAAACAAACAACAACTGATTTTCCTTTTTCAAGAGCAATATCCAAAAGGCGTCTATCTTGGTGAGAAATACCAACAGAAGCATCAATCATAAAAATAATAACGTCACTTTCAGTAATACAACGAAGTGAGCGGTAAACTGATTGTTGTTCAATAAAGCCTTCAACTGATTTCTGACGTCTTATCCCTGCTGTATCGATTAAGTGTAGCGATCTCCACTGTGAGCCCGCAACTTTTTCATTGGCAACTTCAGCAGAAAAATTATCTGTTGTTTCATCAGCCAGCTCCATCTCTTTTAAGTCTTCATCAGATTCTTCATCAGATAAATCCATTTCAACATCTTCCAGATCGTCACTGAAAATATTTTCATAAACTTCATTGTCGTACTTATCCAATTCTTCATCAGATAAAGCGCGGTCTAAGTCTATTTCTGTATCTTCTTCAGCTTCGTCTTCATCAGCAAACAAAGGAGTTTCGGCACTTAAATAATCTTCTTCATCATAAATCGGCACCCCCTTAGTTCCCTCTTCTTCTAAATTATAACTTTTAGCAAGAGACTGATAAATATCTGGGTTATTTGCGCGAAAGTCTTCATATTGTTGGAAGAGTAAATTATCATTTTTAGCAAAAACGACATCTGAATCTAATTCGCGAGCTTCTTTGCCAAAAAATAAATCGAAGAATCCTTCAATCGGATCAACGGTTGTTCCTGGAATATCGCTGACGAGTGCTCTTTGAGCTCCAAGGAGTGCATTTAACAACGTTGATTTACCAGCGTTTGGCGCTCCGATCAAAGATAGACGGGCCACAACTTTTTCACGAGGAGTTACACCTTTTTGAAGGAGTGACATCTCTTGGTGTTGTTGTGTTTCAAATTTTAATATTTCTTCATGTAAACGTGTTTTTAAATCCAAAAGGCCTAAACCGTGTTCAGCTGAAATTTTAAAAAGTTCTTCTTCACCAATTCCAAGCGAGTAGAATTCTAATTCCTCTCCTTCTTGTTTATCAGTGTCATACTTATTAACTAGAACCCAAAATGTTTTTTTCTCTTTTCTGATATAATCGGCAATCACTTCATCGAAAGGCAAAACACCTTCGCGTGAATCAACGACAAATAAAATCAAATCACTTTCAGAAATGGCCGTTTTCGCTTGTTCAGTCATGATATTAAAAAATTTATTCATAATCTGATCGCGTTTTTTGGGAACATTTTCCGATATTGGCTCAGGATAAAATCCACCGGTATCAACTAAAATAGTATCGACTGATTTTTTATGAGCAAGCTCTGCAAAAGTCGCAATGCCGTAGTGGCGATCGCGAGTTACTCCCGGCTTATCGTGAGTAATTGCTTTATGCGCTTTTTTCATAAGGCGGTTAAAAATTGTACTTTTACCGACGTTTGGTCTCCCTATAAGCGAGATGACCATTGAACGACGATAATTATCGTTTGAATTCTCTGAATTATTTTGTTCCATTATATGCCTCTTATTTTTTGCGCCAAACGCGAGCTGAATCTTTTGCTCTTGGAAGACCGATTTCTTCTAGAACAAAGTTATTTTTAAACCATTTTGGCGAAACCTTTACGTGAAGGTTCAAATGCACCGGACCACCAGTCATGATTTCAATTTTTTTACGTGAACGAATTCCGATTTCTTTTATCATTGATCCGCTTGAACCAATAACGATTGCGCGCTGACTTGGACGATTAACTAAAATAGAAGCTGAAATATGAGATTCAAAATTTTCTGGATCAGTCTTTCCTTTCACTTCTTTATATTCATCAATCACAACTGCAACTTCATACGGAACTTCATCTTTTAACAATTCAAAAGCTTGTTCACGAATATATTCCGTAACAAAAAATCTTTGATTTTTGTTTGAAACATCCCCATCTGGATAAAGGTGTGGACCTGGCTGTGCTCTATCGCAAATAGCCCCGGTTAATACATGTATGTTTGTTCCTTCTTTATTAGAAATAAGGAAATGTTTTTCTAGGCTTGGAAATAGTTCTTTCGCTTTTTCCATAACTTCTTTTAAAGGAAGATTTTCCGAATTTTCAACTTTATCTGATTTCGTAAAAACAACCCATGTAGGTCCTAATTCTTGATCAATATTTTCTTTGAATTCACTAAACTGTCCCATGATTTCGCGACCGATATCAATTAAGAGCAGATTTAAGTCCGCACCTTCAGTTCCTTCGCGTGCTTGCTCGTTTAAGCGTTTGTTAAACTCTTGATTGGATTTATGTAAACCCGGAGTATCAACCATAACAACTTCTGTGCGATCAACTGTGAATACGCAGTGGAATTTATTTCTAGTGGTTTGTGGCTTACTCGTTACAACTGTCAAATCTGTTCCCAAAAGAACATTGATCAGTGAACTCTTTCCTACGTTTGGTGCGCCCAATACTGCAACCATGATGGCCTTGTTGTGGGGGTGCTGGTCAACTAGTAACATTCTCGTCTCCTTGCTGTTTTAATACCTTTTATTGATATCGTTTTTCATCTAGCACGATACGTGCTAATTCTTTTTCTAATTTTTTCTTTGAAGGACCTTGTCCTTCAGCACATTTTTTATTTCCAATCCATAATTCAACATGAAACCCAGTCGCCCCAGACTTTAATTCAAATGCTTTATAAGTCGGATGAATTTGAAATAAGGCCATTGATATTTCTTGCAATTGAGTTTTGCTGTCAAATTGTTCTAAATTTTCTATTGCAAAAAACTTAGTACCACTTGCTGCTTCATAACGGGAAATAATTTTATCAAATGAATTTTCTAAATTTTTAGTATCTTCAAAACTATCGAGATAAATAGCTGCACAGACCGCTTCAAAAGCATCTGCTAAAAGAGATTCTTTTTTCTGTCCGTGATTTTTGTGTTCGCCTTTACCAAGAAGTAAGCACTCTCCTAAATTGAGAGATCCTGCAATTTTTGCCAACGAATTTTCATTGACCAGAGATCCTCTTAATTTTGAGAGATCACCTTCGGCCATTGCTGGAAATCGTTTATAAAGAATTTTTGCGACAATAAAATTGACGAGTGAGTCGCCTAAGAATTCCAGTCTTTCATTGGAAGCCAAACCAAGTTCTTTAAACTCATAACAAAAAGTTGATTGTATAAGAGCGTTGATTAATAGTTCTTTATTTTTAAATTTGTAATCGATGAATGTTTCTAATTGTGAGACAGATTGAATTGTCGCGAGAGATAATTTATCAAAATTTTGAAGTAAAATTTCAGTGCGTGGTGAGTAAAGTGCGGCCAGCCATAAATGAACACTTGCGAAAATATCGCGTCCATTTACCTGATATGGTGAATTAAAGGTCGTCTCTTGCACTGGGTGGTCCCACTAATATTGAATTGTTATAACAAATGGGTTTTAGCACTCCTCGTAAAGCTAATCAAGGCTGACTTTTTAGGTTGTACTATTTACTTGAGTGCGCTACTATCCACCACCTAACGCTTTGAAATTAGTCTTCTCCACAACACACAATAAGACTGGGTAAGAGAAATCCAACTTTTCCCCACCTAAAAAAGAGAGAATAAAAGATAATATGAACACACTCACACAAACACCCTCAAACACAACCCCGATCATGCCCGTGATCACAGCTGAATCAACTTCTACAGTGCTAAGAAATTCAACTCCCGCTCCAGAGCTTTTTGCTCTTGAACAAGAGTTTTATTCTAATCTTCGCGCTCAAGGAAAAAGTCAAAACACTCTAAAAAACTACAAAACAGATTTAGATTGTTTCAACTATTACCTTAATAGCGAATACGCTTCTGTATCAGTGGCCAATTTTGATCAAACTTTAGTTTCAAATTACGGACAGTATTTAGAAAAAAAATACACTTCTGATAATTCTCGTCGTCGTCGCGTGCAGGCACTTCGTATCTTTTTTGATTTTCTTTTAAATAAAGGCTTAGTGGATGGAAACCCGGTAAGAAAACTTCCGACTTCTCCAAAATTTTTGGATATTCCAAGACCAACTCCATTCATCGACGTAAAAACTCTTTGGACTTATTTAGTTGAAGAATCTCATTCTCAAGACAAAATTCAAGAATTATTAAGCAAAAGAAATCAAATCCTATTCCTTCTTATTTTTGGTGCTGGATTAAAAGTTTCTGACCTATCAGAACTTTCTATCAACGACATTACTATCTCTACAACTGGTGAAGATCCTCGCGTTCTTATTCATCATCCAAAAAGAGATGCGTATACTGTAGCTCTTCCGAAAATTTTTGAAAAAGTTTACGCTGACTACCTGGTCATCTTAGAAGAAATGAAAAATAAATCTCAAATCACTTTTGATAATCTTCTCTTCTACGCTAACCCATACAGAATTATTTCTGGCGGTTTATCGGCAAGAGGAATTGAAATTATTTTCGAAGATTATAGAAATAAATTAATGATTACTCTGACTCCAAAATCTCTTCGTCAGGCGTGTATCTTTAAATGGATTCAACAACAAAAAAGTGTCACTCTTATAAAAGAATGGCTGGGTCTAGCTCCTTCTTACGATCTTAAATTGTATCTAGAGCACGCTCCAAACTTCCTTTATAACGAAGATATTTTAGAAGAAATTTTTTCGAATTATAGAAAACATTAAGTTCAAATAAGATGGCCCTCGAATGAGGGCCTTTTTTTTGGGATCTATTTTTAAATTAATCAATCGTTGTTTCACCACTTGCTCTTCTTGGTCTGACTTCTTCAGGCTTTTCATACACCGGAAGCCCTACATCGTGATCGAGGTGCCATCGATCAAACAAGAGTTCTTCTTTTTCGACACGATAAAATTTAAGCTCTTTATCGATATTATCCAGGCGGTAAGCAAGCTCGCGCTGCAATCTTATATGATCATTTTTTTCGGAAAGTAATTGATCGAGAGCTTTCGTTTTTTGTCTTTCCATCTCTGCAATTTTTTGATCAAACTCCGCGGCTACTTGAATTTTTCGCTCTTCAAAATTCCATACACCTTGATTTATTCCATTGAGCTGTCCCATAAAATCTTTTTTCTTATTAAGTAAACTCGCTCTATAAACTGAAGCTTCACGCACGCGCATCGCAAGCTTATCAGATTGCATAATGAGTGCTGTTCCTCTCCTAAAATAATCTTCCTTAGGAAAACAGGGAAATAAATCTTTAACGAACATGACAAAATAATTCTCTTCAATACTTCTGACGTAACCCTGGCAGAATTCACTGTCTTTACTATTTTGAATTTTAAATTCGACTAAATCGCCTGCGCGAAAAAATTTTACATTTCGGCTCTCACTTGAAACTTTAACAATCGATGCTGTTCGGTCTCGGTCTGTCACGCGCCCAGAAAATTTCGAGTAATCAAACATAGTATCGTAAAAACTATCTGGATCAATTTTAAGGGTCTCTTTGGAAAGTTTTAGACTTGTAGTGGCCGACTGCAATGGTAATGCAGAGACCACAGAGAGGAGAAGTAAAAAGTTTAGAGCAAAGCTCCATCGCAATATATTCATTACTTTTAGTATAACCGATTTTTATCAGCTGCTTAATAGTAGGAAAAACTTGTTGAATAGAGCGCGAAATTGTACCTTAATTGAATAATTATTAGAGTGCTAAGGAGACATTATATGGAATTTTTTCTCGACACAGGAATTATCTCTGAAATTAAGGAAGCAGTTTTGTTGGGTATTATTGACGGTGTAACAACTAACCCATCTCTTATTGCAAAAACGGGAAGAAAACAAGAAGACGTCATCAAAGAAATTTGCGAAATCATCGATGGTCCTATTTCTGCTGAAGTTATTGCTACTGATTTAGAAGGAATGATTAAAGAAGGAACTGAACTTTCTAAAATTCATAAAAATGTTGTTATTAAACTTCCACTAACTGAAGCTGGAATCGCTGCTTGCAAACACTTCAGCGGGAAAAATATTAAAACGAATGTTACACTTTGCTTTTCAATGAACCAAGCTCTATTGGCCGCTAAAGCCGGGGCAACTTATATCTCTCCATTCATTGGAAGATTAGACGATATCGGACAAAACGGTAACGATCTTATTGGTGAAATCAGAGCACTTTATGATAACTACGGCTTCACTACTAAAATCCTAGCTGCCTCAATTCGCCATCCGGCCCATGTGAGAGAAGCAGCACTTTTAGGAGCAGATGTAGGGACTATGCCTCTTACAGTGGTCAAAGCACTCTACAAGCACCCACTAACTGAAAAGGGTTTAGAGGCGTTTCTCGCTGATCATAAGAAAGCTAACACCAAGTAATTATGGTCTCGGGGAAAACATCGTGTTTTCCCCGTAAATCTCACTCAATTTTCCCCCTTATGGTCCGATAATAAGGACTATGAGGAATCACTTTGTAATGGCCCTATTCACTCTCCTTCTAGTCGCTTGTAAACAGCAGACCTCTACACAAAATGTATCAGCTTCTCCCAATATCCAATCCGGCTCATGTACGATTGGAAAATGGACCAATCTTTCGAGTCCAATAGTTTTAAAAATGTCTTCTGAATTTAGCTCAGACTATAGTAATGCTGATTTAGTTGGTGGATTAAATCCACTGGAGCAAATGGCGAAGGTTTGGAATACTGCCGTCGCTCCAACTACCACTCTTTTTCAATTACCATTTCCAATTGCTGGAAGTACAGGAAGTTCAAGTTTATCTGGATATCGCGACAATGAACTAGGAATTTATAAATCACATAATTGGTTTTCGGGGGTTAGCTCTAGTGCATTGGCCATTACTCAATTTTTTGGAGTCGTGAGAACTGATGCTAATCTTGGAACTTATATTGACCTTACTCACGCAGATATTATCGTTAATTACCGCGACTTTGGTAGTGACTTCACAATGACTGGAAACCCAATGGTGGATTATGATTTACCCTCAGTCGTTTTGCACGAGATGGGACATTTCTTGGGTCTATGTCATGAAAGTAATTACAACTCCATTATGGCCCCTTATTATTTTACAACTCAAAGATCTCTTAAAACATTTGATACCAATAAAATTAAAGCTCTTTATATTAATAATCAAAATTATGGAGTCAGCGCCATTTCTGCAAGATCTTCAGTTAATGCGATATCCGCAGGTGCAGGCACAGAAGTAAAAGGGATTGTGGAATTAAATGCCAATGGAAAATGTCGACACTTTATAAATGGAAAATTGGTTTACGAACACGAAAGCAATATTGCAAATTTTCCAAAACCTAAATGGTATAAGTCTGGTCCTTGGAAATAAAAAAGCCTCCAAATTGGAGGCTTTTTACTTTCAAAATTAATTCTTAAAAAAACTATTTTTTCAAAGAGTTTTTAATTGCTGTAAATCCAGCAAAGTCAGTTGCTGCAATTTCAGCAAGCATTTTTCTGTTGATTGTTACACCAGCAGATTTCATTGAACCCATGAACTTTGAGTATGATGTATCAAGAATTCTAGCAGCAGCAGAAATTCTGACTACCCATAGTTTTCTCATATCTCTCTTAAGTAAACGGCGTCCAACGTAAGCATAGTGAAGAGCGCGTTTAACAGTCTCTGCAGTGTGCTTATATTTTGTACGTCTATCAAAGCTGAAACCTTTCGCCATTTTCAAAACTTTGTTTCTTCTTCTTCTTGCTTTAAATCCTCTTCTTACGCGTGCCATTTTCCTACTCCTGTACGAGACTCTGGGGGTTATAAAACTCTTGGGCCCAAAACTCTGTCTATATTATTTTTTTACCAATACTACAATTCTTTAAACTAGAAAGCGTATGGCAACATTCTTCTTACTTTTTCGTGCTCAGATTGGTGAACTAGTGCAGGACCGCCTGCTCTGTTTTTTACTTTAGTACTTTTGTGTTCAAGTTTATGTCTTAATCCACACTTGTTTCTTTTTACTTTACCTGTACCAGTTACGCTATATCTCTTCGCAGCTGATTTTCTTGTTTTCATTTTAGGCATGAGAAGTCTCCAGTAATAAACAATCTATAAAATGTTTTATTTTCAAAACGCAAAATTATGTTTTTCGAGTTGGTATAATTATCAAGGATCTAGAGCTTTGTAAAAGAAATTCCTTAAAAATCGTCGCAATTCGTAAGAAATTTAACTTTGACTAGGCTTTTTTAGCTTCTGCCTTCAAAGGCGGCGTCACTTCGTCGTCCTTTTTAGGCCCTTTTACCGGTTTTTTAGTCGAAGCTAAAATAGCGATAATTCGGTTCCCCATCATCTTTGGCTCAGATTCAACAATGGCACCCATAGCGACAACTTGCTCAATAATGGCCTTGAATTTCTCCATTCCGGCATCTCGGTAAGACATCTCACGACCACGGAATTGCATTGATGCTTTGATTTTATCTCCATCATCAATAAATTTCTGGCAATGATTAAGTTTTGTTTTTAAATCCCCAATATCGATATTGGGTTTGAATTGAACTTCTTTTAATTGAATGACGACTTGTTTTTTCTTAGCTTCTTGAGCCTTCTTTTGAAGCTCATATTTGTATTTTCCGAAGTCGATTAGTTTTACAACTGGAGGTTGAGCCGTAGGAGAAACTTCTACTAGATCTAGTCCCACTTCATCTGAAATTCTTCTGGCTTCATTCATCGAAACAACACCGTACTGATGACCATCGTCACCTAGTAAACGACATTCAGGAATTCTGATTTGTTCGTTGACTCTTGGACCACTGTTTTTGTTTGAATTGTTAAATTGAGAAGATCTTTGGAACTGGCCTGGACCTGGATTCGAATTTTCTTTGATAATTAACCCCACGTGTATGGGCCACAATAGGCCCTTAAGTAATATAAGTTATAAAAGTAATACTATAACTGATTTTGAATATAATCTTTTTGGCTAAAAAAATGAAGCTCTATTTTTTCTTCGGTTAAGACTATGTGAAAGACTGACAAAAGTTTGCTTTCTCCAGAATCCATCGCCTTTAAAATCGAGCGTGCTGTGAACAGGATATCTTCTAAATTGAAGCTAAAAAGGTCTAGATTGCCCGTTTTATAGATTAATATGTCCCGAGCTTCACAATCTACAACACTCAGACCTGTCCGTTCAAGCTTATGAGGAGGGCCTATTACTTCCAGCATTAAATTGAGACCTAGAGAGTCATTTTCAAAGTAAACGGACTTGCCGACAACTTGAAAGCTCGTCTCATTTTCAAGGAAAGTCCGCAAAGAGCTCAGCTCTTGCTGCCATTCAAGTGGATTGTCTAGCAAGGCCGTTTTAATAAAGCGCTTTCTACCAAACTTAGATTTTATGAGTTGTATGCCCACCTTAGTTTAACAAATTGATGCTGAGTTGACCTTGGAGGTCGGATTCAACTTTTGAAAGTGTTTCACATAAAGCTGCTTGATGTGGGACAAAATAAAAACCGGCATTTGAATCCACAATTTTGGCGTGAATAAAATACTGCAAACTTGATTTGGAAAGTGGAACAGAATAACTTTCGGCATATTTAATAATGCGACGAAGTTTTTTCTCACTTTCAAAAACTTCTTTGTATTTTTTCAAGAATGTCTCCATCTTGAATCCTTCTTTATAATCTTTGGTAGAAAGCTCTTTTAGAGTTAGACCGCAAACATAATAGGCTTCAAGCAGATAATTGCATGAACGGGCAAAAAGTCCTACTTTAGCGAGAATGAGATAAAGCTCTTTATGACTTAGCTCAACACATTCTTCTAGAGTCGTTACATTTCTTCCAATAGCATCGTTAACAATATCTAAAGTAAGTTTAAAAACTTCTTTTACCGTAGGAAGATAAAATTCATGAGTCAGCTGTTTTCTTTGATTGATGAAAAACTTTTTTAAGTCTTCAACTGTTGTTATGTGGCCTGAAAATAAATTTACCCATCCCATATGCACAATCCACGGCACTAAAAAGTGGTGGAGGATTGTATTTTTGAAATAGAGAATTTCTTTTCTTGAATCATCTTTAATGGAATAAAAAACGTGCTGAGTCGATTTATTTCCAATGACTTCAACCTTTTTATTACCGATTAAAATATCAATTGATCGCTCAAGTGACTTTTCTAAATTATCTAGTTTTATTGAATCAGTAATCGGCACATTAAATTTTTCACAATAAGTGATGATATGGCGGGCCTTGGTTAGAATTTCTTCCCACTTAAGTGCGCCCGTTGGCTCATCTAATAAAATCATTGCTAAAAGTGACGTTGGAGTCACTCGCATATTTTTTCCAACTTCTAAGAAACATTCAAATGCGAGCTTTTGCGTTTGAATTTTTAAATCAGCAGGATGCTCTGGAGCATCCGGAGCAACAATCGGATTGCCTAAATTAATGTGCACATTTCCGAATTGGTAAGAAAGAAGTTTAACCAAACCAAAAACTTGCCCGGCACTTTCTTTTTTCTTTTTTCCACCATCAAGTTCGCGTGCAAGAGATTTTTGTTCTGGTACATATTCGTGCACGATACTCACGGGAACAAATTGTAATGGACGGCGTTTTTCAGCAGGAATTGCTGAATGGGCCTCAATGAGCATTTGGTAGAGGCCGTAGCGAGGAGGAAGAAGTTTTCCTGTGCGCGATCGTCCACCTTCAAAGAAAAATTCTATCGGGTTGCCTTTAACTAGCATGTAATAAAGATAGGCTTCTAGAGTTAATTTATAAAGAATGTCATTGGCAAAAGTTCGTCTGATGAAAAAACATCCCGATCTTCTAAACAGCGGGCCAATAGGAAAAATATTGAGGTTATTTCCACCAGCAACGAATAGCGGGGACTGGTATTTTTTATAATAAACATAGTTAATCGCCACATAATCAGCATGAGATTGGTGATTGGGAACGAGAACTAAATTATTAGTCTTAGAGAGTTCGGCTAAATTGTGTCCGTTATCGTTAAAATTAATTCCGTCGTATAACTGAGACAAAGAAGCATCTAAAAATTTCTCAAAAGTTTTCAAGAAGGGCAAAGAGAGTTCTGCTCTAATTTCTTTTAAATTTTTAAGCACCTTCTCGCGATCTTCTTCTCTACCATTTATACGATCACGTAGCTTATGATAGCCCAAAACGATCTCTTCCATTTCTTTGAAGTTATCAAAGAAGTGCGGAATATTTCCAAACAACTCCGTTAAGATCGATAGTTTTGAAGACATTATCTCACTCCATGAGGTCTAGATTCGCTCATCCCTGAAGCTGTCATTTGAATAAAAAGTGCTGACTCGCTCATGGCCGGAAGATTATCGACTCCCAGATAAGTCATACCTGAGCGTAAGCCCCCCATTAATTCTTCAATAACATTTCCAACACTGCCTTTGCATGGAATTTGAGTCGACTCGCCTTCTGCGGCCATGCCTTCTGGCATCTCGCCTCTCCAAGAAACTTGCGCAGCTTTTGAGGCCATACCACGGTATTGCTTCATTCCACCTTTTAGTTCACCAGGAGTTTCTAGAGTTCCAGAAACTAATGATCCCACCATTACAGAACTTGCTCCAGCGGCAAGCGCTTTTACGATATCACCAGAATTTTTTAAACCACCATCAGCAATAACTGGAATATTGTGTTTTTTAGCAACACTCACAGCGAGTGCGATTGCAGTTAATTGTGGTAGACCATGGCCTGTAATAATTCTTGTCGTACACATTGATCCCGGGCCAATTCCCACTTTTACAGCGTCAGCTCCGCGCTCGATCATGCGCTTTACCCCATCAGATGTTGCAACGTTACCTGCGATAACATCAACATGAGGGTATTTCTTTTTTAAATAGTCGAGAGTTTCCATCATCATAATTGAATCGCCGTGAGCAATATCCAAAGTGATGATTTGCACACCTGCATTGACTAAAACGTCAGCGCGCTTCATCCCTTCTTCTTTAACACCGATGGAAGCCGCGATTGGCGTCGTAAGATTTTTTTCTTTCAAGTATGCTTGTATTTTTTTTACCATTGCAACCTGCTCTTCTTCATTCATAAAACGGTGAAGAGAGCCAATTCCTCCAAGACTTGCCATGGCACAGGCCATTTCAGTTTCAGTGATGGTATCCATGTTGGCCGTGATCACAGGAAGATTGATGGTGAAATTTTTAGTTATTTGAGTTTTTAAATTTGGATGTTTTCTCGAAGAGATTTCCGAGTAACGAGGGACAAGTAAAACGTCGTCAAAAGTTAAACCTAATCCGCGATTTAATATTTCAGGTGCAGTAAACATCAGTTCCATGAGTTCTCCATAAATGAATTGTACACTAGAGGATAGTCCAATCGATTTGAGGCTGCAAGCTCGACACGGTGTCAATCCCGCTTCACTTCTAATTGACCATCGCAGCGTGTTGTTTAGAGATCGTTTTAGATAACATGCGAACAATGATTTATTGTGAATAACATCAGATTTGTTAGAATAAAAAAATTGTGGACGTAGATATAAACTTTGCAGACTTGTTCTTCATCCACCAGAGAGCTTCCCTAATTCTTGTGAAGTTTATCGAAATTATATTTATTCATTTCATAATGCCCTAACAAATGCCCAGATTTTTTCTGGGCATTTGTTATTAAATTCTTTGAATATTAATTTACAGTTTAAGATTTAATCTAGAGATTTTTAAATAAACCTATTTGGCACTAATCTTTTGCAACATTTTTAGAATCTCTTTAAGTTCCTTGTGATTTTTATCTGAAGATTGCTTATTTTGATAGCCCATTATTATCAGTTTCACTGACACAAGAAATACACCAGCTTCAAGCAAAATGTCGTGAGTAAGACCCGTGAAATAAAGTGCTGCTAAGAAAAGAATAAGCGTTATCAAGATTGTTATTACCGAAACCGAATCGATATTACTTAGTAGAAATTTGCGCATAAGAACCCCTTTTCCTAATTTAACAATATTAATCTTATTTTGGTTACCTAATTCGTAGTTTACTTGACTGATTTTCCTAAAAATAATTTTTCAAATTATCTCATTGTTTTTTTGAAAAAGATTATAAAATTAAATTGAGCACAAACTGATGATTGAAAAACTCTATAGTTTTATTAAATTAAATCTATCAGTTGTAGATTGAAACTTTGCAGGCTTTTTAACATTGGATTCACACCCTCTTTCCTAAAAACTTAATTTGCTCTTTAAATTTTTCAGCATTGAAAACTAAGAATTTCTACTTAGAAAATGTTCATATAGTCTTCGTCTTAATGAGTCGAAATTCTGGTAAAGAATATTGGCAGAACGATGTACAAAATTACATCGCGCACAAGATAGAATAAAAAGAAGTAAAAGAAGGCTTTAGGACCTTTCTCCCATAGGCGCTCAATTCCTAGATACTGGGCCTTTTTCGACATGGCCACCATAAACTTGCTTTTGCCGTAATGGCGGACAAAAAAGCTAATTGAACCGTCGACCTTGCGGTCAAAGGCTAAAAAAGATTCCTTTAGGGTGGTTGGGACAATATTCATAGATGCTCAACATACCAAAGAATGAAAAAAAGATCCAATCTACATTTTTATGACAATTAGGTGCTTTTTTTTAGTTATAACTAATTGCATATGATTGATGGACTAACCGTAATTAATTTAAAAGCCGAAGCAAAAATCAGACCTAGCAATGGGGAAGTTTTTGTTTTAAAGACCTGCCAACGCACACTTGTGCTAGGTTTTGGTCAATTGCCATTCTACCATCTAGAAAATCAAAATGATATTCGTGACATGTATAAAAGCGATGACGCTTATATTTTTCTTTTAGAGACTATCTGTGGGTTAAAAAGTGAAGTGCTCGCGGAATACGAAGTTGTAGGCCAATTTAAAGAAGCTTACCAGTCTTACATGCAACTGCCTTTTAAGCATAAACACATTATTACGATGATCGAAAAACTCTTTCAAGACGGGAAAAAGATTCGCACTGATCACCTGCTCGAAATCGGACAGCTAACGTATGCTGGAATTGCTAAAAAATTAATTCACTCTTGCTTAAATGACAGTGATGTCCTAATTGTTGGCTCGGGATCTCTGTCTGAAGACCTCATAAAATTATTAAAGAAAAAACACCGTCTGTTTATAACTGCTAGAAACTCTGAAAAAGTGGCAACACTTGCAATGATTCATGATTTAGAAATTATTTCTTGGCAAGATTACTCTATTTACAAAAATTTCACCCATATCGTGAATACAGTTGGAACTGAAGATGTTCTCTTCGGCGAAAAATTTTTTAGCGAATGGTCTCAGTCCTCCCTTTTAAATGGTCGTGACTCAAAGCTCTTTATTGATCTTGGCTCTCCCTCTGTGATAAAAACAAGTTTATCAGAGGCCCAAGGTGTACTTCGTCTGGAAGATATTTTCAGACAGAGTGCAAAGATGAATATCGAGAAAATGGAAAAAATCTCTCAGGCGAAAGTTTCAATTGTGAGACTTTGTGAAAACCGCCGACAGACTTTTTCTCAAAGTCACCCATTTGGATGGGAGGAGCTACAACTTGCCTAGTACTACGACAAAAAAACATTATAAAATTGGAACGCGCGGAAGCTTACTGGCGCTCACTCAATGCAATCAAGTTAAAGCTGAATTAGAGCGAATAACTGGCGATACATTCGAATTAGACGTTATTAAAACTCAAGGTGACATGATAACCAATGCTCCCTTGTGGCAGCTCGATGGAAAAGATTTTTTTACCAAAGAATTAGATGAAGCTCTTCTATCTGGACGAGTGGATTTAGTTGTTCACTCTTATAAAGACCTAGGAAGTATTCGTCCTGAAGGGATCACGCTTGCGGCCGTAACGAAAAGAACTTATGCCAATGATATTTTGCTCATTAAAAATAACACTATTAGTGAGATCAAAAATAAAAAAGAATTTATTGTTGGAACAAGTTCTCCAAGAAGAATGGTAAATTTAGAGCAACATTTAGCAGAAGTGCTTCCCATGGGAAGTCACCTAAAAGTAATGTCTAAAGTATTGCGTGGAAATGTTAATACGCGCATTGAAAAACTCCAGGCAGATGAATACGACGCTATTGTTTTGGCACTTCCTGGGATTGAAAGACTTGCTCTCACTGAATCATCCAAACAGCAGCTTAGTGCTCTTTTATCTGGTTTAAATTTTATGATTTTACCAGAGTCACTGTTCCCTTCTTCGGCTGCTCAAGGGGCATTAGGAATGGAGTGTGCAAAAACACGCTCTGATAATGGCGAACTATTCTCCAAACTTAAAAAAATGGAAGATGCTGTCACTGTTGAAGAAGTTTCTCGCGAGAGAAAAGCATTTACCGAATATGGAGGTGGATGCCATTTAGCGGTGGGAATCAATGTCAAAAAATTTGACAAGTTTTATATCCATAATCATCGCGGAGTTTTAAACGAAAAACCGGTTAGAGTAACTCTTCTTGAAGGAAGAGAGCTACCCCATTTTTTTGTTAAGCCAACTTTTTTCAGTGGGCTTCCCAGCGATGATCAATTAATTAAAAAGATTTCGCTTAAAGCAGATTTAAGTAATCACTCTCACCTCTATGTAACAAGCAAACATTGCATAGAAGCTCTATCAACTTCTACTCCAAAGTCTATATGGTCGGCGGGAGTTAAAAGTATGAAGGATTTAGCGGCCAAAGGATTTTGGGTTAATGGGACTTCTGATTCTTTGGGCGACGCCGAACTTTTAAAACTGCGATCCGGTATTGCTATTTCTTTAATGGTAGATACTAGTGCGCCACTAAGTGTTTTATCAAATGATCTAGCGACTTCTAATGTGGGTAAAGTTGTCGGATGTTACACAAGAAAAATTTCTGAGACGACAGAAGCTAGTTTCGATGAAAAAATAAACGCAACAAATGTTTTTTATTGGACCAGCTTTTTTCAATACCAGGCTTATATCGAAAAATATCCACAAATCATCAATCGCGTTCACGCGTGTGGCTTAGGCAAAACCTATAAACAATTTAGTGAAAAAAATATAAATATTCTGCCCATGGGATCCATGGAAGAATTTAAAAATTGGATAAATTCATGACCAAACAAGCTGATCTCTTTGCCCTTTCTAAAACTTTAGTTCCTGGTGGAGTTCATTCTCCGGTAAGAAGCTTTAAAGGATTACATACAACACCAAGGTTTTTTGAGCGTGCTGAAGGTGCATACATTTACGATGTAGATAAAAAACAATACATTGATTTTTGCATGAGCTTTGGCCCATTAATTTTAGGTCATCGCGATCCCATCGTAGAAAAAACGTTGCATGAAGGATTAGAACGCGGTTGGAGTTATGGAGCTTGCGAGCCCTACTCTCTTGAGCTTTTACAATTTCTTCTTTCAAAACTTCCTCATGTTCAGCAAATGCGTTTTGTGAACTCCGGAACAGAGGCCGTAATGACAGCTCTTCGCCTCGCTCGTGGAGTTACGGGCCGAAATAAAATAATTAAATTTAATGGCTGCTACCACGGCCACGTGGATTCTATGCTGATTAAAGCAGGATCTGGCTTAGCAGGTGAAGCAGAAGCTAGTTCAGCAGGTGTGCCTGCTGGGGTTGCTCACGATACTCTTATTTTAGAATTGGGTGATATAGAAGGAGTGAAAAAATGCTTCGTTGATCACAAAGATCAAATCGCTGCCATAATCATTGAACCGCTTCCTGCCAACAATGGTCTGTTAATTCAACCAATAGAATTTTTAAAATTCTTACGCGAGATCTGCGATCAGACTTGTGCTCTTTTAATTTTTGATGAAGTTATCTCGGGCTTTAGAGTGGCGTTTGGTGGAATGGCGGAACTCACAGGAATTAGGCCTGATATAGTCACACTAGGAAAAATTATCGGTGGTGGATTACCAGTTGGAGCAATAGGTGCATCTAAATTTATAATGGAGCACTTAGCTCCTATTGGAAAAGTTTATCAAGCTGGAACACTATCTGCTAATCCTCTCGCAATGGTGGGTGGGCTTGCAACGTTAAAGCAAATGACTCCTGAGAAATATAAATTCATTGAAGGACAAACGAAAAAGATAACAGCTCTATTGTCTAGCTGGATGCAAAGTTATAATAATGGTCAATTTGCTATGTTTAAAATTGTATCGTTCTCTTCATTGTTTTGGATTGTACCGAAAGAAAATGTTTCAAAACTTTCTGATATCCCTGAGAATTTAACAGAAAACTTTAATAAACTTTTTGAAGTGTTTTTAGATAGAGGAATATACCTTGCTCCGAATGCGTATGAAGTTGGATTTGTAAGTGCCGCACATACTGACGAAGTGATTCGCGACCTGGAACATAGATTGGAGCATAGAATCCAATAAAATGAAGGTTAAAAATCCACTTACGAATTCATCGCGTCTCCTATTCTCACTTTCATTATTGTGGGCGCTGGTGCTTTTGCTAATTGGTATTTGGTGGGGTTATCTCATTACTAATTTTGAAGATATTCTGGCCCACACTGACCGCTTCCGTATTACCAAAATGATTATGTGGGAAGGTGGAAGTTTTTTAGTGCTCCTACTTTTATTGTCCATTAGCCTCTTGATTCTCTATTTAAAAGATCAAAGAAAAACAAAATCCATGCATGCATTTTTTGCGTCACTCACTCATGAATTAAAAACGCCACTAGCAAGTATTCGTCTTCAAGGTGAAGTTATCAATGAAATTTTAACAAGTAAGAATGATCCAACTCTTAACAAACTTTCATCGCGCTTAATTGAAGACACGGGAAAGCTTGAAACACAGATGGATAAAATTTTACAACTCTCCCGCATTGAGCGTGGAGGCTCCCTTAATTTGACCTCGCTAAAATTAATTCCATTCATTAAAAATATTATTAAAAAATTGGGCAACGGTTTAAATGTGGAGATCGATTGTACTAATCAGGACGTCACAATTATTGCTGATGAATTTGCCCTTGAACTCATTTTAAAGAACCTTTTAGAAAATACACGCATCCATACTCAATCTTCGAATGTAAAAATTAATATTCTTGAAAGTGGAGCGAGCATATTTCTTACTTATCAAGATGAAGGAAATTTTTTAGGTGATAAAAACAAATTAGGGACACTCTTTTACAAATTCAATTCCTCTAAGGGATCTGGAATCGGACTTTATCTCACCAATAAACTGCTGGAAAAAATGCAGGGTGAATTGCGAGTTTCAGGAGATAGAAATCTTATTTTTAAGTTGAAATTTCAAGCTGGTGAGGATCAGCGTGCTTAATATATTAATCGTTGAAGACGAAGAAAATTTAGGGAGCACACTTGAAGATTACCTAAAAAGTTTAGGCCATCAATGTGTTTGGGCTAAAACTGGAGCAGAAGCATCTGCCATGTTTCATGACAAAAATCCTAATTTAATCTTAATGGATATTGGGTTGCCCGATACGAATGGAATTAAGCTTGCAAAAGAATTTAGAAATATCCGAAAAGATTTTGTTTTGCTTTTTTTATCGGCACTAAATGACCCAGAAACAAAAGTCGAAGCACTAGAAATTGGTGCGGAAGATTACATAACAAAACCATTCGCACTTAAAGAGTTGATTTTAAGACTTGATCGTATTTTAAAAACTCAAACCAGCATGGAAACGTTGCCGGAAGAGATTGTTCATGGAAAATTAAAAATTTGGTTTAGAAGATATGAAGTCATGGATGCTGATGGTACTTTAGTTTCACTCTCACAAAAAGAGTGCGCTATCTTGGAGCTCTTGTATAAAAAACACAATGAGGCCATTACTCGCGAAGAGATAATCGAAAAAATTTGGGGCGAAGATAAATTCCCCTCTAACAGAACTGTTGATAACTATATCGTTAAACTACGCAAATGGTGTGAAAGTGATTCAAGTCACGTTCTCGAAATTCAAAGTATAAGAAGTATTGGCTATAAATTAATAATTAATCACTAAAGAACAGGATAAGATCAATGGGACTATTTAACGATAGAATTAAAAATGCTGATGGAACTACTCAAGTGCCAGTGTGGTTTATGCGCCAAGCGGGACGTTATCATTCTCACTACCAAAACATTAAAAAAGATTCGGATTTTATGAGTATGTGTAAAAATCCCAAAATGGCCTGTGAAATTACCATGGGACCTATTCGCGATTTTAATTTTGATGCTGCTATTTTATTTTCAGACTTGCTATTTCCATTAGAGCAAATTGGATTAGGATTAACTTATAATCCAGGACCAATTTTAAAATTTAAACTTGAAAGTATTGCTGATTTAAAAAAATGTAAACTTATAGAAGACTCTAATTCTTATTATGCTTTCCAAAAAGAGGCGACTAAACTTTTGAGAGCTGAACTCCCGCAATCAAAATCACTTTTAGGCTTCGTTGGTGCTCCGTGGACACTGTATACCTATGCCGTTGAAGGATCACATTCAGGAAATCTTACCAGTTCTAAAAAAGGATTTTATGACGGACGTTTTCAAGGTTTTTGTGAACTCTTATTACCAGAATTAATTTCAGAAATGTCACAGCAAGCTATTGGTGGAGCAGATACTGTTTGTTTATTTGACACTGCTGTTGGTGAATTAATGCTTTGTGATTTCAAAGAATTTATTTTACCAGTTTTAAGAAAAGTGACTAGTGAGTTTAAAAAGCTCCACCCAACAGTTAAAATTGTCTATTACTCAAAACTAACACACCTGAATTATCTGCAAGCAATTGAAGATAAAAATATTGATGTGCTTGGAATTGATTGGAGAATGTCGCTTCAAGATGCTCTGAAAAATTTAGGCAACGATTACATGATTCAAGGAAATATCGATCCAAGTTATCTGCATTACGAGTGGCCTCTGCTTGAAACTAAACTTGGGCAATTTTGGGGTGAACTACAAAATTCCAATCTTCCACTTAACAAATGGATTTGTGGATTAGGACATGGAGTATTGCAAGAAACTCCAGAGTCTAATGTAAAAAAAGCAGTTGAGTATATTCACACTAATTTTAAATACTAAAAAAAAAGGCCGGTAAAAACCGGCCTAATATTTATGAGCTTAAGCTCCTACAATACTAATTCCTGAATCAACGTAAAGAACCTGTCCAGTCACCCCATGAGAGAGTCTGCTGGCAAGATAAACAGCTGAGCCACCAACATCATCTTGAGTGACGTTTTTTCTCATTGGTGCTTTTTCTTCAATAGTTTTTAAGAAATCTTTTAGTCCAGGAACTCCAGAAGCAGCAAGTGTTCTAATTGGACCTGCTGAAATGCAATTTACACGAATGTTTTGAGGGCCCATATCGTCAGCGAGGTAACGAGTACTAGCTTCTAGAGCTGCTTTAGCAACTCCCATAACGTTATATCCTTTTAGAACTTTTACTGAACCATGATAAGTCATAGCGATAACTGAAGCGTCGTCATTGAAATTATCTTTAAGTGTATTGCAAAGTCCGATTAATGAAAAAGCTGAAATGTCACAGGCCATTTTAAAGCCTTCGCGAGAAGTTTCTACAAAACGATTTTTTAAATCTGACTTATCAGCAAATGCGAGGGAGTGAACAAGAATATCGAATTTTCCCCATTTTTCTTCTATGATCTTTTTAAGAGCTGGGTAATGAGCGTCGTTTGTTACATCCATTTCACAAGTAAAGTCTGCCCCCACTTCAAGAGCTAGTGGATCAACGCGTTTTTGTAAATTTTCGTTTAAATAAGTTAGAGCAACTGATGCCCCTTCTGCTTTAAAAGCTTTGGCGATTCCCCACGCGATAGACATATCATTAGCAACACCTAAAATAAGTGCTCTCTTTCCATTTAATAGACCCATTAAATACTCCTTCAATTCTAGTGCTAAAAGAAAGTAAAACTGTAATAGAGAGGAGTGTTTATGTCTACCTACAACGTGTCGAAAAGATAACCGACGGAGCGCACACTTTTAAAGTATTTCGGATTCTTAGGATCTTCTTCGAAATATTTTCTGAAACGCACTAAAAAATTATCCAAGGTTCTTGTCGTTACACCTCGGTCATAGCCTAGGGCTTTTTCAAGAATCTCCTCACGCGTAAGAGGCATATTGGGATTCTCTATGAAGATTTTTAAGATTTTTATTTCTTGTAATGTAAGATCAAATTGACCAGCGGCAGAGGTTGCTTTTAGATTTTTGAAATCAATGGTATTTGATCCAAAAGTAAAACTCTCCATTTCATTAATTGGAACATCAACTGTAACTGATTTTTTTTCATTTAGTGACCATTCAGATCTTGTAAGTAGGCGATCTACACGCAATAAAAATTCATCGAGATCAAACGGTTTTGAAAGGTAATCATCGACTCCCAAACTTAAGCATTTGATTTTTTCTTTCACTTGATCTTTTGCTGAAATAACTAATATAGGAAGTTTGAGATCGCGTTTTCTAATTTCGGTAATGACTCCAATGCCGTCAATTTCGGGCATCATTAAATCAACTATGACTAATTCAGGTGCAAATTCTCTCCACCAATTGAGTCCTTCAAGTCCGTTTACTCCGATGACAACTTCATGTCCCTGCATTTTTAGATTAAGTTTAATGGCCTCGGCAATATGTTTTTCATCGTCGATGACGAGAATTCTTTTTCCTTTATTTTTTGAGACGATCAATTAACACCACCAATTTTTAGAGTTAACCGAAAAACACTTCCGGCCCCAGGTCCCATACTGATGGCCTGAATATCACCGCGATGTAAGCGAGCAATATTTTGAACGATATAAAGTCCAAGACCTGAGCCTTTAGTGGTTTTACCCACCTGATAAAATTTCTTAAATATCTTTTTAGCCTGGTTGCGCTCAAGACCTATTCCATTATCTCTAAAGTCTAAAATAATATGATTGCCTTCTATAGATAATTCAATCTCCACAGATTTTTCTTTAGATTTATTATAAATCAGCGCATTGGTAATTAAGTTCATCATCAGCATTTCAAAAAGAGCGGTGTCGATAGGAAGATAAACAACTTTTACTTCGGAATGGAAAGTGACTTTACCCTCTTCAAACAGGTGTGGCGTATTATGCAAAAAGGTCTCGATCAAATCCACTAGATTTTGTTGCTTAAAATCAGCTTTAAAGTTTCGATCTTCTAGCTGCCCTAGATTTAATATACGACTAACATTTTCAGATAGGCGCTTGGTGTCGCGTTTCATGTATTCTAAGTATTTAATCTGCTCTTCTCTGGGCAGTTCATGCCGAGAGAATGTTTCAAGGAATAATTGCAACGAAGCAATGGGAGTTTTTAGTTCGTGAGTAAATCCGTTAATAAAGTTTTGTTGCAAGCGGTAGAGCTGAATCATTTTTTGGTAATAGATGTAAATAATTAAAAGTCCTGCCAAAATAACGGCTACCAGCAACGAAAGAATTAGAACTAAAACCCAAGTTTCTGAATCAAGCATACTCTTAGAATTGAGGTGGTATTTAAAAACAACTTCTTCCAAAGCAGCGTGCACTCGCAAATACGAGCGGATATAGATTATGAGCGAGGAACCAAGCGCCAAAAGTGAGAAAATAAAAATGAATAAGGGATGGTAAAACCAACGTGATTTAATCATACTAGGAGTGTATTTTATCTCTACTATTTGTAAAGGAACGATATGAAATCTTCTGTAAAAATTAACCGTTTTATCGATCATACTCTATTAAAACCTGAAGCCACTCGCGATCAAGTGAAAAAACTCTGCGAAGAGGCCATGAGTTATGATTTTTTTTCTGTCTGCTTAAACCCCTTTTACGTAGCTTATGCCAGCTCGCTTTTAAAAGGAAGTACAACGCTCGTTTGTACTGTAATTGGCTTTCCATTAGGGGCAAATACAACTGAGACTAAGGTTTTTGAAACAAAGAAGGCCATTGCCGAAGGTGCATGTGAGATTGACATGGTCCTCAATATCGGTGCACTTAAAAATAAAGAATATGATCTAGTACAAGAAGATATAAAAGCTGTGGTAGATGCTGCTGGAAAAAATTTAGTGAAAGTTATTTTTGAGACTTGTTTATTAAATGATGATGAGAAAATTTTAGCCTGTGAATTATCGATGAAGGCCGGTGCACGTTTTGTAAAAACATCGACAGGCTTTTCTACAGGGGGAGCAAGTATTGCAGACGTGAAATTAATGAAAGCGAATATTTCAAATACAATGGAAGTTAAGGCTTCCGGTGGAGTGAGAAATTTAGCAGCAGCACTTGATTATATTGACGCTGGAGCCACGAGACTTGGGACCAGTTCCGGTGTGGCCATCATGAATGGGATTCCGGTTGAAGAAGGAAATTACTAATTAAAAATTTTCAAAAAAACTATAAGGCAATCCACCTTCACGGTGAAGTTTTTCAAAAACTTTGGGAGCTATTCCTTTAAATTCTAAATCACCGTCTATGCGTTCAGCAATAGGTTGAGTAAGCATTGTTGTTCCTTCCATCCCGCATACTTCTATAATTTCCATAATCACACGCTGACCTTCATTATCACGGCCAAGTTGCACGATGAAGTTAATCGCTGAGGTCATTTGTTTTCTTACCACGACAAGAGGAATTTCAAAGCCGGCCAGTAAAAAAAGTGTTTCCATACGAGAGAGGCACTCTCCGCCTGAATTGGCGTGCACCGACGTCATACTTCCTTCATGCCCAGTATTCATCGCTTGCAGCAGATCAAAAAGTTCTGCCCCTCTGGTTTCACCGATAATGATGCGATCAGGTCGCATACGCAAAGTATTTTTAACTAAGTCTCTAGTCGAGAGATTACTTTTTGACTGCAAAGATTTAGCTCCCGACTCAAGTCTTACGACATTGGGAAGGTTAATCGATAACTCTAGAGTGTCTTCAATGGCAATCACGCGTTCTGCCTTAGAAATTTCATTTATAAGTAAATTTAAAAAAGTCGTTTTACCAACTCCCGTTCCTCCTGATACGACAACATTTAATTTAGCCGATATGAGCGCTTTAAAAAACTCAATCCACTTAGGAGTTAAACCAAACACAGTAGGATTATTATCAAAACTAGAAATAAACTTTAAATATTTTCGAATAGAGATCGCAGGACTTCCCTGAACGAATGGCTCGTTAATAATATTGATACGAGATCCATCGGGAAGATTGCCATCCAAGATGGGATGATCATGATCACAAACTTTTTGATTCATAGTTGCGACTTCTTGGATAAAATCATTAATATCGGTTGCTGGTAAATTAGCATTGAGTTGAATGAATTGCCCACCTCGCTCGACAAAAACATGCTTGGGGCCATTAATTAAAATTTCAGTAATGCCTGATTTTTTATTAAGATCATTTATTAAATTCCAGATTGCATTTGTCGTCATATCTTTTTCCCAATTATGCTTGCGTAGTCACGTCAGTTAGAAAAATATCTGAATCGTTTATAGAAGCTCCATACGTCATAAAATTTTTGACCATTTGTCTTTGTTCGTTGGCAGACAATAAAGCAAAAAGAGACTCGTACCTCGATCCTGATTCCAAAAATGTATTCATACGCTCAGTCCCTAAAAAATGATCATATTGAATTAATTGTAGCATCAACCAATCAATTCGAGTTGATTTGGCTTTAGACCATTTCATAAATTCTAAATGCTCATCTCTTAAAATAAGTGGAGTGTAATTGACACTGTCATCTTTTCTTTTAATTTGAATGAGTGACATTTTGGCATAGAAGGCTAAAAGAAAAGAACGCGAAAAACCAGTAGGAGTAAAATGACGGAGTTTATTTTCGATATTGATCATATCTGTGACCAAGGAAAGATTGGCAGCCTCAGGAAAAAATCCAGTCATGGCGTATTCTATATAAACTGCGGCCAGGCGATTTCTGATTCCATTCCATCCAGATATAGAAAGAATTTTCCCTAAAAATCCATCGGGGTCAATATCTCTAAATATTTTTTTGATTAAAGCGTTTAACTCTGAATTTTCATTGATATACATTTCAAGATTTGTATTACTTTGCGTACTGTTTTGAATATTGCTCACTAATAGTTTAGTAAAGTGATCAGGCAGTGAGACATAAGCGAGATTGAACATACTTTCCTTTTTCTTATTGTCTATAACAAACTCTCCTTTCTAGTTTATACTTAAATCTGATTTTGTGCGAATAAAGGGAAAAATTAACAATGAAAATTCCTATTTTTGAAGAAATTCTCCTTAGTGAAATGACCGCCGAAAAACTGCGAATTATTATTTCAGATTCACGCATTGGAAAAGTTCCTTGTTATTTGAATCTGACGAATTTAAAAAAAGAAGAAATTGATACTTTAATCTTGAATCTCGAGCAAATTACTCTCGAACATAACCTTCACCCCCTATTTCCCTACCCACTTTACATTGTCTCTCCAATACAACTAAAAAGCATTTTTCCCTCAGTACGTTCAGTAAAAGATTTGCCAGAACATTATTTTAAAAAAGTTAAACGCCCAAATAATAAAGAACTTCAACTTTTAAATAAACTTTCTCTCAAAGTTGATAAAATAAAAAACCTAGAACTATACAAAATCATAAACGAATTTAGGGATTCAACAGTCAGTCAAAGAAACCTCTATAATGAAACTAAAGAACTCTACTTCTTAGAGAATTTACATAGCAAATTGTTTGAAACAAAGACTAAAGGTAAATAAGGATTTTTATAAATGAGCAAAAAAATCGGAAATATCAACCTCTCTAAAGACGCAATCAGAGGACTAAAAGGCTTTGAGGATGTATTTGAAGATTATGTTGAGAGTGAAGAATACAAAGAACTTGAGCGCAGAGAAAGAGACAATTCAAAAGTTGGCGAGCAATATGAGTTACAGCATTTCCTTGAACAAGAAAATGCCAGACTTACAGGTTTAGAGATATTTTTAACAAAAAAAGTATCACTCAAGACAAATTTTTCTCAAACTGATAAACTCATTCAAGTTCAAAAAGATCGTAGAATTTTAATTTCTGAAAAACTTTTTGGAGAATTTAGAAAATCGGATTCTACCCTACAGAAGAACTTGGCTCAATTTTTCAATTCTCATTTTAGCTAATGCTTAATAATTGTGAGGATAATCGGTCCGCCAATATGTTCGTAATCCTCATCGGCCATTGTAGAATAATCATACCCTTCAAGCTGAGATTTTAAGAGGTCTTGCAAATAATTATTAAAATCGAAAACAAGATTTAAACCAAAACTCTCTGCAAAATTTTGAATCTTTTTGTATAACTCAGGCGTTAAAGTATATTTTCCATCTGACGTTATAATTTTTGTGGCAAAATTTTTAAATTCATCAATCGTTAATCCTAACTTCGATGTATTTTTTTCGTCGTAAGTTCCCAAAAAGAAATTGGCAAAACTAGACAAAAGGAGAGATTCAAAATCAATAGATTCAACCGAGTAATTTAAGTAATAACTATCTTGAAGCCGCCCCTCTTTTTTTAGTGCGCTAAAAGTTTCATGAAACTTTTTAGCAAAAGGCAGGATTTCGCGCAGAGTTCGGCTTTTATAAGTCCACATTTCATATTCTTCAACTTCAATAATGGCCTGTGCACTTTCTTTTTTTGCCGTTTGAAATTTAACTGGTTCATCGAAAGTATTGTCTAAAAAATCTGCCCAATAATCCCCTAGAAATTTTTCTTCATCTCCTTCAAACTTATTTGTGTGCAGGGCTTTTTTTAACTCTTTCAAATTAAATTTAATTAAAGAATTTCCAATTTTATAGAGATCTGTGAAATCAAAGAGAGTAAAAATTCCTTCTTCTGGAATATTTTTGAGATATTCTTCTTTAATTTTGTCAGACTTTAAATAATTAAATCCCAACAATACTAAATTTTTTGTTTGGGCGCCAGTTCTTGTCATGGCCACAGACCCCTTTTTCAAAGCGCCCTTAAATTCTAAGCGAGAGTTGATTAAACGGACAAAATTAAACTGCAGGTAATCAGCTCGCTTTTGATCTGAGACTTTAAGGAGTTCATCTATTACTTTTTTAAAATGATCTTTAAAGGCCACTAAAGATGAATTATGAAGATTTTGATTTTTTGATATTTCATCCAATGCCCCTGTTGAGGGAGTTTTCTTTTTAATATAGTTGTGAAGAAAATCAATATTGATAAATGGATTTTCAACCTCAAGAGATTCAATATAATCCACAAATCCGAAATCTCTCATGCGCTCGCGGCGAAAATTGTATTCTTCTTCTTGTAAAATTAAATAAGAGTCTGATACTAGCTTAAATAAAAATGTATAAGCATATTCAACACCAAACTCTGAATAAAGATGACGGATTAAACTTCTCGTCTCATCTACAAATGGAAAAGTATCATCAAACTCAAACAAGAGCATATTATCATCAGTTAAAAAATAATTATCATGCTCTGGATATTCTGGTTCTTCGACATCGAAGCTCCATATATTAAATCTACTTTTTAGAAATAAAAGAAATTGTTCACTCGTGACAAAATCTTTTTTCACTTCTTCAGATTCTACGATTGCATAGGCCTGTATCCAATAAGAGAAATGTTCAATATCGATTTCGTCTTTATGCCACAAATCGATGTCCATAAAAACAGCACGCTGTTCAGCGGAGAATTTAGGAAGGTACTCGGCCACTTTATCAAAAGGTAATTTTCTAAGGGCCAAATATATAGGTTGAACAGGAAGAACACTTAGGTCTGAACTTTCTTCTACATATTTTTCAATTTGATCCAAATGCGTATAAGCGTCAGATTCTTTCATAAGAAGAGTTAGAGGATCAGATCCTTGTAACTTTGATTTATCTTTCTGGTCTTTCGACATGGTAGTTCTCCAAAATTAGCAGCAGAAGACTATATAGCATTAAATAGTGCAACAACGAAAGAAAACACATTTAGTGAATGACCTTTGGAGTAAATGTCAGGGGTCGTTAAATCCTAACGAAGATTTGGTCGCTTCCACATTCCAATGAATAGACCAATTGTAAGTGCGAAAAAGATCACAATGTGAATTCCTTCAATATGCCAATCTTGCATTTCTACTAGCATTTTTTTTGGCAAATGAAGCACTGCTTTAGCTGGAATGTATGATGTAGGGAAAACTTTCACACCATTAATTATTTGAGGCTCAGGAGTTTTTGGATTGTAAGTCACTTCTTCATGATTAGCGCCTGCTGGTGCTGCTGCATGGACTTCAGATGGAGCTGTTGATGTTGCAGTAGAAGGTACGACTGCGGGAGTAATTGTTGTAGTAGTTGCGTTATCCATTACAGACTTCCTTTTTATAAATTTCTTTATCTAATCCGATAATAATTTATGTACTTTTAAAATCAAGGAAAACTTACTTTAAAACCTGTTTTAAACGATCGAGTTCTTTCTTTTCCTCCACAGGAATATCCGTCCCTTTCGACCCACTGAAGCCAAATGTAATATTGTCTTCGTATTCCTGATAACATTTACGCGCCCAAGGGCTTTGACGGTGCTGAGTGATGCAATCTTTTAAATAAAGATCGCTTAGCGAAAAGAAATAACTATTAGAGAGCCTGCGTTCAGCAATTGAGAGCCAGTAAAGAATTTCAGGAGTGAGCGGGCTTTTTGGATTGTCCGTTAAGTATTTTGAAAGGACGCCTGCTGACACCAAAAGTGTCACATCACTTTCACCACTCGCAAGTTTTTCTCTATGAGATTCAAGAGGAGCGAGGTTTTTTGTTATAAACTGGTGTGGAGAAGTCATTTTATTTGGATCAAACTTTTTCCACTTCCCTAGAGATTTAATCCACGTATCAATCATGGCATTAAGTGGCTTAGGCATATTTTTATGGTTGTAGTATTTTTTTAGGAAAGCTTCTGATTTATCCGGATTAAAAGTAACTTTCGTATAAATACTTAAGACTCTTCGAAGAGATGAATAAAGTTCGTGATCACTCAATTCTGGATTTTGAGTCAAAGGAGCATTTTCTAAATGATCCCTTATTGTCATTTCAAAAAAAGAGGTTGATTCAGAAAATCTTCGGACTAAAAAAAGATAATTGGCATAAGCATAGTCTGATTCAAAACGAGTGCGTTTTTCACTATTAATATAATCACCAAAAGCTTTCTTTGAAATCGAATCTGATAAAACAGAGTGGCATGAAACACAAAGAGCAGTTATGGCCTTAAGTCTACTCTGAGCGAAAATATAATTTTGAGATTTAATAGATGAAATAGTTTCATCTATATGAGAATTAATTGTCTCTAGACTAGGTCTAAAACCTGGCTTTTGAAAAAACTCAACATGACTGACACTTTTAAATGAATTTGAAATTTCTGTAAGATTTTTAATTAAATCTTTTTGATTAGAAGAATCTTTTAATAAATCCGACGCATTTTTATCGGCATAGACATAGGGAATGATTTTAACAAAAGAATCATAGACGTTATTCATTACAGCCTTTGCAATAGCAGTATCTTCGGCAAAACTAGCATAAGAAAAAAGTCCTACGCAAAGTAAAACAAATTGGAAAGCCGCTTTATTCATCTTCGTCCTTGTAATCAATCAGAGTCTGCAATTTTTTAATTTTTGTTTTCATTTCAGGTGGGAAATCTTTATCTTTATTAAGATAGTTTATCTCCATATCGTCTAAATAAGACTCATAACATTCTTTAGCGATTGGATCTTTAGGATATTTTTCCATACAACCCAAGAGATAATAATCCCCGAGTGAGAAAAAAAGATCATCATTAACTCTTTTATCAAGAGTTGCTAACCAGTACAAAATTTTCGCACCCAATTTAGTGTCTGGATGGGCATTGTAGTAATCGAGCAATACAGATGAAAGATTTAAATCGAAAACTTCAGAAGAGTCAGTAACTGAAAAAATAGGACCTTCCTCGTCGTCAGCAATAAATGTTTTCATGAACTTTTCCATGTCTTCTTCTTTTACACTTATTGGATCAAACGATTCCCATAAACTTTTGCCACTTAAAGTTTTAACCCACTCGCTTACCTCTTTAGTAACGTTGTCATTGAACTTGCTGTCTTTTAAAAATGTTTCAAAATGAGCTTTTGCTTCTGGAAAACTTTTTTTAATTTTAATAAAATAAATAAGTTCACGCTCAAGTGCTTTTAAGATGAACTCATCATCGTCAGTCTTTTTAGAGGCCATAAGGAACTGATCATAAAGTTTCATCGAAGCTTCAAAATCGCGAGTGATATAATAAAGTTCAGCGCGCTCAAAATCATTAATCTGTAATTTGCTAATATCTTTATCGGCAAAAACTTTAAAATCTTCTTTTTTAACAGCACCAGGAGTTTGAGTGTGGCAAGATACACAAAGATTTAAAGCAGCATTAAACTTCGCCCGCGCCAGAGTTTTTTTATCATTCTTAAAAAGGGCCAGAGATTGTTCAAGTTGATCCACCATTACACTTCTGTTGAGAGAAAGACCTTGAGTTGCAATAACTGGATGAACTTTTACATTTTTAAATATTTTAGTTAATTCTTCCAAATGTTTTTGAATAATGGGTTTATTGGATTCACGTACAAATTCTTGCTCGGAAGCGATATAGAGACCTAGGTCGCGAATGTGTCCTGATATACTATTCATCTCTTTTCTAACTGGAGATGTCTTTGTAGTTTTTTTGCTTTTTTTAGAGTGAGTCTTTGATGCTGCAAAAGATTCTGCATTAAAGGCCATGAATGCACATATGAATAAAAGTAAAGATATTTTCATTTAATTTCCCTATCTGAAATTGAAATAGCTCTCTAATATTAAATGTCTTTTGAATGCATCCATCAACTTAATTCGGATTGACGATTTAACTCAGGTATCAAATTGGCGAGGTATTTGAATATAACGATCATATAGGATATCTGCAAATGCCTGAGCCTCTTTAATGAGTAGAAAATCAGCAGATGCTAAATGGTTTTGAAAAACTTCAAAAGTAAAACTCTCCAGGAGTTTTTCACTAAGAGGTTTGTAACTTAAATGCCATGGCTCTGGTGCAATCCCTCCGCTATCTTTAAAGTAGGGCCTAAAAAAACCAAAATCTTTCATGTTTTCGTTTAACCAAAGATTAGCATTGTAAAAAACTCCACCTTTTTCATATTCTGCTGGAATCAATTGAACTTTATAATTTTTTGACATAATTGATAAATCATAAATATCGAAATCACTACCCCAGTGATGACGACTTCCCCCCGGAATAGCTGACCATCTTAGAATTAAAAAAAGAATTTCTTCATTGGATTTAGTTGATAAATCTACTGGTTGAGAAGTTGAATCAAGCACAGGACGCAAGCCTTGAACTTTTTCATTCCAAATACTCTTTTGCAAATCGTAGGATCTAAAACAACTAGTGAGGGCCAAGTTTAACCCATCTCTTTGAGCGTGCTCAAACATGCTTGATAGATCAGCGCGCATGTCTTTATGAATAAGGATTTTATCCCCCTGAAAATATTCTAGTGCATCAGTGTTTTTTCCTGTTAAAAAATCTGAACTGATACTCATAGATAAACTCGCTTAATATTGATTAGTTTTGAGCATAACGAGCGTGCAGCCAATAACGATTTCCACACCCAATTCTTGGAATTTTTTTTCTAGTACTGGATTTTCAGTTCCGGGATTAAAAATAACTCTTTTAGTTTTTATTTTTAATAAGCCATCACTAAATTTTTCGCCAATAGTGGGATTTACATAAAGAGTAATTGTATCAAAAGACTTTGCTAAACTTTTAAAATCATCAGTTCTTGGATTAAAGGCAACAGCCTTGTGTCCGTAATCTTTTAGCAGTTCAAAGGCCATATAAGAGTAACGTTCTGGATTATCTGAATACCCAAAGACTAATACATTTGTCATGATGAACAACTCACTGAAAGATTTTTATATTGGGTTGAGGCGGGAGCACTCCATTCTTCAAATTGCTCCCATTCATCAAAAGGATGAGTGAGGACTAAAAAAAGATTTTCTAACACTTTGGGATCAGTTAAATAAGTCTCAATGGCCATTTGCGCGAGGTAATTGCGCAAAATAAACTTGGGATTAACCGCTAACATTCGAGACGCCCTGTCTTCTTTACTCGTTAATTCAAATTTTATTCTTTCATCGTAAATTTTTAAAAATTCAGATAATTCCAAACTTTTCAAAAAAGGCATACTTTGAGTTAATTGGTAGTGAGAAAGTGCTCTGAAAAATTGAGTGTAATCAATTTTAGTGGCTACTAACATACCTAATAATTTTCTTAAAAATTCTTCATCGCCATCAATGATTTTTTCAAGACCCAATTTATTCTTTAAGAGTCTTCTATATTCCACATGAAAAATTTGTGGATATGTATCTAATGTTCTTTTTAGATCTGCTTCTGGGATGTAATCTTGTAGAGCGATACATAATTGTTCCAAGTTCCACATTCCAATTTCAGGTTGATTACCAAAACTATATCGACCTTCATGATCAGAGTGGTTGCAAATATGATTTAAATCGAAATGATCAATAAATCCAAAAGGACCATAATCAATTGTGAGTCCTAAGATAGAAGTATTATCAGTATTTAAAACTCCATGACAAAAACCAACCGATTGCCAGCCAGCAAAAAGTTTCGCCGTTTTTTTAACAACATCTTGAAAAAATAAAAGATAAGAATTTGGATGGTCAGTGTAATTTTTAAAATAAGTCGCAATGGTAAAATCTATAAGACTCTTTAATTCTTCTTTTTGATCAGTGTGAAAAAAATATTGAAAATGCCCAAAACGCAAAAAACTTTCAGCCACTCTAAAAACAATCGCCGATTTCTCTACACTCTCGCGGTAAACATCATCACTGCCGTGAATAATTGTTAAGGCTTCAGTTGTTGGGATGCTGAGTGCTTTTAGATGAGCGCTACCAAGATACTCTCTAATGCTTGATCGCACGACAGCTTTACCATCTCCCATACGAGAATAAGGAGTAAGTCCAGATCCTTTAAGTTGCAATTCAAAATACTCATCATTATTATTTTTTATTTCAGCTAAAGTAATCGCCCTGCCATCACCTAGTCTGGGAACGTAATATCCAAACTGGTGTCCGGAATAGACACTGGCCCCAAAAAAGAGGCCATCGAAATCCAGATCGCCATTTATGAATCTTAAAAAAGAAGATTTTTCTTTTTCATAAGGATCGATATTTAATCTATCTAATAAATCATTATTAAGGTGGAGTAAGACTGGATTAAGTAGTGGCGTGCAAGCAACCCTTACAAAAACATGCGGACAAGCGTTTTTTAAACGGTTGGTAAAATTAAGTTCTGCGAGTTTTAAAGGCCGAGTTGGGTTCATTAAGGTTACCGAATTTTGCAATATGATTTTTTACTTCTTCTTCTAGCTCAGAAGTATCATCCATACTTTGAAGTTTTTTGTAATGATTTCTCTCTTCTTCATTTTTAGCAAACATAACCATTTCGGGCAAAGCTTTTTTCATTTCATCTTTAGTCATTCTCTTCATGTGGTATTCAACACAGATCAAACACATAAACTTCTCCCATAAATAATTTTTCAACTGGCAAAAAGCGTGGGCACTTTTTGGTAGTTTTTATAAGACCATTTTAACACGATAAAAATATTTTTTAACGTCTTTAAGTAGTGAATTTAGATAGCATTCTTGTCGGATATTTCCCTGAAATACTTTAGCTCTCTAGAAGTTAAGCCCCGAATAGATATAATCAATCAAACGAATACCAGTAATTATCTTCTTTTCATCTTTTCTTCTTTTGGCTTTTGATTTTGTGGTTGCCCGTAGGCTGAAGTTGCACGTTTGTTCCAAACCAAAATCAAAAAATCAGGAAGTTTAAAACAAACTTCCGGTAGATGGGGATTTCCATGTTATTAACTCTTGCAAAAAGTAAGCAATTGCTTCTACTCGCTTTACTATTGCTAACTTTTCAGGCCTGTAAACAAAGCGAATTTTATGACAAAGCTGCTATCCTCGATCCCACTAAAGCAACAGTGGCAAATCCTGGAACAAGCACCGGCACTCTTCCTCCAGGAAATGGATCTGAAGGTGGAACAACAATTACTCCTCCAGTTATTGTGACTCCGCCAGTTGTCGTGACTCCGCCAGTTGTCGTGACTCCTCCAGTTGTCGTGACTCCGCCAGTTGTCGTGACTCCACCAGTTGTCGTGACTCCGCCAGTTGTCGTGATTCCGCCAGTTGTCGTGACTCCTCCAGTTGTCGTGACTCCTCCAGTAATTGTTGTTACAACTCCAAAAGTAGATTGTTCAGGATCTTGGGGAGCATGTTCACAAACTTGTGGTGGTGGACTTCAATCATTTATTGTTTCAACACAAGCAAGCGGTGGCGGATTAAGCTGCCAAGCATCTGCAGGAGCAACTCAAGCTTGTAACAAACAAGCATGTATCAATTTAGTAGATCGCACAGAAATTTTTACTCAAGATTCTACTCGCGATGGTGACGTTGATATTCTTTGGGTAATCGATGACTCTGGATCTATGGCCGACAATCAAGATGCACTATCTCGTAACTTTAATAATTTTATCACTCAATTTTTAGATAAAAAAATTGATTTTAAAATGGCCATCACTACTACTGATGGAACTTCTTCTAGAAACGGAAAAATGGTTGGCGACAGCTCAATGTTAACGAGAGCATCTGCTACAGGAAATAGAGCTGCTTTCACAAACAATTTTTCTAAATGGGTAAAAGTTGGGACATCTGGATCAGGGATAGAACAAGGTTTAAAATGTGCTTCAAGTTTCCTTGATAGATACTCGTCAACATTTTTACGTCAAGATGCTTACTTAGCAATCGTTTTCTTGAGTGATGAAGAAGATCAATCGGAAAAAAAAGTAAGTGAATACTTAACTCGTTTTCAAGCAGCTAAGAAAAATAAAGGGATGGTAAAAGCTTACTCAATTGTAACTAAAACTCTGCCAAAAAATGCTCAATGGGAAACGATCGGTAAACGATACTTAGATGTAACAACTGCAACAAGTGGTTCATCAAGTGATATCACTGCGGATTTTTCTGCAACTCTAAAAGATATGGGTGGAAGTATCGTTAATCTTATCGATCGTTTCGCTCTTGCTGAAGCACCATATAATAATTTAATCCAAGTTTATGTTAACAATGTTGAAGCTAAAGCTGGTTGGACATTCGACTCAGTTGCGCACACTTTGAAATTCAATGCTGATTCTATTCCAGCAGAAGGCGCAAAAGTTGAAGTTAAATACAAAGTTAGTGCGACAGTTCTAGGAGCTATTTAATGAAATCTTTGAATTTAAAACTACTCGCGGTTAATGCCATGATTCTTTCAACCATGACCTTGGGGACACCCAAGGTCATGGCCGCTGAAAAAGATCTCTATGACTTTTTATGGCTAGATCCAGATAAAAAAGTTTATGTTCTTCAGAATAAAGTTCACAAAAAAGAGCACACCGTCTACGCCAACCTTGGCGTAGGCTTGGGCCTTTCTTCAACTTTTCAAGACACATCATTAGTGCATGGAAATTTGGGGTACTTCATCACTGAAGAATGGGCCCTTGAAGCTCTTTATACTAGCTATAGTAATAAAGATAACGAAGCTCTTCAAAACTTGCAAAAGTTGAACGGATCAATTCCTTTTATTAGAAAAACCAAAAGCAATTATGGAGTGATTGCTAAATGGTCTCCCTTCTACGGAAAGATAAATACATTTAATAAAATTTTCTATTTCGATTGGTCTTTTGGATTAGGAATCGGAAAACTAAATACTGAAAGTAATGCAGCCAATGTTGCGACTCCAACAAGTGCCAACATTTATAAAAACGAATCATACTCTTCTGTCATTGGTAAAACTGAATTAACTCTACACGCGACTAAAAATATCCATGTTAATTTAGGTCTTATTATCAATAACTATACAGCTCCTGGACCTGTTATCAATGGTCAATCAAAAGACAAACTAAGAAATAATATGGATTCAATCTTAAGTGTCGGAGTATCATTCTAATTCACCAAAAAGATCCTATCGTTGAGGTTATATGAAGTATCTAGTCACAACATTTTTATTAGCCACCTTCTGCATGAACAATACGGCGTATGCTACAGCAAAGGCCGCTCATGAAATATTTTTAAAAGATCATAGTCCTGCTAAAAATAAAAAGATCGCCCATGAACTTATAGATGGACAGTTTTATTTCAGTGCCATCCCTTTTATCAATAATTATTTAGAAGAAAATAGTGTTATCGATGCTGAGCTAGAGGCCGATATTGAAACACTGGTTGTTAAAACTGGGACAATGGCCGTTTTAAACTTGGACGAAAAAAAATTAGAAAGTTTTTCTATTCCTTCCATCTCTCTAATTTTAGGTACCCGCCTTTTTAATAAAGAACAATATGAAAAAGCTTATGGAGTTCTTTCACGCATTCCAGAAACTCACAAGTTTTCAATTGAATCAAACCTCATTAAAGGAACAATTAAAAACTTACAAAGAAAACAGATTGAAGCATCTACTTTGTATGAATCATGTGCCAAGAAAGCTGAACAACTTGAATCAGCAGCTTCTGGCGATAAATTAAAACGTTATTATACTTATTTAAGAGAGACGTGTTTAATCAGAGAGGCCCGCGTAAAAATCGAAGATAAAAAATTTGAAGAAGCTTTAGAAATTTATGAACAAATCGATAAACGTTCATACAAATGGCCATATATTTTAATGGATAAAGCATGGGCCCATTATTATTTAAAAGATTATAATCGTGCTATTGGGTTAACAACTACCTATAAATCACCATTATTAGAAAGTTATTTTTTTCCAGAAGCAGAAGTATTAACAGCACTATCTTATTACAATTTATGCCTATGGGATGATGCGCTTAAAGTGGTTGATCATTTTTATGATATTTATCAACCTAAAGCAGATGCCCTTAAAGATATTTTAGGACAGAATAAAAAGTCAGATACTTACTTTCTTGATCTTTATTATGCGGATCCTAAAACTCGTGAAAATTTAAATCCATTTATTAGAAACTTGATCACTCAAACAAGAAAACAAGTTAAATTTAACTTAGACCTCGCTAGCCTTAAGGCCGCTAAAGACGAATTGGCCTTAATTAAAAAATTAAAAAATAAAAATGATTTCATAACGCAATTAGAAGGTAATCTTGACTCTACAATTTTGTTTATAAGCAGCAAGATCAACTACTACATTAAAAAAGAAATTTTTACTTTTATCAACGAAATACATAAACATAGCTACTCTATGTTCAATCTTAAACTAGAACTTCTCTCTCAAAAAAGAAACGAGCTGTATAACGCTAAACTTGACCAGAAAAATGACCGAAACAGAGGTGAAGAAACTAACGTAAAGAGAAAAGCAAACCAATACTTTTTTGATTTTAACGGTTCATTTTGGGCCGATGAATTGGGAGATTATTCATTTGGTTTAAAATCTCAATGTACTGACAACACTAAAATTGAAAAATAAGGATCATGATGAAAATACTAATCATACTTTTAATGGCGATTTCCACTAATACTTTTGCTGAAGAAAAAAAGAATACTATTTATAAGTATAAAGAATATGAAGTCATTGACTTAGGAAGCATGGAAGTTAAAGGACAAATTATCGCACCTGGAGACTTAACTGTAAACGAGAGAGAGAGAAAAGTATTTAAACGCTCACTTTTAGAAAAAAATAATTTTGATTTCGAAAATAGACGCGAAATTGAAAATCTACGATAGGACTCTTATATGATCAAGATGCTCATCCTTGCCTGCCTCCTCATTTCATCAACATTTACATACTCAGAAGAAGCAAAAGATTCTGCCAAAGAGAGTGCTGAGAAGTGGAGTAAGTTAATGAATCTCATTAACCGTGAGATCCAAACGATAAAAAACAATAAGTATTCTGGACCAGAGTTAAAACACAGATTGTTTGAACTCTATTCAGAAAAAATAAAACTTATTAAAGAAAAAGAAACACAAACGCTGCTTAAGACTGATCCTAAGGTCATTGCTGAAAAAGGAAAAGATTCATTCTTTAAATCATCACGTGATCAATATATGATTGCCCAAAAATATGCGCTGAGTTTAGTTCAACAATATCCAAAATATGAACGCATCAGTGAAATTTATTATGCATTGGCGATCAACTCGCGCGACTATGGAACAAGTGCCGAAACTGAGCAATTTTTAAAAATGGCAATCAAAACTAGTAAAGATCCAAATGGTAAAACAATGTATAACGCCAAAACGGCATTAGCAGAGTTTTACTATAATAATAAAAAATACAATGAAGCTATTACGTATTATGTCGATGTTTTAAAGAAAAATGATAGTGAATGGTATGGAAAGCACCTCTACAACGCTTCTTGGTGTTACTTAAAAGAAAGAAACTTTAAAAAGGCACTTGAGCTTATTAAAGAATCATTCGAGACGACAAAAAATAAAAAATACGTTTCAATGAAAGAACAAATTAATAATGCTATCGGTATTTTCTATGTTCAAGCCGATGCAACCAAAGAAGGAATTGATTTTTACGAAAAAAACACAACGCCATCTGCTCCTTGGTTATTAATACTTGCTCAGTCCTCAATGAATAAAAATAACTTTTCAATAACTGAAGAAGTTTTAAGAGCTGCCTTGAAGGATACTAAAAGCAGAAAAGATACCAACGGAGAGATGAAAGTTCACCTGGCCCAACTTGATGCTTACCGCGAGAGTAAACAAGATGACCTGTATTTTGAAACGGCCAATAATATTTTAGATCTTTTTCACAAAACCAAACTAGATAAAGACGACGTCTTTCTAGCTATGAATAAAATAAAAGAAGTAGCAGGCTTCATGCAGATTAATCTTGTAAAAGACAAAAATGCTGAAGAAGTTAAATACAGCAAAGAAGACTACAAAAAAATCATGCGCTACTTTGATATTTTATGTAGTTTAGATAAACCAAACAAAAATCAATACCGTTACTACCAAGGGGAAACCGCCCTTTCTACTCATGATTACCAGTCTGCACTAAAGTTTTATGTAAGAGCTGTTATGAACTCTAAACTCAGTAAAGACAGTGGAGACGTCACAAAAAAATCTCTAGAAGCAATGCTTTCAACAATAGAATTAGCAAAACTAAAAAAACAAAAAGAAGACGAATACACAATATTTGCTTTTAAAAACTATGTCATCTTTTACCCTCAAGCTGAAAAATCTCAAACAATTTATCAAAAACTTTTTGGAAAATATTTCGAACAACATAAAATTAAAAAAGCCGTTAATATAATTCTGGTCTATAAAAAATATTATCCTGCTGATATTGCCATTCACAGAGAAATGCTTACTCAGATCTTAGACACCTACATCAAAGAGAAAAACACCGACAAACTTGCTTACTGGATTTCTAAAATTGATAAAGGATATTTAAGTTTTAGTGCTGATTATATCCAAAAATCAATCGCTCTTTTAGGTGGTCTGCTATTCGATAAATACCAGGCATTAGAAAAATTAGGAAAATACAAAGAAGCGATGAAAGGTTATGAATCAATTTATGATTCAAAACAATATCCCAACCGAACAAAAGCAGAAGCGGCCTATGCCATTGCAACTTTGCACCAACAGCAAAACAAGGCAAAAGATTCTTTCAAATGGCTAAGAAAAAGTTTTGATATCTATGACAATAAAGATCTTATAAAAGTGACTCCCTCCATATTGGTATTAGCTAAGGGATACCGCCTTTTGCAAAACTTTGAACTCTCAACAGAGCTGGCAACTCTTGTTGCAAAACGTTTTTGTGATTCAGAATACGTTGGTAAAGATAGTTTTTACGAACTTATTCTAAGCAATAGTGCAATTGAAAACACTGAAGGTAAAAAGCTTTTAAGCTTAGAAGATAATTTTAAAAATTGTCATATTGAGAAAAGATTTTTAGAAAAAACTCAAAATGATAACTTTGAACGCCTCATTTCAAATGACCAAATGAAAGAAGTCGTTACTTACTTTGAGGGACATTCTGACAATGATAAAATCGCTCGTCAAATGGGAAGATATTTAAAATTTAAATTCTGGCAAGCACCTGCAGCACAGAAAGATAAATTAAAACAGGAAATCACTGCATTGAATGAAAAAACACCGGCCTTAAATCTTAATGGAATGTTCATGCAATATGACCGCGTTCAAGAATTTAGAAAAAAAGTTATGGATCAAAAATTTGCTTTTACAGCACTTCCAAAATTTGATGAAGAAAAATATAACTCTGAGATTGAACAGTATTTTTCTATCATCAAAGAGCTGAATATTGAGGCCGTAGCACTTTCAAAAGAGTCGACTCCAGAAGAGATCATACTTATTCGCGATGTCCTCGCAATGCCTTATTATTCATTGGTAGATGCTATCAACGGGTTCATTCCACAAGGAGTAGATACTAAGTACTTAGATGGGTTCAAATTGGGAATGCGCCAAATAACTGAGTCACTGAACGCTAAGGGGTTGCAAGTTGATCGTGAAAAAGTGGCATATTTGGAGAAAAATAATTTTTTCTTCGAAGTGCAAAAACATGATAAATTCGAAAACATCAGAGCGAGAAAAGAAGAATTAGCTGAGAGAAACTTACAAGAAATACTAAACTTCCACTCTGCGCTACTTTTTTCGAATACGATGGATTTAAGCCGAGGCCAACGAAAATGAGAACGAATAAATTTAAACTAAGCTTATTCCTAATCTCTTCAATGGCCTTAGGATGTGCGACTCAAAACTTTAGTAAAAAGATTGAGTCAAGTGATGTGGATCTCTTAAAAGAAGAATCGCTAATGAGATACAATACAAACCGTCTTGAGACAATGGATGGAATGGAAAAAGACTTTATTTCAAAAGCGCTACTAGCATGCCACCAAAAGAAATTTATGAAAGGCATGACGATACTAGAACAAGAAATGCATCAGAATAAAACAAATGCATTTTACTGGAATGCTCTTGGAACTTGTTACTCACTGAACAAAGATTACCAAAAAGCACTTTTTTATTATGACCTAGGTGTTGAAGCGTTACCAATGATTAAAGATCAAAATAAAGTTTTAGCGGAGGCTACTCTTGCTAATAATATTGGTCTGATTCATTTGAATTTTCACCGTTACAATGAAGCTTATGATTCGTTTAAAAGAGCAAACACACTTTTGCCGAATTTTTTCACTCCAGAGTTTAATATTGCTCAGCTATATATAGAATTTAATGAAAATGATAAAGCACTTGAAATTTTAAAAAGATTACAGACAAAAAACCCAGACGATATCGATACACTTTACTCATTGTCCTTAATCTATTACAGAAAAAATGATATGGACAAATCTTTTTCGGCCATATCTAGAGTGAAGAGTGATTATTTAAATCGTCCGGACATTGTCGGACTTTATGCTTACAACTTGATGAAAAAAAATCGACTAACTGAAGCTCGAGAAATTATAGAAAAAAGATTATACGCTGATGAATATAACCAAAGAAATAAATTTTTACTCGAAGAAATAAACCTGAAAATAAAAGAACAATCTAAGCTAGAAAAAAAGTAGAAGTCGAACCAAACAAATTACTAACCATAACGGCAAAGAACGGTTTTGTTAAACCCTGTGCCCAGTTGCGTGTGAACCTCAAAGGAGAGCCCTATGAACTTTATCGAAGTATTTAAACAAGGTGGATTTATCATGTACCCGTTACTGATTTTTTCAGTAGCAATATGGATCGTTGCAATTCAAAAAATTCTTTATTTAGTAAAATTTAAAAGTGATGCTAAAAAATATCACGATGAAGCTTCTAGAATCATTGTGCAACAAAAACTTCATGAAATGGAAGTTCTTTATAAAAACTGTCCAGATGTAATTGCTAAAGCTCACTATGCTGTTTTTGATGAAGCTCTAGGTAAAGACGAATACGAACAAAGATTACAAAGACGTTTGTCTGAAACAAACGCTGATCTAAAAAAGAATTTATGGATCTTGGGTACAATCGGATCATCTGCACCTTTCGTAGGTCTCTTTGGTACCGTTTGGGGGATCATGGGTTCATTTAAAGCAATTGGTGGAGCTGGTAAAGCAGGGTTCGCCGTTGTTGCCGGAACGATTTCTGAATCACTGATTGCAACTGCCGGTGGTATTATTGTGGCAGTCTTTGCGGTCGTTCTCTACAACTATCTTCAAACTAGAATTTCTGAAATTGCTAGAGAATTTAGAAACTCTCTAGGTGATATGGCCGATCAGTTCAACGGTATGAAGCGATAATTAGAAAGTTTAAAAAGATTTTTAAAAGGATACATATATGTCAATGAGCGTAAAAGATAATAATGGTGATGATGACGATTCAATCGTTGCAGAAATCAACATGACTCCAATGATCGATATCATGCTCGTGCTTTTAATTATTTTCATGGTCTCTTCTACAGCGGCCCTCGAGTCTGGAATGGATATAGAACTTCCTAAAACGACTCTAACGAATGAAAAGAAAGAAGCTGAAATTTTAGTTATCTCTCTCTCTAAAGATGGACAGGTAGCTGTTCATGGAAAAAAAGTGAGTAATGCTGATATCAAAAGAAGTATTGCCAGTACTCTCGCAGAGCTTAAAACAGATTCAGTTATGCTTGAAGGCGACACTTCAGCAAACTTAGGTAAGGCCATTGAGATAATGGATATGGCAAAAGTGGCAGGAGCGAAAAACTTTTCGATTGCCGCTGAAGAAGGAAAATCAAAGCAATAATAAAGGTAGCAATCGTATGACGACAATAACCTCTAAATTACAATTGCCTCGTAGAAGTTTTAATAAGGATGAATCGAGTAAACGCTTTTTTAAAAATGCCATCATCGGCAGTTTTGTTTTGCACTTACTACTCTTCTTTTTAAAATTTCCTAACGAAGCATTGAAAGTTCCAGTTAAAGAAAGATTAGCAGCTATTAAAATGAAGTTCATCGCTCCTGCAGAATCTTATCGCAAGCAAGAAAAGATTTTCGCTAAAGAGCAGATGGCAAAAGTTTTAACAAATGCTGAGGCCGGAGCAAAAGTTGTAACCTCAACTGCTTCTGGTGTAACGGGCGACCCTACTCAGACAAAAACACAAAAAGTGCAAAAGTCTAAGGCTGGATCACCAAAAAGCGGCCCACTGTCAACACCTAATGGTGGAGGAAACGCTTTGGGTGATTCAGCGAATAAAGGATATGAGTTCAAAGGAAAGGGCCTCAAGGCCCTAATGGGAAATAGTTCAACGATGACCATTGCTGCAGGGGCCGGCACTGAAGGACTTCGTGGAGCAACAGGTGGAACTGGTTTAGCCAACAAAGGGAATAACTTAACTGGTGATTACCGAGCTCCAGCAGGTATTGGTGATGGATCGGGCCTTGGTGGAAAAGACGCTATTGGAAATTACGACCACTCTACTACGACCAAAGGTCTTGCTAATAAAAAAGGTATTGATACAGCGTTCGTGCAAGCAGATACGGTTATTCTAGGTTCAATAGATCCTGAAATTTTAAGAAAAATTTTAGGTGAATACTTAGCGCAATTTAAATTTTGTTACCAACAAGAACTTCAAGAGCAGTCTGAAAAAATTAAAGGGATCGTGGACCTTAATTTTAGAATTGAAGGAGATGGAAAAGTTTCAAAAGTTAATATCAAGTCAGCACAGACAAAATTTTCTGATAGAGGAATAAGCTGTATGTCTAACATCCTTCGCATGATCGACTTTCCTAAACCTAAAGGTGGTGGATTAGTTGACGTTCGCCAGCCTCTAAATTTTTTCTCGGAAAGTACAAAAATCTAAAATCATATAAGGCCCGATTCTTCGGGCCTTTTTTAACCAACTACTCCCTCAATCAAATTAACTATGGTGACTTTTATATCAAAGTCGCACCCGAATTAGCTTAATCGCTTAGTGCATTTTTGCCGGAGCTTGCGGTGGCGGTGGCACTGATTTCTGCAATTGAAATCCTGGAACTTGATTTCCTTTAGCATACATACATTGAGCATACGAATTATCATAACTCCATTGGATATCATGTCCTTCTTCACCCGTTTGTCCTGCTCCGGCCATTGAACCTCCCACCATACCTACACCTGCACCAACGGCAGCTCCACTTCTTCCTCCCATCAAAGCCCCCGCAGCTGTTCCAAGAGCAGTTCCAGCAATGGCGGTTCCTACACCATGACTAGTCGCTGTCTTTCCAGATGTACCAATGGATTGTTCTGCATATTTTCGGCATTCATTTTCCTCTAGGATAAACTGATCAAATGGTTTTCCTGGAGCTGGCATGACCGCGATTTTGGGACCTGTGGGTTTAGTTGATGAACAACTGTAAAAAATTAAAATTAATAAACAATAAAAAAATTTATGAATATTCCAATTATGCATTTGTTCCTCTTTATTCAGATTTAGATTTAGTTTCTTCGACAGCGGGTGTTGCTGGAACAGTCTTCCATCCTCCAGGGCAAGTAGCGACATATGGATAATACTCTTTGGTTTTTTCACAGTAATACCAATTCTGAACTACGGTGGGTGTTGGTGCTGTTTGATTAGCAGTATTTTCCCAAACGACTGGAGGTAAATAAGGATCTGGGTAAGGATAAACAGGACGTGAATAATAATACCAACTAGGACCGACTACCCACCACCAACCTAATCTTCCACCATATCTTACGTGATGCCATCCTCCCCCACGCCAGACATGTCGATCATGCAATTCAAATCGGTGAATATTTCCACCATGCCAATGTCCATGTCCATGTCCATTCCCATATCCTTGAGCAAATACCGAAGATGAAAATATAAGTAAAACGAAAATAACAATTAATTTAAAAACAAAAGTGCGAATCATCTAAAACCCCACAGCTGTATTTATTTCAATTTTATAGTGACCTCTTAGAGTAATAAAAATAAGTAAACTCTATTGGATTGATAGTAAGTTCTCCGACGTTGCCATGTGACTAAAGAACATAATTACTGAGTTAAATACCTGAGCAAAAAAATGCTTTTTCTTTTGTAATAAATTGTAATGAAAAGCTCCTATTGTTCATAGTAAGATGAGAAATATGAAAGCGATAAAATCTTTTATTCTATGCTCATTCTTTTTCCTCTTGCCCAATTTGGGACACGCTTATTTAAATGAACATACCTCTAATATGGTAAAAATGAAGCGATGGTGCTGAACAAGTCACCGGAACTCTGATTTTAGGAATTGGAACAAGAGCTAACAATACAGCAGGAAGTTTAACTACCTTTGCGGCCAATAGCGTGGGAGAATTCACAACTGTTTTTAACGGACAAACTTATTCTCAAAGTTTTATCGATAGTGGATCCAATGCTTATTTTTTCCCTAGAACAACCGCACTACCGAGTTGCACTCAACCAATAGGAGGTGTTGATATAAGTAGTTTCGATTGCCCACTTGATGAAGTGAATTTATCTGCCACACAAATAAGTGGTGCAACTTCAAAAGTAGTCAGTTTTAAAATCAACAACGCTTACAATATGTTTTTAAGTGCTAATTATAATTTTAAAGATATAGCCGTTCATATGCCAGGGGAATTTGATTGGGGTCTGCCTTTCTTTTATGGGAAAAAAGTTTATGTGGGAATTGAAACTAAAGTTTCTTCGCTCGGAACTGGCCCTTATTGGGCGTACTAGACATCAATAATTTTATTAGCGAGGAAGAAATTCAAATTCAACTTTCCCTTCATTAGTTAAAAGCAAATAAGCTTCAAAAGGTTTACCCGCTTTCGATTTAAATCCTTTCAAGAGATCAGTTTTCTTCTTCACCATTAAGGTTTTGACTACCGATTCAGATAATTTTTTCATTGCGACAACTTTCCAAATGGTAAATCCACATCCCTCTTTCCAGCGCGAGCAGCTATATGATTTGGGGAAATCTTTAATTTCTGCCTGGCAAATTGGACATGGGCCAAGATTTATCGTCGGAGTAGCTGGTGAAGTCGTAGCAGCTGTTCCGTCTGGTTTTTTATTATATTTGGCAAATTTACCAGTATAAACACGTGGTTTTTTTTCAGACTCTGGAACAAGTATAGATTTCCATTCAGTAGTGGCACTTTCAACATATTTATTAATAGAATCTAAAAACTGTAAATCATCAACTTCTCCTTCAGCCATGCTCTGAAGTTTTAATTCTAATTTTGCTGTTTGTGAAACACTAGTAAGAGCTTTAGTTGAAGGTAAGGCCCGCAATTTTACAATGAGCTCCATCCCTTTATCAGTTGCTCGCAAGTTTTTTCCTGTGCGGTCAACATAACTGCGCTTAAGAAGTGTCTCAATAATTTGAGCACGAGTGGCCTGTGTTCCAAGCCCAATTTCAGTGCGGAAAATTTTCTTTAGGTCTTGTTCGGTCACTAAACGCGCCGGATTGGTCATATCATAAAGAAGTGAAGCTTCGGTATACTCACTTGGAGCTTTGGTTTTTTTAGCTTCCACTTCCCCATTAGCAAAGATTCCTTTTTCATTAAGTGTTAAATCCAAAAGAAGCTCTTCATTTTCTCTTCCTTCCAAAACTTTAAATCCCATTTCAAGAATCTTTTTTCCGCGGGTTTTAAATTTTTCTTTTTCACATTCAATTTCAACTTCAGTCTCTAAGTATTTGTGATTTTCTAAAAAATTTGAAATAAAACGATTTAAAACAAGATGAAATATCTTTCCTTCCGGTGAGCTCTCGCTCCCGGTGAAATCTTTAAGAGGAATAAGACCGTGGTGATCTGTAAGTCTAGCATCATCAAAAACCATCTTATTTTTAAGACTAACTTTATAAGGAACAAATTTTTCAAAATGTTCTGGATAGAGTTCTTTAAATTTATAGACAAGGCCTTTTACAAGATCTAGCGAAGAAGCGGCCATAACTTTCGAGTCAGTGCGTGGATAAGATAGGCATTTGTATTTTTCATACAAAGCTTGGGCGATCTCTAGCGTTTTTGTGGCCGAAAATCCAAATTGCATATTGGCCTGACGTTGCAGTTCAGTCAGTGAGTATAACCCTTGCGGGTATTGAATTTTTTCTGTGGCATTTAAGACAGTGATGACAGCAGGCTTTCTATCAAGATTTTTAACCATCTGATCAAATTGATCGCGCTTATCGAGTCTTTTTTCTTCTTCTTTAACATCGGGATTAAACCAATGAGCAGAGACATTGCCATTACTAAATTTAAAATTGGCCTTTAATTCAAAATAATCTTTGGGAACAAAAGCTTCTATCGCCTCTCGTCGCTCAACGATTAAACCCAATACGGCAGTTTGAACGCGCCCCACAGAAAAAAGATCACCCAGTTTTATAGTGGCGAGTCTGGATAAATTCATTCCAACTAACCAATCCGCTTTTTGACGGGCCCTACCTGCAATATACAATCGATCAAAATCATAAAGTGGTTTTAAGTTTTTTAATTGCTCGTGGATAACTTCTTTAGTGAGGGCCGCACTGGTAAAAAAACGAAAGGATTTTAATTTTGATTTACCATCATTTAAAATTAAACGCGCGATCAACTCTCCTTCTCTTCCGGCATCGGTCGCAACAATAAGGCGATCAAGGTCTGATCTTTTTAACAATCGCTTGATAATATCTAATTGTTTTTTTGTTTTAGGTTGAGCTTTAAAACGAAATTCCGAAGGTAAGATTGGAAGTGATTCTAGACTCCAGCGCTTCCATTTACTATCGTAATCTTCAGGGTCAAAAGGAGCTAAGAGATGGCCAATGGCCCAAGTGATAACGAATTCATCTGTTTCTATATATCCATCTGTTGATCCAATCGAGCGCCCAAGAGCACTCGCGAAATCGCGAGCAACAGAGGGTTTTTCAGTAAGGATCAAAGTTTTCATATTATATTTTTATTTCTTAGGGCCTCAGTTATTTGGGCCCCCATAGCTGCTTGAAGTGAATAAATTAAACTAGGATTTCTTCCCACCAATTCTTTTAATTTTGCCTGCTCCCAACAAACATATTCTGTCGGAAGCACGGCCTTAACGGTGGCACTTGCTGGAAGATTAGTTAAAAAACTCATCTCTCCGACGAATTGTCCGTCTTTTAACTCGTTTACTTTTTTATCTTTGACGATAATATCAACGAGACCGTTATAAATCATCATGAGATTGCTCATGGATTGATTCTCACTCACAAGAATCGTCTCAGTGTCGGCTTTTTTCCATTCGCCCATACGAATGAGTTTAGCGAATTCTGTTTTATTCAACTGAGAAAACGACATCTGATAGAGTTCAAGCTCTTTACTGTTGAGTTGAATTTTGCGGTTTCCGTAAATAATTTTGAGCACATGATAAATATTGAGCGACATAAAAAATAAGTTCCATGAAATAGGAACCCATAATGGTGCAACTGAAACTTGAGAATTATAAATGATTGAGCAAGTTGAAGCTGTAATAGATAAGAGACGCAACCACAATATATCTTTAACAGTAAATGAAGCAGCAACTAATAAAAAAGCCAGATTTCCAAAAATATGGATCATTAAATCCTCTAGTCTAAAAAAAGAAAGGGGCCAGAATAAATCTGGCCCCAAACATTTTACTTAATTAATTAAGATAAAAACTAGATCTCACCAACACCTGGTTTGTACCAGCATAGTGGACGAGGTCCAACTTTATAACCATCGCGAGCGATACAAGTACCGATCTTTGGATCGTTTTTATCAACATCTTGGTCGTAAGACTTATCGCAAAGGATTCCATTGAAATAAGTGTCAAGACGACATTGAGCAGCTGGGTGATTGTCATCAGTTCTCTTAACTACAGACTTGTCTGGAGTTGTGAATTGAACGTTTGAGTTTCCACCTAACTCTCCCAGAAGTGATCCAAGAGATTTTCCTGCCATTGAAACTCTTTGGCAAAGAGCAATTTCATTTTCACTTTTGTAGATAAGGTTACATTGCTTAGTAACTTCAGCGTCAACAGTCATTTTTGAAACGATTGTAGCGTTGTCAGTTTTCTCAAGAACTCTTCTAAGACATTTCATTGATCCGAAGTAGTCAGCTTGACCTTCATTAGAAGCCCAAGAAGATCCTTTTCTCGGAGCTCCACCAATGTGGTGACCAAGTTCGTGACACACTACTAAAGCAAAACCATCATCAGTAGTTAACGGGTGACGAGCGAGACCGCCGTACATATTAACAACCCAAGTTTTTCCCATTTGCTGAGCACTTGCGTTAACAGTGTCATCATCCCATCTATTGTTCATAGATAGAGTAGCTCCTTTAGAAGCAACAATTGGAGCGTAAACATCAGAAACACTCTTAACAATTGCAAGAAATCTTTCTTGAGTCATGCCATTTGTGGCCTTATCCCATTGTGAAATTCTCAAATTGTTTTCTGGAGCAAACCCACTTTTTCCATGGATATCGCAAGCAAAAGATGCAGATACTGTTAGTGACAAAGCGGCTACCGCTGACAAAATCCCTTTCTTCATAAATAAGTCCTCCGTAACAAAAAATCAGGATGAGTAATCGTTACATAAAAGTTTTATAATCGAAAAATAAAAAAACTTTCATTAACTGACATTTCTTGTTGGGAATTTTTTCATTGGTAAAATTGATTTTTGAAATTAAAAAAGGGGCCGATAAACGGCCCCTCTGTCAAATATTTGGCGTCAAATAGGTTATGAGATTATTCCCCAGCACCTGGTTTGTACCAGCAAAGTGGACGAGGTCCAACTTTGTAGCCGTCTCTCTTAATACATGTTCCAGGAATTGGAGATGTTTCAGAAACGTCTTCTGAGAAAGCTTTATCACATAATCCAGCAGCGAAATAAGTATCAAGACGACATTGAGCTGCAGGGTGAGCATCGTTAGTTCTTTTAACGATTTTCTTATCAGGAGTATTGAAGTTAACTTTTGAGTTTCCACCAAGGGAACCTAAAAGTTGTCCAAGAGATTTTCCTGCCATTGCAATTCTTTGGCAAAGAGCAACTTCAGATTCGTTTTTATAAACTGCCTGACATTGTTTTGTAGCTTCAGCATCGATAGTCATTTTAGATACAACTGCGATGTTGTCGTCTTTTTCAAGAACGCGCTTCATACATTTTAGAGATCCGAAATAGTCAGCTTGACCTTCGTTAGCTGCCCAGTCAGTTCCCCCACCGTACTTAGGAGCTCCACCAAGGTGGTGTCCAGTTTCGTGACAAACAACTAGCATAAAACCGTCATCTGTAGTCAACGGGTGACGAGCAAGCCCACCAAACATAGATACGTGCCAAGTGTTTCCACTGCGATCAGCGTAAGCGTTTACAGTTTCATCATCCCAGTTATTGATCATTTCAAGTGTAGCACCTTTTGATTCAACGATTGGAGCGTAAACATCAGATACGCGCTTAATGATCGACAAGAATTTTTCTTGAGTCATTCCGTTTGTGTCTTTGTCGTACTTAGAAATGCGAAGATTGTTTTCTGGCATAAATCCACCTTTACCGTGGATATCGCAAGCGAACACTGAAGAGAGAGACATAGTCATAGATAGAGCACTGATTAAAATTCCATTTTTCATAAAGTCCTCCGTAACGAAAAATCAGGATAGATCAATGATGGCACTACCAAATGTTTTTCGTAATAAAATAAATCTTTCTTTTTCTTTCAATACTCTTTTGACAAAGACCGAGTTTTTTTATTTGTCTTTCTGTTTCCCCAATGAAAAAATACTCAAATGAAAAAAAATAATTATCTGAAAAATGCATTTGTTACAAAATTATTACTCACATTTTTGATCAGTAAAAGTGCATTTTCTGCTCAAGAAAGTGGTCCTACGGCCAAAGATGCAGAAAAAAAATCATTTAAACTTTCTGTTGGACTAGGAATTGCGCTTAAAAATAATATTCGCAAAGACAATAATAATAGCGGGACTGGTGGTGATATTGTTTTTAGTCCTATTCCACTCATTCAATTTGCTTGGGGTCCTATCTCTTTAGGAGCACAAGGACTAAATGCAAGTGTGTACGGCAATCGACAAATGGGAGTATTTTTTAATCTTAATAGTATGGGCGATCGCTATAATGGTTCTGGAATGGATGATAGAGAAAATTCTTGGTTTTTAGGAGCAGGATTTCGTTTTCATAAATTGAGCTTCCTTTATTCACACGACCTTCAAGGAAGGTCTCATGGAAAAAAAATTACACTTCATTATACGGAAATGTATCCAATTGGAACAAAGTTTTTCACTCGTAGCGCTGTTGGAGCTGAATGCTATAATAGATCTTATGCTGATTATTATTTTGGCGTAAAAGCAAGTGAAGTAACGACCACTCGTTCTGAATACCACACAGGTGGGTATTGTATTCCAGCTGTTTCGTTTTTTCCTGGATATAAATACGATGAAAATATTAGTTTTCTAACGGGACTTTCATTAAAAGGAATACCCAAAGAAATCAGGCGCTCACCAACGACGACGGGAACATGGTTAGAAACAGCGATCATCCTGGGGGGAATTTGGCAGTTCTAAATTATTTTTTAGGAGTCACGAGATGTTCAATTTCCGTGACAACTTTGCGGTAACTTGGCAATTGATATTTCTGTTTCAATGGAATAAGAGCATCACGCATTGACTGCACGAGATTATCCGGTGATTCGGGAAAAGCTAAAATATTAGTCGCAAATTCTTCTACCACCATAAAAAATATGGCCATCGGGGAAATACCGGCAGTCAAAACTTCCGGGAATCCAATACCATTAGATACACCATGATGTTGTTTAATGATCATATCCACTCCTTGAGGAAGTCTTGGATAGGTTTGCACTAGGGTTGCTGAGAGATGAGCGTGATTTATTAAAATGTCTCCCTCTTTTACAGTAAGCCCAGCATTCTTCATTTCATCAGCACTTGAAATTTTTAGCAATTTTTCATCTTCTAAGAAGATGTCGTGAAAATAACTAACCATGCAAATTTTTTCTAATAAAATAGCCTGCTGCTCTCCACTTCCCCATTCCATTTTTGGCAAAAGAGTGGATGCTAAAAGGCATATCAAATAGGAGTGTCGGTAAGAATAACTCATTTTATTATCGAGCAATTTTTTAACTAAGAGACTCAGCTTGTCTGCTTTTTGCAACTGAGTCTTCATAACGTTTATAGTTTGATCTACCATCGCAAGACTCGCTGGAGTGATGCCTAAGCCTCTCATTAATTCAGAACTAATATCAAATGAATCACCGGCGACTTCAATATGTTCTTCTGTCGTTTTTGTCTTTTTTAAACTATCCATGGTTTGAATAAACAAAGCATTCATGAATTTTTCGTAATCATCTTTTAAGATAAAAAAATCAGTTACACCTAGTTCTTCATATTTTTTGAGATCTTCTCTTTCAAAGCTCTCTCCAAGATTATATCTTCTGACGTACTCGTCACCTGTTTTTTTTGCTAAACGAATAAAAACATCACAAGGGGGCCTACTTATTAGATAAAAATGTTTCAAAGAAAAAGAAACATAATCAGGAAGCTTTAAGTGTTCAAAATCTTCTTTTTTTAAATTGAGAGCTTTTATGATTAATCGATTAATTTCTTCTAGTCGCAATTTTTCAGAAACTAATGCGTATTTTTTATAAGCGTGTTCAAACTCACCAATAATAATAAATGGAGTTTTTAAGGACATATCATAAAGCAGGTTTAGTAAATTTTGAGCAATTTGATCGATTGGATCACTCTCGCTCAATTCAGAAAAATTTCGCGCGAGAATTAAATTAAAAACTTCACCTTGTTTTAGTAAATTGCTTGCTTCTAATGAAGAACGAAAGCAAACAACATGAGCGTTAAAGGCTCGCTGTAAGCTTTTTGTAATTAGATCTCCTATGGACTCATTGGGTTCAACGAGTAAAATCTTTAGTGTATCCATATTTAAATCATAAACGAATTTAGACTTTAGGTATGATTATTATTATTTGCAAACAACTTGCATAATTTTCTTTAACGTTTTAAAATTTTGACATCTATGATAATTGTCAAAAACACTCGGTTACTAAAAGATAATAGCTTCAATGTAACAGCTCCTCGCACACCAGAAGAAGTTTTTAAAAAATTGCCAAAAAATTCTTACGATCATGTGTAAAAATTAGAGTCAAGTGTACTTAAAAAAGGGTATATTGATGTTCATCACTGGTTAGAATTTTTTGGAGTCTGTGGGACCTGTCAAAAAAGATAATAAGGAAAAACTATGAAAAAAACTATTTTGATTCTCTTCTTTTTACTAACGACAAATATATTGGCTGCTGAAGTGACTTGGGAGACTCTTAAAACTTTAGATGTTGATCCTAAAACCAAAGCTCCTAAAGCCGGTGCAGAATTGCAAAAAGTTTTAGGAAAAGAAATCACGATGAAAGGATTTATGATGCCTTTGGACTATGATTCAAAAGCAGTCGTTGAATTTTTATTCATGCCCTATGTTCCTGCTTGTATGCATGTTCCACCTCCACCACCAAATCAATTAGTCTTAGTTAAAATGAAAAAAGGATCTACTGTGGCCCCTTCATTTTATCCAATCGAATTGACAGGAAAACTCTCATTAGATGCCAATAAAGATTTAGAGTCTTCTTTTAAAATGGATGGAATTAAATTTAAGGAATTAAAACAATAAATATTTTTATGACACAAAAATCTATTCTCGTTAAAGACCTAAAATTTTCTTATAATCAAAAAGATAAAAATGCTCCACTCGTCTTATCTATAGACGAGCTTGAAATACTAAATGGAGAAAAAGTTTTTCTCTACGGACCTTCAGGGCATGGGAAAAGCACACTCTTAAATATTTTGGCTGGCGTATTAGAAGTTAAAAATGGATTAGTTGAAGTTTTGGGAAATGACCTTCATGCTATCTCCCAAGGATCTCGTGATCATTTAAGAGGCGAAAATGTTGGTTATATATTTCAAATATTTAACCTTATTCCCTATCTTAATATAAAAGAAAATATCGTTCTTCCTTGTTTAATCAATAAATTGCGCGCCGAAGGCATTGACTTTCATGCCCAGGCGGATGAATTGATCAAAACATTGGGGCTATCTGATCACGCCCATAAAAATGTAACTGACCTCTCTATCGGTCAGCAGCAACGAGTGGCCGCAGCCCGGGCGCTTATTGGAAATCCCAAACTTATAATTGCGGATGAGCCAACTAGTTCACTAGATGAAAAAAATACATCTGAATTTATGAATCTCTTATTGTCCGAATGGGAAAAAAGAAAATTTACTTTGGTCTTTGTCTCTCATGACACCAATTTAAAAAAATATTTCCAAAGAACTATTTCTCTTCCAGAAATCAACAAAATTTAGGCATCTATACTATGATTAATTTTTTAACTTATAAATCCATTAAAAATAGAAAGTTCACTTCTTTTTTATGTGTGCTTTCAATCTCACTTTCCGTCACTCTCTTTTTGGGAATTGAACGCATTAGAAATGGGGCCCGAGAAGGTTTTACCAATACAATTAGTAAGACGGATTTAATCATTGGCGCTAAGGGCGGCCCATTGCAACTCCTCCTTTATACCGTTTTTCATATTGGAGGAGCGGTTAATAATATTCGCATGAGTACTTATGAAGAAATCAAATCAAATCATCTGGTTGAATGGGCCATTCCTATATCCCTAGGAGACGCTTATAGAGGATATAGAGTTGTCGCAACAGATGAAAACTTTTTTATGCACTACCGCTTCCGTGGAGATAAAAAAATTGAGTTTGAATCGGGTGTTATGCCCACAGAAACATTCGATGTAGTCTTAGGCAGTGAAGTCGCTAAAAAATTAAATCTTAAAATTGGCGATCCAATCGTCTTATCTCACGGCATTTCTTCTGAAGCTATTCTTTCTCATGATTCAACTCCTTTTCATATTGTGGGAATCATGACCAATACTCAAACTCCGATTGATACAGGAGTTTATATAAACCTCTACGGAATGGAGGCCATGCATTTTGGATGGGAATCTGGAGTACCCGATGGTGCAAAAATTAATCCCGATCGCTTTAAAAAAGAAAATATTAAAATCTCTCAGCTAACTTCTTTTATGGTGAAATTAAAATCACGCATTGCCGTTTTAAAAATGCGAAGAGAAATTGATCAGTTTGAAAAAGAGCCTATTATGGCGATTATTCCTGCTCTGGCCTTACAAGAAATGTGGCAGACGATTGGTTACGTTGAACAAATTCTTTTTTTAGTCAGCCTTTGTGTCTTACTCGTTGGTGTTTTAAGTATTCTCATTTCTCTTTATACATCTATCAATGAACGCCGCCGTGAAATGGCAATTTTGAGATCTTTAGGTGCGAGCTCTCGACATGTTTTTGCACTTTTATTATATGAATCAAGTTTTCTAGTACTCCTTGGATGTATCTTTGGAGTTGGTGCCCTTTATGGGTTACTCATTTTTGTAAGACCATGGTTGGAGTCAAATTTTTCAGTTTATTTGCAAGTGCAACCACTCTCGGTTAGTGAATGGTATTATCTTTTAGGAATTTTTATTGCTGGTACTCTTGCGGGATTAATTCCTGCAGTGAAGGCCTATATGAATTCTCTGCAAGATGGATTGACGATTAAGTTTTAAACGGTCAAAAGTTAGCATGATCGAAATGTTGCACGACCTCTTAAGATTTCTTTCTCACCATAAAAAATGGTGGCTCATTCCGATATTGGTTTTTTTAGTTCTATTTGGAGCTCTGGTAATTTATGCTCAGGGAACTGCTGTTGCTCCATTTGTCTATTCATTATTTTAGGCAGCTCAACAAAAAAAGTTGTACTCACATTAGGTGTGCTTTCAGCCCATATTCTTCCACCATGGTCTTCCACTATTTTTCGGGATAGATATAGGCCTAGGCCTATTCCTCCGTAATTTCTAAAAGAAACACCTCGCTCGAAGCGCTTAAAAATACGATCCATATCTTCAGGGCGAATTCCAATGCCATGATCCTTTACTGAAATAAAAATGGATTTAGTGTCTTTTGAGTATGCTTCGATTTCAATTTTTCTTCCCTCCCCATAGTGAATGGCATTGGATAAAAGATTGTATATGACGATATCCATTTTATCAGGATCAAATGTACATGTTAATAGTGCAGGAAATTTCGCAATTATCTCAATTTTGTTTTCTTCTTTTATTCGTTTAATAATTTTATCAATTATTTCTGATAAGTTGCTTTCAGGAATAAAATGATAAGTAAATTGCCCTAAGTTGATGCGAGAAACTTCCAACAGACTGTCAATTAATTGGTTAATTTTTTTTAATTGTCTAAGGGAAATGAATTGTATTTTTTCTAAATCACCTTCAAAAGGATGCCCTTTAAATTTTTCCTTAAGTATTAAGCGCCTTAGAAATTGCATCTGAAAACTTACGGGCGTCAGAGGTGTTCTTAATTCATGAGCAACAATCGCAATAAATTCATCTCGCAATTCTAATTGATGTTTGGTTTCTGAAAGGGAAACGTTTAGGTCACTAAGTAATTGAGTAATTTTTTTATTCATTGTTTGAAGACTCTTAATTAAATCTCCTAATTCGTCGTCAGTAGCTTTGAGAAGGTTTATGGCATCAAAATTTCCTTCACCTGCAGCTATAACTGCCTTAGAGGCCAGTTCAATCGGACGGGCCAAGATTGTGAACAAACGTTCCGAAAAAAAAGCGAAAATAATTATGCAAATGGTACAAATGAAAAACAAAATTAAGGCTACTCTAATGGCCTCTTTATAAACTTCATTTTTAGGTGCCCGAACAACCAATGTCCAATTTTGATCTTTATTAATTCCTCCAGTCTCTAAAGAACTAGTTGTTGTCCACATATATTCATCATCTTCTTGAAACCCCTTCTTCGTTAGATCAATTGCATGATCTTTTTTTTTATTTTTAGAATAAAGAATTTGCCCATTTGCTCTACGCAATTCAATTTCTTCTAAATAATTATATTTTCCCTTTATAGACACCTGATGAATTTTTTCAGTGATATAAGCGATAGGAACTTCCGCAATCAAATATCCTAATTTTTTTCCATTGATGTGCTTGATTGACTTTACAAATGTTAAGATATTTCCATTGTCTGACAAAGAAAACAAAGTTACCGGATTTTTTTTACTCAACTCAAGAAGTGGATTAAATATTTTCTGGAATTTATTATCTTTAGTTGAAGCAATTATTGTATTTTCTGAATCTAAAAAATAAAGGTTATCATAAATCTGAAAAGTGTTCCTAGTTTGAATTAAAAAAAGTTCTACAAAGGTAGAATCATTTTTTTCATTTAAAAGTCGTATTCTTCCAGCAAGTGATTCAATATCTCCAATGCGCTCGAAAAAAAGGCGTTCAAGTTCTCGATCAATTAAACGACTTTGCATTTGAAAACTATCGATCGTCCGTTTTTTTATTTCACTGTGTGCAAAATAATAAAAAAAGCTGACTATTATAATGGCCAAACAACTTGTTATCGTAACTGAAATCAGTATCATTTTTTTTCTGAGCTTCATCTATTGCGCTCCAAGAAGTCTGCAAAGATTGTTTGCTCATAAAGAAAGCTTGGCCATTGTTAATTGATAAATACAAAAAAAAATATTGAATAGATAATAGTAAGTTATTTAAGGGATAGGTTTTTTAGAAGGGATCACAAAAAGAAGAGATCTCATTTTTTTGTTGTAATGTACTTGGATATTTTTTCCAAACACTCTTGAGTTTATCTCGTCTCAAAATAATAAAAATAAAATGGACTAAACTAAACAGACTCAAGTAGATAAATGTAAAAAGTAAGCGCGTATTGATTATTCCTAAATTATGTCCCAACTTTAGCCATAGAATGCGTGGCTTTTCCAAAAGTGTCGGAGCAAAAAAAGCAAAGAGTAAAAAAACCAAAGATAGAGAAATTAACCAAAGATGAGCGGGTCTATGCTTTATAAATGGAATAATAAAACCTAAGACTAGAAAACCTCCAGTCATGATAAAACCAAAATTTCTATTCGTGCTAGTCTTTGACATAGGCATTTACCCAATCGCGCGCGAGGGTCGCTTCTGATTGCTCAGATTTTTTTAATAAAAAATTCTCTAATACTAAGATGTCCATATCGGTCGTCATAAAACAATTGAGTGCTTCGCTGGGACGGGCCACTATGGGTTCACCTCGAACGTTGAAAGAAGTATTGATGATAACTGGGCATCCGGATTCTTGGTAAAAGGTTTTAAGAAGTGCATAGAATCGTGGATGAATTTTTTCATCTACGACTTGCAATCTTGCTGAACCATCAACGTGAGTGACGGCAGGAAGTGGAATTTTATTTTTTACCTGAGTTGTAAAAAGCATATAGGGAGAAGCAGTCGTTTGATCCCAATGAAAATAATCTTCTACACAATCTGCTAAAACAGCTGGTGCAAAAGGTCTGAACGACTCTCGCTTTTTTATTTTTAAATTCATGATTGATTGCATTTTAGGAAAACGGGGATCGCCAATAATGGATCTTGATCCTAAGGCCCTAGGACCAAACTCCATTCGTCCTTGAAACAAGCCTACAACACTACCTTTCATTATCTCTCGGCTAATTTCCAAATCTAATTCTGAATTAGATTGGTATTCGTGAAATTGAACATTCATTGTATCTAAGAATAATTTGATATGCTCAATTTTAAATTCTGGACCTAAAAGAGACCCGAGCTGAGAGTTAGATTCAATTATTCGAGGGGTCTTATTTTCTAAATAAGTAAAGGCCATGGCAGCACCTAAAGCGCCGCCGGAGTCACCTGAAGCTGGTTGAACCCAAATCTTTTTAAAGAGACCACTCGCTTTTAACTTCCCGTTGGCAACGCAATTTAAGGCGACTCCGCCGGCCATGACAAGATTTTCTGATCCAGTTAATTTTTTTATTTGTGCTGCTAGTTTTAGCACGGCCATCTCTGATACTGCTTGAAGAGAAGCTGCCAAATTTTTGTGAAATTCAGATATTTCATCTTCTGCCATTTTGGCCGGATGACCAAAGAGTTCAGCGAACTTCTTTGTTACCATTTCATGTTCATGAGTAAAATCAAAATACTCTAAGTTTAATTGAAAACTTCCATCAGCATTAAAATGAATGAGTTCTTTTAGAATGAGATCAACGAATTCTGGTTTTCCGAAGGGTGCTAGCCCCATTATTTTATATTCACCTGAATTGACTTTAAAACCCAGAAATCCAGTGAAGGCTGAATAAAAAAGTCCAAGAGAATGAGGGAAATGAATTTCAAAAAGAGGCTTAATTGTATTTCCCTCTCCATACCATCCACTTGTTGTCGCCCACTCTCCGACTCCATCAATGCATAAAATCGCAGCTTCTTTATAAGGAGAGGGATAAAAAGCCGATGCAGCATGTGAGAGGTGATGTTCGCTGAAATATAATTTAGGAGTCTGATCTGAGAATTTTTTAAGAGCATCACGAAGAATTTTTTTAAAATAAATTTTTTCTTTAAGCCATACTGGCATGGCCAGTAAAAATGACTTTAGCCCCAAAGGAGCTCGGGCAAAATAAGTTTCAAGCAAACGATCAAATTTTAACAGAGGCTTATCATAAAAGACGACGGCCCCTACTTCGTCGAGAGTTATCCCCGCAAGATTAAGGCAATACTCAATTGATTGCACCGGAAAAGCTTGATCGTGTTTTTTGCGAGTAAAGCGCTCTTCTTCGACGGCAGCGATTATGCGGCCATCAAGAAGCAAGACGGCTGCGCTATCGTGATAAAAACAAGAAAGCCCTAGTATATACATTTAATATTTTTCAAAAATTCTTTCTCTTAACGATTCTATCTGCTAGAAAAATAAAAAAAGAAGTTGTGGCCACTAGGTGTAATGTCTCCAAAGAAATATTTAAGCGCATTGGCTCTTTGAACATTAATGCATTAGCCGTTTCAGTAATATAATTTATGCGAGGAATGAAAAAATAAACAATCATTCCAAGCAATCTAAAAAAACTAAAATTTTTAAAATACTCAGCGTATTCTAGATTTCTCATCGATTCAGTCGAAAGGGAAATAATTAAAACGGAAGCTAATACCATTAAAAATGATCCAATCTTCCCTGCAAAAAGTGAGTAGATAAAAGAAATAAAAATCACTAAGAATAAATAGAGCCCCATTAAGAGAATGCTTGCCAAGTGTCCCCACGTTAGAGCAAGTGAGTGAGTCGCCACAGAAAATAAAATAGCCGATAAGATATAAGCGTAAAGATAATAACCATAAACCAAAATCCACGCTCCAAAAATGCGTCCGAGCATATACTGAGTGCGTGATATAGGAAAAGTTAAATACTGATAAATGATTTTTTCTCTAAAATCTGATCTAACTGCACTTATGCCAAAAACAGCTGCGATGATCACACTCATAATATTAATTGTCCAAAACATATAACTTAAACTATTTGCCGCATTCACTAGCATGGGAGCAGCTGAATTAGGGTCCGTGCTGTTAGCAAACATCTTTAAGAGTGCGTGAGCTAAAAAAATCATTAACGTTGTTGCAATAAAAATAAAAATTAACGTTTTGCTTCTTAGCTCTTTTAAAATAGTATCTTTAATGAGGGCCATCCATTGAGCACTTTTTAAATCTTGCATATCTTTTTTCCTTATTTTTTACTTACTAACTGATAAAAGAAATCTTCTAGAGAATTCCCTTTCTCTAAAATACTTTTCACACTTCCATTAAAAAGAATTTCTCCCTTATTTAAAATGGCGACGTCATCACAGATAAGCTCCATTTCTGAAAGAATATGAGAGTTTAGAAAAATGGTTTTCCCCATTTCTCTTTGTCTGCGTAAAATATCTTTAAGCTCACGCATACCTATGGGATCTAAACCTGAGAAAGGTTCATCTAGGATTAATAACTGATTGTCACCAATTAATAAGCTCGCAAGCCCTGTTCTTTGCACTTGGCCTTTTGATAAAGACTGCAATTTTCTATTTTGCAATTCAGTTATATCCAATTCTTTTAGAGCATTATCTATTTGATCTTTTAAGTCTTGCCCCTTTAATCCTTTCATCGTTCCAAAAAATTCTAAAACACCGCGAATAGTATAGAATGGAAAAAAACTAAATTTCTCAGGTAAAAAGGCAACTCCATTACGCGAAGTTGAATCGGTGGATGGAATTCCATTAATGTTAATGCTACCAGCGTCAGTGTGCATTAAACTGAGCATTAATTTTATTAATGTGGTTTTACCGGCACCGTTAGGGCCCAAAAGAGCAAAGATCTTTCCACTTTCAACATTTAAATTTACGTCATGAAGTGAAAAATCTGGTCCATAAGATTTTTTTACGCCACTGACTTCTATTGCGTTTGTCATAATTTCCCTCTCACCTTCATTTTCTCTATGATCTATCATATTCTTGGCCTACAATTTTTTAAAGTAAAAAGGAGAATATTATGACAAGTAAAACCATATATGATTTTGAAGTTAAAAATATCGAAGGCAAAACAACTTCCTTGGCACAATACAAAGGAAAAACTCTTCTAATTGTTAATGTAGCCTCTAAGTGTGGATTTACCCCCCAATATAAAGACCTTGAAGAAATCTATCGCGAGTATAAAGATCAAGGCTTAGAAATCCTGGCCTTTCCTTGCAACCAGTTTGGTGCTCAAGAACCAGGAGATGCAGAAGAAATTAAAAATTTCTGCAGCCTTTCATATGATGTCAGTTTTCCTCTATTTTTAAAAATAGATGTAAACGGAGATGCAGCTGCTCCGGTTTATACTTTTTTAAAAGAGTCATTGCCTGGAATTTTAGGCTCAAAAGCAGTGAAGTGGAATTTTACAAAATTTTTAGTGGATAAAGATGGTGTGCCACACGCTCGATACGCCCCCACTGATAAACCAAAAGATATTCTAAAAGATATAAAAAAAATTCTTTAAGCTATTGTGATTTTTTTTCTAAAAACTCGTCGAGCGCTTGGTAGTTTTTAACAAAACTTATGCGCTTGCCGGGAATTTTTTCAAGCTCTAATTCAAAATTCCCCAAAACGAGAATTTCAATTCCAGTAGGAATTTTTCCCAAAAGTTTTTCCAAATAAGAATGAACATGAGAGACACCAAAATTTTGAACAGCTGTCGTGGCATTAAGAATGACTAAATTGGCCTGGAGGAAATGGAGAGATTCTAAGAGAACTTCTAGTGATACTTGAGCTCCTAAAAAACTAAAGTTGAATCCATAATGATTGATAATTAGTCCCGCAACCATAGTAGAAATAACCGCGCCTTCCCCTTCAATTCCACTCACAACTACATTGAGTGAGCTTCTTTCTCGTGTTTCTTTATGTTTATACAGACCGTGCCCCGCGTGACTTGCGAGTAATCCATGAGCAGATTCAATTTGAATTTTTGTAAAGATCCCTTTTTTTGCTAAATCCTGAATCTCTAAAATCAGAGGTAAAATTAAATTAAAAGCCATATCGCGACTTGAAACCAAAGTTTTTAATTTTCCTAATTCCTGATGAACCACGTCGAGTTTATAGGCACGCATTGCAAACATTAAAATGCCCATCGATTGGGTAGAATCAATGCTAGGTTTATCTTGAACAAGATTAAATTCGGCTGAGTCAATATCAGCTGATGTTTTTCCCAAACTTTTAAGTGAGTCTTTAAGCTCGGGTATACTAAGTTGAGCGACTTTAGAAATTGTGAATCCAAGTAAACACAATTCACTTAAAAGCATTAGTTTTTCTATATCTGTTTTGGTATAAGTTCTATGACCAGCAGAGTCTCTATTGGGCACGAGTGCTTTATATCTTTTTTCCCACGCTCTAATGGTATGAACGCCAACGCCTGAAATTTTCGAGGCCATTTGGATAGTGTAAGACGTATTCAACATTGTTTTCCTAAAAAATCGTCTATTTGTTGTCTAGAAGCATAGTAGCATTGTCTGTTAGGTAAAAATAGAACTTAAAACTATAATCACTTAAGAATAATTTAGACAGGAGTAGGACACGATGAAAATTCTAATAACTGGGGCCACTGGCTTTGTAGGGCATGAGCTGACAAAAAGGCTATTAACTGAAGGGCATGAAATCAATGTACTTACTCGCGATATTTCTAAGGCGAAAAAAATATTCCCAGATGATCGGGTAAAAGCATTTTTGTGGACCAATAATCTAGAGCTTCCACCATTAGAGTCAATTGAAGGAATTAATGGCGTCATTAATTTAATGGGTGAAAATATTGGTGCAAAAAGATGGAGTGCTGATCAAAAAATAAAATTAAAACAATCAAGAGTTGATTCAACTTTAAATTTAGTTAAACTTCTAGACGATAATTTAAAATCTCCTTTAGATTTTTTTATTTCTGCTTCTGCGGTGGGAATTTATCCTGTTAATAAACCCAGTACATTAAATGAAGAAACTCCAGCTGCTCACTCATTTTTGGCAGATCTTTGTGCCCAGTGGGAAGAAGCAAGTTCAAAACTTACAAAATCAAAACGACGAGTTCTTATTCGCACAGCCGTTGTTTTAGAAAAAGATGATGGCGCACTCAAAAAAATGCTCCCTCCGTTTATAATCGGTCTCGGTGGTCCAATTGGAGATGGCAACCAAATGATGAGTTGGATTCACAGAGATGATTTAGTTAATCTTTATCTTGCTGCCGTTGCAAACGAAAACTATAATGGTGTCATCAATGCAACTGCTCCCAATCCAGTAAATAATTTTGATTTCACAAAAGCCTTGGGTCACGCTCTTCATCGTCCAACAATAATTCCAGTGCCAACAATTCCATTGAAGTTAGCATTTGGGGAGATGTCGACAGTGATTCTTGATTCACAAGCCGTTATATCAAAACGACTACCTGAATTAGGTTTTCAGTTTAAATACCCAACTATAAACCAGGCCCTCGATGCTATTTTTAAAAGAAAATAAATATGTCTTCAAAAAATCTTTGCTGGATAAGACGCGATTTAAGGCTGCACGATCACTATGCTCTTTCTCAGGCATTAAAAAATGCAGATGAGACCTTTTTGGTTTTTGTCTTTGATGAGCTGATTTTAACTAAATTAAAAAATAAAAAAGACCGCAGGCTCACTTTTATTTTTGATTCACTCAAAGAAATTGAATCCCTCTTAAATGAAGTGGGTTCAAGTCTTATAATTAAATATGGTGATCCAGCAAAAATTATTCCTGAACTAGCTCTGGAATTAAAAGTCGATGGTCTCTATTTTAACCGCGACTATGAACCTTACGCAAAAAAACGAGATGAGAGTGTCACAAAAACGTTAGAGAAAAATAAAATTTCCGTTTTTTCATTCAAAGATCATGTCTTCTATGAAAAACAAGAAGTTTTGAATGGAAAGCGGGAAATTTATAAAGTTTTTACTCCTTATAAAAATAAATGGCTCGAAACTTTTCGTGCGCAAGAATCTGTTGTGCCCAATTTTAATTGTGTCCTCAAAAAAATGGCAAAATTCAATAATCCCAATTCAATCAACAAAAAAAATTGGATGAATACTATTGGGTTTGAAGAAATCACTTGTGTCTTAAAAGGTGGAACAACTGAGGCAATGGGTCTTTTGTCACAATTTAAAAAACACATGCACAATTATAAAGAGGCGCGCGATATTCCAGCTCTTAATCAAACATCTAACCTCTCAACATATATCCGCATGGGCAATCTATCGATCCGCGATATGATTCGTGCGAGTCTTGAAAAATCTAATGAGGGAGCATCCACTTGGCTTTCAGAACTTATTTGGAGAGATTTTTATCAAGTCATTTTAGATGTGTATCCCAAAGTTGAAACGCACTCTTTTAAATTAGAATACGATCAAATTATTTGGCTTGGTAGCAAAGCTGATTTTAAATCTTGGTGCGAAGGTGAAACCGGTTATCCCATTGTCGATGCGGCCATGCGCTGCTTGAATGAAACGGGTTTAATGCATAATCGTCTTCGAATGGTAGTGGCAAGTTTTCTCACTAAAACATTACTCATCGATTGGAGATTGGGAGAGCGCTATTTTGCAGAAAAACTTCTCGACTTTGATTTAGCCGCCAACAATGGTGGTTGGCAGTGGTCTGCTTCAACTGGTGTTGATGCTCAACCCTACTTCCGCATTTTTAATCCTTATAATCAATCTGAAAAATTTGATCCGGACGGAATTTTTATTCGCGACTGGTGTCCTGAATTAAGTTTATTCTCCAATAAACAAATTCATTATCCTCATGAATCAGATATGGTCGAGCAGGTAGAAGCAAAATGTTTTATTGGATCGGATTATCCTCATCCTATTGTCGCCTATAAGGGACAAAAGGATAAGGCACTCGCCATGTATAAAGCGATTAGGTAGGATTAACTGGAGCTGCTGGCATGCCGTATTTTTCCCCCGGCTTAATAACAGTCTTAGGAAGAACTGCTACGTTTGGAGCAACTACTGCTTTTTCTCCAATCGTGACTCCACCTAAAAGTTTTGCAGCAAGACCTACCATCGCACCTTTTTTAATATGCAATTTGTCTATAATAAGAAAACCCTTCATTCCATAATGGGCCATCATATAAACAGAGCCACCGATTGTTACATAATCTTCTAGGATAATTAAACATGGATCGGAAACATTTGATGTATTGATCATAACTCCTTTACCAACTTTCATTCCCATCATTTTAAAGAAATAAACATTCAGTGGAGAGGGAGTTATTAAATCTAAAATTGTATAACGAACGAGGTATGTAAGAGCATTGTGGTAGTACCAAGGAATTGATTCAATCGAAAACCATGCTCCTCTATACGCTTTTACAAAAGGGAGAATTGGAAAATTCATTATAGGGACGATAGTGATGAGAGTTAAGATAAAAGCTAAAAAACCAAATGAGAGACCAAGGCCGTAGGCAAACGATTTAATAAGAAGCCCTTGAGTCGCAACTTCTACTCCAATCCAATTAACCAGCATAATTCCAGGTGTGAGGGAGACGGCCAAGCAAAAAACACAAACAAGGATAACGGGAACTAAAAAAAATAAAAAGCCCACAGTTTGAAATTTGCGAAAAACATTTTCAATAATTTTTCCAAAACCAGACTTTGAAGAACCACGAGCGTTAATATCATCGTATTCTAAATTAGGATCAGAATTATGTTTAGTTTCAGGCGTTGCTTCTGTGTTTTGCAAGAGATTTCCTTGGGATTGTAGGTCTTTTCATTTTCCAAGTTTTCTTTTTGTTTGTAAACTAGCGTCTCTATGAAAAACCTTAAAATATTAAAAGAAATATTCCTATTTGCTCTGCCCATTATCACCGGGCAAATTGGCCAAATGCTTTTTGGTGTCGGAGATATCGTAGTAGCAGGTCATTATTCCAACGAAGCAGTCTCAGCAATCGGTGTAGCCGCTGCTATTTTTGCACCTTTTCTCATGGTGGGAATTGGTTTGCTTCTTTGTACGGGACCTCTGGCCTCTCTCATAAAAGGTCAGGGAAAAAAAGATTCAACTCTGCTTTTTAACTCGTATTATGTCGCTACTATCAGCTCCATTGTATTAATTGTTGCAATCTATATTCTCGCTTTTAATATACACTGGCTGGATCTAAATCCGAGTATTGCTCCCACAGTTGCACTCTATTTAAAATGGACGGCACTCTCACTTTGGCCAGCGCTTCTTTTTCAGGCTACCAAAGAATATCTGCAAGCAGATGGCCTTACCTACGCATCGAATGGATTAATACTCTTTTTTAATTTAGTGAATGTCGCCTTATGCGTCGTTTTTATGTTTGGCTGGGGACCAATTCCAGAGCTCGGTGTGCTTGGTGCCGCCATCGTGACAAGTTTTTGCCGACTCTTCATGTCCATCATTCTTTTTTTCTACATGAAAAAAACATGCGCATTTGAAATTAAAAAAAATCATGAAACGATCAAAAAAATCTTAAAATTAGGATTACCCATTTCATTTACTGTGTTGTGTGAAGTTTTAGTTTTTTCTACCGTTACCGTGCTTGTAGGAAAAATGAGTTTAACAGCTTCTGCTTCCCAGAGTTTAGTGATCAATTTTACGTCACTCACTTTTATGGTACCATTGGCGATTGGCAGTGCTGTTTCAGTTTTAGTTGGTGAGCAATTGGGCAAAAAATCCTTAGATGGGATTTTGCGATATTCATTGGGCTCGCTGGCCCTGGCCATGATTTTTCAAATGGGAACGGCAATCATGTATTTAAGTATTCCTGAAACGCTTATTGGTGTTGCGAGTTCTGATAAAACAATTATCACTTATTCCAGTGCTCTTTTATTTTGGGTAGGTTTATTTCAAATCCCTGATGGTCTTCAAGTTGTCCTCTCTGGAGTTATGCGAGGCCTGCAAGAAACAAAAATCCCCATGATCTTAGTGCTCATTTCTTATTGGATGTTAGGTCTTCCCATAGGATGTTATTTTACTTACCGACAAGGTCTTGAGGCCCGTGGCCTTTGGATGGGACTTGCTATCGGCCTTTTATGTATGTGCGTCTTTTTAAGTATTCTTTATAAAAAGAAAATCAATTCACTTCGTTTGCATTTGGAGATTCAATGAAAACTATATTTATTTCTGGGGCCACGGCAGGTTTTGGAGCAGCGATGACTGCAAGATTTATTAAAAATGGAAACCAGGTTATTGCAACTGGAAGAAGGATTGAGCGCTTAGAAGAATTAAAAAAACTCTACGGTGAAAAAATTCACACAATCGTATTAGATATAAGAAATGCAAGTGATGTAGAAAAGGCTATTGCAATTCTACCTACTCAATTTAAAAATATCGATGTCCTCATCAATAATGCGGGCCTTGCTCTCGGAGTCGATTCTGCACAAAATGCAAAACTTTCTGATTGGGAAACTGTTATTGATACCAATATAAATGGAGTGATTAACTGCACTCACGCCCTATTGCCTGAAATGGTGAAAAAAAATAACGGGCATATTATAAATCTGGGGTCAGTCGCTGGAGAATTTCCTTATCCCGGTGGAAATGTTTATGGAGCAACTAAAGCATTCGTGCATCAGTTCACATTAAATTTAAAAGCTGACCTTATAGGAACAAACGTGCGAGTCACGTGTATTGAACCTGGAATGTGTGAAACTGAATTTTCAGCTGTGCGCTTTAGTGGAGATCAACAAAAGGCCCAAGACGTGTATAAAGGAATGACCCCCTTATCGGCAGACGATATAGCTGAGACGATTGAATGGGTTATGAATAGACCTGCTCACGTCAACATCAATACCATTTCACTAATGCCAACAGCCCAGGCCTTTGGTGCATTTGCTATTGATCGAGGCCGTGCTTAAGAAATATTTGAAGGCAACGTAAAATTAAATTCTTTTTGAGTAAAAGGATCGATAAATTTTAATTGAAAAGCCTGTAATTGCAAACCATCTGTGTTTTTATTTCCAACACCATACTTGGGATCTCCTAAGACAGGATGTCCGATCATCTCGAAGTGACGGCGAATTTGATGCAATCTCCCCGTGTGAATTTCAACTAAAAGTTTAGTGGTAAATTCGGTTCTCTCTATTACTTTAAAAGTAGTACGAGCTTCTTTTTTATCAAGCTGCTTATCGATTTCACCAATATCATTTTTAACAACACCAATAACTTCAACTTTATAAAATTTTTGAACTCGTCGGTTTTGGAAAATTTCAGAAAAAATCCTAGCCGCATTCTGAGTATAAGCAAAAAGCATAATTCCGTTAGCTTCGCGATCTAACCGATGAATAAGCCATGCTTTATTTTTTGCTTTCTGCACTTGGCGCTCAATAGAGCAATGATCGCCAAATTCATTTCCCTGGGCCATGAGGTTTGCGGGTTTATACCACAATCCCCACTCGCGAAATTTAGTGAGCTCGACTCCGATTGGAATTTCTGCATTTGTGATTTTTGGATCATAATAAAATTCCACAAGAGATTCTGGATTTAAATCAAGGGTTGCTCTGCGAGAGCGAGCTAGTTTGGAACTATTAAACAGACGAACGTGAACGCCGCCGTTATTGAGAACTTTTTTTATTAAACTTTTTGATAAGCCAGAATATTTTTCGAGATAGTCTATTAAGACTAGTGGATCGCCAACGCGTAACGATTTTTTAAAAACTACTTGTTTGTCACTCATAAATAAATAAAAAAAGACCCTAAGAAATTACTCTTAGGGTCTTATAATACTCTTTGGGAGTACTGCCAATCTAATTTTTAATTATTAGATAAGGCCTTAAAAGCATCAACTCTTCCACCTGATAAAGAAGCTGTTTGAAGCTTAGAAGTCTTTGTAGAAGTGCTGATAAGTCGCTCTTTTACTTGGGCCGGAGTTAAATTCGGCTCTTGAGATAAAAGAAGACCAATAACTCCTGCTACGTGTGGAGTTGCCATTGATGTTCCAGACATTGTTGTATATCCACCTCTTTTATAAGTAGAAAGAATGTTTGATCCTGGAGCAGTGACGTGAACTGATTTCACACCGTAGTTAGAAAAACTTGATTTAGCACCTGCTGAAGTAAATGATCCAACAGAAATAACATTTGGGTAATTTGCTGGGAAAGAAGCAGTTCTATCATTGTTAGCTGATTCGTTTCCAGCGGCTGCTACGAAAACAATTCCTGCGTCTGTCGCAGCTTGGATAGCATCTTTAAGAGATTGCTCTTCTTCTCCGCCCCCCCAAGAATTCGACATAACATTAACACCTCTTTTAATTCCGTAATCAATCGCTGCGATTGCATCGATTGTTTCTCCAGAACCTTCATCAGATAAAAACTTGATAGGAAGAATGCTTACGTTTGCCATAACACCAGCAACTCCGGCTCCGTTATGACTAGCTCCGATAACACCAGCACAATGAGTTCCATGTCCGTGTCCATCTTGAGGGTCAGCCGTTTTTGCTGAAAAATTGTATCCGTAAATATCATCAATATATCCATCGCCATCATCATCAACGCCAGGCTTTCCGTTAAGCTCTGCTTCGTTAACCATAATCTGATCTTTTAATTCTGGGTGAGTGTAATCAACACCTGTATCGATGACTGCGATTTTTACAGCCTTATTTCCTTTTGTGATATTCCAAGCGCGAAGAACATTGATATCTTCACCGGCTATTCCTGAAGAAAAAATGCTTCCATTTTTTCCATCATTTTTCATGCCCCATTGTTTTTTAAAGTTAGTGTCTTTTGGAGCTGGAGCTTCTTCTCCACCGGCAACTTTGTCTAAAGTAATGATATAGTTTGGTTCGATATATTCAATCTCTGAATTTTTAGCCATTAGAGCAAATGACTTATCAGTAAATCCCTTATTTGTTTCAAGTCGAGCAAAAGTTCCAAAACTTGTATTAGTTACTTTTGAAACAGATCCAAATTGAGAAAGAGATTTTTGATTAAAAAAGTTTGAACCTTTTTTAACTTTTACAATGTAGCCGTTAAATGGTGTTGCGTATGCAGTAGAGAAAAATGCCGAAGAGAAAACGAGAGAGCTCACGATAAGCTTTAATTTCATACATCATCCTTGATTTATGTTTAGTTCAATTATGATCGCAAAACATAAGTCTGATGTGCAAAATAAAACTAATTTTGTAAGTAAATGTAAGGTGAATCAAAAAATAGCCAACTACTTTTATTGAGAAAATTAATAGCGCCAAACCGCCGAAGCCCAAGTAAATCCTGAACCAAAAGCAGCACTGGCCACCAGCATCCCCTTCTTCAACACCCCAGCTTTAATTGCATCATCCATCCCTAAAGGAATCGTCGCCGCAGTCGTATTGCCGTAGTTTTGAATTGTGTTGAAAATTTTTTCTTCTGGGATAGATAACATTTCCGCCACTTTAGAATTGATGCGAAGATTGGCTTGATGAAAAAGAAATAAATCGACATCAGTAAAAGTCACATTCGCTTCTTTACAGGCACTCACTAAACATTCCGCCATTCTTTTTGTCGCGTGAACGAAAACTGTTTTTCCATTCATTTGTGGATAATGCATTCCTTCAGCAATCATTTCATTATTAATTCGATCCGCACCAAGAGCAGTTCCAGGAGCAGGAATCCAAAGCTCTTTTGCAAATGATCCATCTGCATGCAAATGAGTTGTGATAATGCGTGAATCAGTTGCCGGATTGACTAATTCTTTTCTCGATACAACAACAGCTCCAGCGCCATCTCCAAAAAGCACGGCCACGTTTCTGCCGTTAGGTGTTTTATCTAATCCCTTAGAGTGAACTTCAGATCCCACCACTAAAATATTTTTATTCGATCCTGATTGAATGAATTTATCGGCAATAGATAAACCATAAAGAAACCCTGTACACTGCTGACGAATATCTAGAACTGCAATTTCTGGTAGTTCTAATTTTGCTTGTAAAAAGCAACCAGTGCCTGGAAATTCATGATCGGGACTAAGAGTTGCGAAAATAATCATATCGATATCAGAGCGCTCGAGCCCCGCATTTTTAATTGCGCGCACAGAAGCTTCAAAAGCCAAGTCTGAATTTGAAACATTATCATCTACCCAATGACGCTGTTCTATTCCTGTTCTTTGCACTATCCAGTCATTGGTCGTTTCCATCATTTTTTCTAAGTCAAAGTTAGTATAAACTTTTGGTGGAACAAATGAGCCAACACCAGTGATTTCGCTTCTATATTTTGTATTCGACATGCATCACAACCTTAAAAAAATAAATTCTTTTGTCTATTCTAATCAAAATATGAAAAAGTTCAACCGATCCCTGACTAAAACGCTTAACTTAAAGAATTAAATCCTTTATAATTAAGCCTCATGAAAAAACAAACCTTAATACTTATTGCCATTCTTATTTTGCAATTTATTGTGAGCTGCTCTAGTGAGCAAACAGAAGAAAAAAAATCTACTGAATATTCTCATAGTACAGAAAAAGAATTTGAGGCCATTGAAAAAGGTGAAGCTCCAAAATCTAAAAAGACCACGACGCCATCAGCTCCTCAAAAACAATCGCGAATCTTTCACGAGAAAACATCTGCCCCTGTTATTCTTGTTCCCGTAAAAGAAGTACCGAAAAAAGATAATCCGGAGTTAGTTTCTAATGAGCAATTGAGTTCTAAAAACCAAGAGCGCTTACAAGAAATAAATCAAAACTTAGCTTTCTTTTGTATGAAGCATAGAAAAGATGCCGCTTTTTCTAGTGAAGAAAATTGTCTCAATTTTACCAAACGAGTTTTAAACGATTGTGAGAAAAAGCATAAACTCATAAATACAGTAATGGTTAATTGTATAAAAGAGCGCCTTAAAAAAAGGAAATAAAATGAATTCCTCGAGGGCAATTTGCTCACGCTGTGATTTTATACTTGCTAGATGCTTATGCGATTACCTTAATCCCATCGACAATCTTACCGAACTCATCATACTTCAACATCCAACAGAAACAAATCACGCACTTAATACAGTTCGCTTAATGAAAAACAGTTTTTCCCACATTAAAATATTCATCGGCGAAAATTTTGATCAACACCCGGACTTAAAAAAAATTATCAATGATGGTGAAGTCGCATTAATTTTCCCTAATGAAAAAAAACAAAGTATTAACTCGAAAAATGCTGAGCGAATTAGCCGCTTAATCTTTATTGATGGATCATGGAGTAAGGCCCGCAAAATTTATTTTGCATCAACCATTCTGCATACTATTCCTACATATGAATTAGAACTCCAAGAAAGAAGTAAATACAGAATAAGATCTAGTTCATTAGAGCAGAGTCTTTCGACTTTAGAGGCAGCGACCTTAATACTAAAAACAATAGAGCCACAACTCGATACCAGCGGTTTAGAAAATGCATTTAAAAGAATGATTGATTTTCAAATTGAAAAGATGGGCCCCGAGACTTTTGATAAAAATTACAAAAAAAAAGGCGATGAATAATCATCGCCTTTTTTTATTTTAGATATAATTTAAAATTAAACTTTAGCGTTAAAAGAAGTACACCATCCGCAGTTCGTTACATACTTCATTCCCATCATTGTACATGGAGCGTATCCACCTTCAGCTTTAGCAGCGTTAAAGAATTTACAAGATCCACATTTTGAACCAGCTTTATATTTTGGATCTTTTGCTTTAGTTGAATCAGTTACGTACTTAAGAGTTTTTCCCATTCCTTCAGTTGGACTTGCAAGTGCTTTCCCTGCAGGTGCTGTAGTCGGGCAAGCATCTGCTGCAAACGACTTAGTAGCTTTCATTACGAAAGGAACAATAGCAGCTCCAGCTAGAGCGAATTTAAAAAATGATCGACGTGATAATGTGTTTTTTTCTTCCACAGGATACTCCTTTTATTAATAGTAATTATTGAAATTTTAACATGTATTTCTTCGGCTCGTACACCATTTCTCTCAAGGAAAAGTGAATCATTTTCGGTAGTTACTTTCAAACATATGTTTGAGGCATAAAACCAACAAGGCTTCCATTAACGCATTATCTTTGGTAGATAATGATAAATTCTCCGACTGAGGAACCTATGGACACGACAAACGATAATTTTGACAACTCTTTGAATAACACAATTAGCTCTACAGTGAATTCTAAAGAGTATTACACTGCTACAACAAATAATATTCAGGTTGAAGTTTTTCCAACTTACGTTCCAGAGCGCTCAGATCCCGAGCATAATCAATACTTTTACGCCTATAAAATTCGCATCACCAATCATGGTGAAATGAGTGCAAGAGTTATACATCGCCATTGGAAAATTAAAGACGGAAATGGAAAAGTTTATGAAGTTCAAGGTTCGGGTGTTATCGGTGAACAACCAATGCTTTCTCCGGGTGAACATTATGAATACACCAGCTTTTGCCCTCTCCACTCTCCTTATGGAAACATGCGCGGCAAATACCAAATGATAGATCAATTTGGAAATCGCTTTTGGGTGGATGTTCCAGTATTCTTTTTCAGAAAACCAGAAACGTTTATACAATAATTTTTTCTTTCATGGAGTGAATGATGAAATATCTCGTAGTCCTAATTACGTTACTATGCTCAATCAATTCTCTTTTTGCCAATGACCTCGAAGCTGTTTTAAAAGCCAAAAAATTGCGGGTGGCCGTTGATACGACTTACCCTCCAATGGAATTTGAATCAAATGATGGAAAGGTTATAGGTCTCGATGTAGATCTCGCTCGAGAAATCGCGAAAGCTCTAAAGGTGGAAGTAGAATTTATTGTTATGCCTTGGGATGGAATTTTGGCGGGACTTACCTCCAATCGATACGATGTTATTATGTCTTCCATGAATATAACTGATGAGCGCAAGCAACAAGTTAATTTCGTTCCTTACATGATGATGGGTCAAGTTTTTGTCATTAAAAAAGGTGGAAAACCAATTAAAACACAACGAGATTTAGCCGGACGAGTTGTTGCCGTTCAAGCTGATACAACTTCATTTAACGCTCTTGAAAATTTTAAGAAAGCTGGAATCGACATTAAAGAAATAAAAGCTTTCAAAGGTGCGACTGAAACTTTTTCTGCAGTCAAATCAAATCAGGCTGATTCAATTATTACTGATGAAGCCGTGGGCCAATATTACTCAAGTTTAGACGTTAAAACTTTTGTAGTTTCTGGAGAAGCAATTAAACCTGAAACAATTGGTATCGCAGTTAAAAAATCAGATAAACAATTACTGCATGCTCTTGAAGAAGCTGTGAAAACGATTAAAGCAAATGGCACATATACTAAAGTTTATAAGCAGTGGCTTAAAGTCGCTCCTAAACTTTAAAAAATTCCAATGGAAGAAACACTAGGATTTTGGGCATTTTCTAACACCATCGTTATTCCACGTTTACTGGAAGGCATGCTTATCACTTTGAAGCTAACTGTGATCTCGGGAATCATTGGATTTACGATTGGAATGTTTGTGGCTTTAATGAGGCTCTCACGTTTTAAAATATTTAATTATTTTGCTTTGGCCTACATCACGCTCTTTCGAGGGACTCCTCTACTTCTACAAATTCTCTTTATCTATTTTGCCGTACCAACATTAATCAATATCAATCTTGATTCTATGCCGGCCGGAATTTTAGCACTCTCACTTAATTGTGCAGCCTACTTAGCAGAAATTTTCCGCGCTGGAATACTCTCAATTCCTAAGGGACAATCGGAAGCGGCCAGTGCTTTAGGACTCTCCTATAATCAGACCATGTTTAAAATTATCATTCCTCAAACATACAGAAGAATTATTCCTCCAGTCGTAAATGAATTTTCTGCTTTAACAAAAGAGACCTCTCTCGTCTCTGTTATTTCATTGGGTGAATTACTTTATGTTACTCAAAGAATAGGAGCTAAATATCTTCGTCCTTGGGAAGTTTATTTTTGGGCAGGCCTGGGTTATTTAATTATTGTCCTTATTTTAAGTACCGTGGCCGCGAGGCTAGAGCGCTCTCTTTTATTAAAAGGAGGCGTGTAAGTGAAAACTAAATCGCGCGAAATCATCTTAAGAATAAAAAACTTAGAAAAATCTTTCGACAAAAATCCTGTGCTTAAAAATATTTCTACTGAAATAAAAAAAGGCGAAGTAGTCGTAATTATCGGTCCTTCAGGCTCGGGTAAATCGACGCTGCTACGCTGCTTAAATTACCTAGAAATTCCATCGGGCGGTGAAATTTATTTTCACGACAAGCGTGTGGGCCATAAATTAAAAGAAAAAGAATTAGATTTGCAGAGATCAAAAATTGGAATGGTTTTTCAAAGTTTTAATCTCTTTCCCCATTTAACAGTATTAGAGAATTTAACGATTGCTCCAATAAATGTTTTAGACACAACTAAAGAAGAAGCACATGATCGCGCAGAAGAGTACTTAAAAAAAGTTGGTCTTTTAGAAAAAATTTCAGCTTACCCCAGAGAGCTATCAGGGGGACAACAACAACGGGTGGCCATAGCACGCGCTCTTTGCATGCGACCAGAGATTATGCTTTTTGATGAAGCCACTTCGGCCCTCGATCCTGAACTAGTTGGTGAAGTGCTAAAAGTTATGAAAGAACTTGCGCTCTCTGGTATGACGATGGTGGTGGTCACTCATGAAATGGGATTTGCCAAAGAAGTTTCAGACCGAGTGATCTTTATGGATGGTGGATTTATTGTAGAAGAAAATACTCCTGAAGAAATTTTTACTAATCCCAAAGAAAAACGTACGCAAGACTTCTTAAGAAAACTCTAATACACGGATATTGTTTGGGGAAAATATTTCCCATTCTTAATTCGTATCTTTAAAACCCAACTTTTCTAAATTACCCTGCCGAAATGTTGGTAATGAAAATACCAACTATTTTGCTGCTCTTGTCTTTGATGCCTATCCATCGGGCCTTCGCAATAACAGCTCCCCCCACTATTGATTTAGGCCCCGATTTAAATGCAGACGAATATTTAAATGCTTCAAGCATGGTGGGACCAACAGTAGATTTGTATCAAAAACAATTGGAACTAACAAAAATTCGCACACAGGTAAATCCTGATGAAATTGATAAATGTTACACAGACAATTCTCCTCACGATCAATTTGCTGATCAAATAAGTTACTACTCGCAGATGATGATTAAAGATATTCCTTCGATGATCGGCTTTATTGGTAGTACATATAAAACGAGTAGTAATGATGCTGATTTATTTCCGACATCATTAATTCGTCATCCGCTTTGTGCTGTCTCGAAATCAACGCTTTCTAAAACTATGAAAAAGGTTCCAGCGCAAAGAACGATTGATATGCTTAATGTTTTTGCAACAACAGTAAATAAACTTCGAACTTCAGTTTTAAATGGTGATCAAAAAGCAAAAGCCGAATTACTTTTTATTTGGTCACGATTTTTTTCATGCCTGGCCTATACCGAATCTTTAAGCACAGCTGATAACTCAACATCTCAAAGTGTGGCGGCCTTATACTCACCAACCGGTTACAGAAGACCTGCGGGAGTTGAATTTTACGAAGATGCTGCTCAACCGCCAGTTTCACGTTTAAACGTTGGGACTTATCAATTTACTCCAGATAAAACTGGAAATATTATTCCTTGTATTAAGGCGTGGAATTCTTTACACACTGGAACTCAGTCGTGTTCAATACCTGTTAACGCTACTCAAGGAGAATTAATAAAAATTTTAGGAAGTTCACTACAAAGTTTTAATGCATTTTGTGGAGTTCATAAATTAATTGAAACATTTTCTGTACAAGTAAACACCACAAATAGCGGTGCCACTCACCCTAGTAATTTTGTAGATGGAAAACTAAAGCCCGCTGAACTTCGTTGTGTCTCTCCCCACTTTCAAGCAGGAAAAGCATATAACCACTTTGGGCCATTTCAAAATTCGACTGGATCGAATATGGAAGCTCTTTTTAGCTGCAGCTTACGCAGTCAGAATTAGCTTTGTCGTGAATTTCGTCATGGTATTTGGCTAAAATGCGCTTGATTTGAGCTTTAAATTTTATGTCGTGATAATCCATAACATGAGCTCTAATTTTCTGTCCTTCTAATTCTGGATCACGAGCAATCACTTCATCAATCATTGCTTTGATAGATCCTTTATTGAAACTTGCAAAAAAAGTACCCGTTCCATCAACCCATTTTTTTAAGTCATTGCCTAAAATAACAGGACGACCTGTCGCCATAGTTGCGAAAGCAAGGTTAGGAAATTCTTGATTATTAAAGCTAATTAGTGCTTTAGAGGAAGCCAGAACTGGAGCATGCTCCCCACTGCACTTGTTTCCAAAAAACTTATTACTTTCGAAATCTTTTTTCATTTCATTAAGGTGTTCATCAACGCCTATGAATTGAAACTCTAAATTCCACTCTTGCATCCATGAAGAAATCTCACGCGCTTGTTTTAAAGTGAGACCAGCAGCTTCTATCGCAAAAAAATGATGTTTAAACATTGCTTTGGGGAAAAGAGCATAATCAGAAACTCTAAATGGCGGAGGTGTTACATCTAAATTAGGGAGAATATCTTTAAGTTTTTCTTTTAAATCAGGACGAGACACAACAACGAGATCAGAATTTTTCAAACACTTCATCGCCCAACTTTCGACATAAGGCTTAAAAATTCTTTGGAGTAGCGTTTTGTTAATTTTATTTTCATAACCTAAATCATAAAGAAATGTGATGACTTTGGTTTTTTCACATTTTTTTATACCTTGGGAAAATCCCTTAGAGATATTGACGATGAGATCATATTCGCAAGAAACAAATAGATTTTTAGCGAGACTTGGAATTTGGTAAGAGTGCAAATAAAATTCGCGCTCTGACTTCACTGTTTTACTTAAAAAAGTTGAAGTTATCATTCGCTGTTCGATGTGGCCTAATATCGCTCCAGCTTTATGAGCAAAACAATAAAGTCTTGCTTCAGGGAAAATTTCACAAATTGTTTCTACAATTTCAGAATAATGATTTCTCTCTAGTAAATAATCGCAGGTGATTGCTACTTTCATATGGCCTTTTATAAATTATTTTTAAAATACTCTGCTGTTTGTCTAATCCCGTCTTCGAAACTGACAAGAGGTTTATAATCAGATACAGATTGTAGTTTTCCTAAATCTGGACGGCGTCTTTTTGGATCGTCTTTTGGAAGTGGAAGATAAGCAACTTTAGAGCTGCTTCCCAAAATTTTTATAATGAGTTCAGCCGTTTCTTTGACAGTGTATTCATCAGGGTTACCACAATTAAATGGTGTTGAATCATTGCTCATCATAACGTTATGAATAGCATTGACTAGATCGGTAGAAAAACAATACGAACGAGTTTGAGATCCATCGCCGTAAACAGTTAAGTCTTCTCCCTTTAGCGCTTGGGTAATAAAGTTTGGAATAACTCGACCATCATTTGGTCTCATGCGTGGTCCGTAGGTATTAAAGATACGAACAATCCTTGTATCGACATTATATTTGTGATGAAAACTCATCGTCATCGCTTCAGCAAAACGCTTAGATTCATCATAACAAGAACGCGGGCCAATTGGGTTCACGTGACCTACATAATCTTCTCTTTGGGGGTGAATTTCTGGATCACCGTAAACTTCTGAGGTTGAAGCTTCAAGGAAACGAGCGTTTTTTTCTTTAGCAAGTTCTAAAAGTTTTAGTGTTCCTTCAGAATTCACTCGCATGATTTCTACTGGGATGATTGCGAAATCAATTGGTGAAGCTGGACTCGCCATAGAAAAGATAAAATCAATTTTTTGGTCTTTGAAATTAGGAATGCGTTCGTAAATATTGTGCTGGTGAAATTCAAATTTTTTGTAGCTCGAAAGCAGGTCGATGTTTGAGCGAGAACCGGTGATAAAATTATCGATACCGATAACATGCGCTCCTAAGTTTAAATAAAACTCACAAAGCGTTGAAGGAACAAATCCAGCAGCTCCGGCCACTACGATAGTCTTTCCTTCCATTGATTCTGGCAAAACGATCTTATTCATAATTTTTCCCCGTTCTAATAATGCTTAAGCTGTATGACAGCTGATCCTAAAGTTAATAAACCTGCACCAACGATCTGCACAGGAGTGAGTTTTGCGCCTAAAAATATCCAATTGATGGTCACAGCACTTAAAGGAAAAAACATTTCAGCGATGGCACAAACATGCGCTGAAATAGACTTTAATCCTCGGTAGTAGAAATACATCCCCATAAGCCCCGACAATATTACCATTAAAAGAATCTTTCCCCAAACGATAACCTGCCAATCGAAATTGACGATGCCGCGGTTGGCATAAATATAGCAACTCATAAATAGGAATCCCAAAATAAATCGGCCACCCATAATTTGCTTTTCGTTAAAACCATCTGCCGTTAATTTTTTTCCAAAAACCGTCGACGCTCCCCAACTAACTACTGCAATCATAGTTAAAAGATATCCCATCATTGCTGATTGAGAAAGAAATCCCAGCTTAAAGTCAAAATGTGAGAGCCCTGGCAAAATATCTGGGGAAGAAATAAGTAGTCCACCTAATAAGGCAACGCCGGCCCAAATAAGAAATGGGCGCTTCATTTTTTCACCTAAAAAGAGACTGGCCATAGAACAGGAAATGATGGGTTGAAGTTTTTGTAACAAAATGACTAAAGACGGATTAATGAGAGTGAAAGCCTTGGTGAACGCTAATGTACCAATGGCTGAGCCAAAAACACCAATAATAATAAAATAAAAAAGTGAAGATATTTTAGTTTGCCAAAATGGCACACGGTCTTTGATTAGTATAGGAATAAAAATAAGGGAAAGAAATAAATGCTCAGTAAAGACGATCCGCTCAGCACTTATGCCAGTATAGAGCAGTGGGTAGCGAATAAGTGTGTCAATTGCCCACAAGAGACCAGCCAAGATAACGAATAAGATTCCGACCATAGGTTTTTGACTTTGTTAATTTAAGTTTTCTTCACAGGTTTATATTGGTAAATTTAAGAGGTAAATCTTTATATTAAATTTAGTTCAATGGAATCGTTCATGCAATTAAATCTTCACCAAACGCACCATGAAATTGGTGATTTTGAAGCTCTGTTTAAATATCTTACTACTACTTTTTCCAGTGGAAATCAAAAAGGATTACACGTCTTTCCAGAGCTATTTCTCACTGGATATCCACTACAAGACCTCGTGCTGCAAAAAACTTTCATTGATGACTATCAAGCTTTTTTGGCCGATCTCTCGCTTTGGGCCAGCAGTCAATTTAAATCTGCTGAGAAAACGGCCCTCTTAATGGGTGGACTTGCTTATCAATTTGACAATTATGGCTTACCTACAATTATAGAAAACGTGATGTATTTAGTTGAGCCTGGAAAAAAAATCAAACCTATCTACGCTAAACAATTGCTTCCCAACTATGACCTATATGAAGAAAAAAAATATTTCACAGCTGGGACAAATACCGGAATATTTCAATTTGAAAATCACATTATTGGACTTCTTATATGCGAAGATATGTGGTTTTCGCATCTACACGAGCTCGATCCTGTCGAGCAGCTAAAAGATCATTTGGAAAAAGAGAACCTTCATTGCGATCTGGTCGTCAATATAAGTGCTAGCCCTTATCACTTAGGAAAATTTGATCAAAGAGTAAATCGCGCTTTGGAGATTTCTAGGTACTTAGAGGCTCCATTTTTGTACGTTAACCGCGTGGCCGCTGAAGATGAAATTCTATTCGATGGTAAAAGTTTTGTGGTCGATGGAAAAAATGTTGTGGTTCAAGCTAAAAGTTTTCAAGCGGACTTTTTAAGTTTAGCGCTTCCCAAATTTATTGGCCCTAAAACAGGATCACTTAATTCAAGCGCAAATAGTTGGGGAAATCTCTTTTCAACTAGACTTTCAAGTGACACTAGAGTTCTTTTGCCCTTAAAGGATGCTGAATGTGCAGAAATCATAGACGCACTTTTAATGGGGATCAGTGATTATTCATTAAAAAATAAAATTACTAAATACACAATTGCCCTTTCAGGGGGAATGGACTCTTCATTAGTTTTGGCCTTGCTTAAAATTTTAAAAGATCGAAAAGTTACGCCGATGGAAATTGAAGCTGTCTTTATGCCTGGATTTTTCTCTAGCTCACTTTCATATGACCTCTCATATGATTTTTGTCGCAATATCGGAGTAAAACTTACCAGTATGCCGATTAAATTTATCCACTCGGCGATTCGAACTGGCTACCGCGACTGTTTTCATACTGAGATGAAAGGTCTAGCCGATGAAAATATTCAAAGCCGGTTGCGAGGTGCACTTATCTATGCGCGCTCTAACGAAGCCAACTCAATGGTTTTGAATACATCTAATAAATCCGAAATAGCTGTGGGCTACTCTACTATTTACGGAGACAGCGTTGGTGCCTTATCGGTTTTAGGAGATCTCTATAAAAGTGAAGTATTTGAACTCGCCCAATATATCAATAGAAATTATAACGAAATGATACCACCTGAGATTATATCAAGACCTCCTAGTGCTGAGCTTAGAGAAAACCAAGAAGATGCTCAATCACTTCCGGCCTATGATTTGCTCGACCCGATCTTGGAAGCAATGCTTTCGATGCGATTCTCCCCTCAAGACCTGATCAAAAAAGGACACAACAAAGATCAAGTTTTAAAAGTATTTCAACTTTTAGTAAGATCTGAGTACAAACGCAGACAGTTTTGTCCTATAATAAAAATCAAAGCTAAAAGCTTTGGATTTGGTTACCGCGTTCCGATAAGTAAAAAATTACTCTAAACCCTAAGGAGAAGCTCATGAATAAAAAACAATTGCTAAAATCATTTCAAGACTTAAAACATGAAATTGAAAAACTAAGAAAAAAACATGTTGTTCAAGGAATCGTTGACAAGTTTCACTCTGAAAAAAAGAATCTCGAAAAGAGAATAGAAAAAACAGTTTCAGATGAAGTAAAAAAAGCAAAAAAATTCATGACTGAGCAAAAGAAAGAGTTAAACAAAATCCAAAAGAAAGTGGAAGTTGTTTTAAAGAAAAAATCAAAAAAGAAAGTTGCAAAAAAAGCGACTAAGAAAGCTCCAGCTGCTAAAAAAGTTACTAAGAAAAAAGTTGCAAAATAATTTATTGATAATTTAAAAGGCGTACCTTTTGAGTACGCCTTTTTTTGCCTTAAGTCGCCGATACTTCTTCTTTAAATGGCTTCCAGTTCCCTTGCCATAAATTGATCGTTCCTGTTAAAAGTAGATTTTGCTCTTTATCCACCTTAATTTGAACATAAGTAAATTTGTTATGGGCCTCCATTAGACCTGCATCTAACTGAGGAATATGGTTCCAAGTACCAGTGTTGAAATAGTATTTATTCTCTGGAAATCTTAACCACTCTTGAACGTGAGTATGTCCCATAACAACCGTGTGTATATTAGGATGACGACGTAAAATCATTTTCGCTTTTTTTCCATAAAGTGGATAAATTGTAATTTGTTTTAAAATCGTAATTGTCGTTTTAAAATTTCTATTTTGTTTGATGTATTCATCAAAATTACTTTGAATGAGGTATCTGATTACTTGAAAACTCATTTTCCAAAAAAAAGCGAAGTCATACAGCAAACACCATTTTACATAAGAAGACAGTGGTCTTACTTTATCTATATTGGGGCGATCTTTTCTTAAAACAGGAAGTAAATTTATGCAAAAGAGAGATCCCCATGGAAGATTTAAAATCATTTTTCCATTAGGCCCTTCCATAAAATACTTATCACTTGGAACCGTATTAATGACTTCAAAACGATGTCCATGCTCAATATGCACGCCATTGAGATTGAGAGAAAAACAAAAGTCTAACTCATCCCCTACATACTTTTTCAGTGCAGTCTGAGCTTCTTTAAAGGCCATACCAGAGTCATGATTGCCGATGACATAAGTAATGTTTTTATTAGGTGCACGCAGGAATTTACGAAGTCCTTCAAAAAATTTGGGATGACCTTTTACGATGGAGTCAATTGAGCGAACAGTTACTTCGTCATCAATGATATTAGTAAAAACACCATCGACGTCAATTTGAATGAGATTTAATATATCGCCATTTAAAACCAGATGAACTTCTTCTTTTTCAAATTCACCTTTAGAGTAGTAGTCGCAAAAGTCAAAAAACTTTTCATCTTCTAAAAAATCTTCCAGCAAATTGAGTTGACCATTTTTTAAGAATTTTCCTTTGCCTAAATGTAGATCACTAATAACCAGAATAATCATTTGATCTCACTTATGGCCCAACTACTTTTTTCAAACTGGATTTAAAAACATCTTGGGTATTGAAAACGAGGCCACGCCCCGATTCTTTTGCTTCATACATCATGCGGTCGGCGATTGCTAAAACTTCTTCAGCATTTTTAGCATCTGTTGGAAATTCAGCAACTCCAATAGAGACGCTCAGCTTTATTGATTTTGTTTCTTCTCGTATATCAAAAGTATATTCACGAGATTTAATTTTTTTTAAAATACGCTCTCCTACTACCTTCCCAGATTGTCCGTCCGAATTAGTAAGAATAACAACAAACTCGTCTCCCCCATATCGATAACTGTAATCGCTATCACGCAGAAGACTCTTTACATCATTAGCGACATTCTCAAGAAGTTTCGTTCCCACTAAGTGTCCATAATTGTCGTTGACTCGTTTAAAGTGATCGATATCTATAAACAATACGCAAAATGGATCTTTTTCACTTTGAAATTTATCGACTAAAGACTGCAAATCCTTATAGAGCTTTCTTTGATTATATAGACCAGTTACATCATCTATATGGATAAGCTCTTGACTCTTGTAAAGTTCATCGAATTTTTCAATAATTTTTAAATGGCTCGCTATAAATTGAGAAATAAGAATCAGAGTTTCTGTTGCAATTACACTTGGAGCTGAAAAAACAGTGAAATAAAACTGATTTCTTTTTAATCCCAAATTCAAATAATAGTAATAACAATTCTCAACCTTCACGGTTAAGCATGGTATAGATTTTAGCTCACTTCTTTTAATAATGAGTTCATCTAAAAGTTTTGCGCTATAGAGTTGTAATCGATCACTTTTGCCTAAAACAGTACGGCATTTATCCAAATGAATGACTGGGAATTTATCTTGAATAGAAAACACGAGCAGAGGCCGAATGAGAAATTCACGAGCAAGAAAATCTTCTAAATGAACGAGTAAATTTTTTTCACTCTGAAAAAAAGGAAAATCACTTAAAAATTTAGTTAACTCGTTCATAGTTTATGCTTTTGACCTATGGTCACCATTCTCTTTATCATCTTGACCGTCTTCAGATACCTGGTCAATATCATCTTCTAGATTTTTAATGGAATGGCGAAGTGTTTTCATTATTTTGTTTAATTTATCTTCTAGTTTTCGTTTATCATCCTGAGATTTTTGCTCTTTTATTGAAACATTTTCCATATTAAATTCTAAAGAGTCTATTTTTCTTCTCAATTCTAATATTTTTTGATCACGGCTTTGAACTTGCGAATCGACGTCAATAGAGAGCATCTCTAATTTTGTTTCAAGTTCTTTTTCTCTTTGCTTAACTTGATTAAAGTCAATGCGAACTCTTTGCTCCAACTTTTCACGTTTTCCTTCTGCCACTTTTGCTTTTTCTATGGCCTGCACTTTCTTTTCTTCATTGAGTGAAAGACGATACTTAATATCTTCTAATTCAACCATATGCCTTTTTCTTAAAATTGAAACTTCTATTTTAGATTCATCTAAAGCCGCTTTTAATGTTAAATTATCTTGTTCTAACTCTCGGGAATCTCCCTTTAACGTTTTTATTTGCGCCAATAATTCTTCACGCTCTTCCCGCATTTGTCTAATAGTCGCGTGCAAACGTGTTGACTCCTCATCACTTACAAAACTGGTGTGTGATCTTTCTAATTCTGAAGTCGGTGGAGCTTGAAAACTTTGAATTACTTCCTGTGAAGTTGTTGCAACTGGCTTCGGTGCACTTGCAACTGGATCGGAGACTTGACTAGAAAAATTCATCGGAACTTTATCTTCTTCATCTTCTAGATCTGCAAATTCCACATTACTTAAATCGAATTCTCCTGTGGAATTAGCCGTTTTTTCTACATCAGTGGATCCAAAATCAATCTCGTCACCGGAATCAGAGAGGTTCGAGACATCAAACTCTTGCGTACTTTCTAAATTTTTTGGTCTTAAAATATCTTTGATAGTTGATTCAATATTTGCACGGGCTTCATCCGTCGTCATTAAGTCTGCAGTTGAATTTGTACTCTCCGTATTATCGTCTGATAATATATTCAACGAATGATCTGGCATTGCTGCTTTATCGTAAACAATTGTTTTTTGTGTTCCATCATTTTCAATACCGCTGAGTTCGTTTGCATTTTCTAATTCGGCATCAAACATAGCGTCTAATTCGCTTGTGCCATCAGTTTCTTTAAATTCAGAAACTTCTGATCCTGCAAGGGATGCAATAGCGGGATTCTCATCACTCAAATTAGAAAAATCTAATTCAAAATCGGAATCGGATTCAGTATTTTCATTGGCGACACTTTTTGCAGCTGATGCTGATTCAGCCTTATTTGAAACTATTGGTAGATCTTCTGCATCATCACTGAAATCTAAACTAAAATCAAGGCCGTTATCATCAGGGACAACTGCGAGCTTAGTTGGATTATCTTTGGCCTCTGGCACAGAAGGAATTGGTGGAACTTCAGAGCTATCACTAAACTCCAACTCTCCCCCCATATCAAAATCGAGCTCAATTTTTGCAAGTTTTGGTTCACTAGGTTTTTTTGCACTCTCACTCATAGAGCTCTCTCCGCCAAGATTAAAATCGTCATCATCTAACACGTTGTCGATGCCATCATTAAAAACAGTTGAGCCTTTTGACTCAGATATTTTACGAGCTCCACTTCCTTTAAAAACCAAATCGAACTTGCGCTGAATTTTTGCACTCACTGGATCTTCAAAATCTTTTTTCTTAGCTCCATCCATGCCAACCCTCATTTCCAATTGTACTAGCTTATAATCTTCGACAAAACTCTCGATATCCTTGAGCTTTATCGGCTTTCTAACCAACCCTTCAATGAAATTATTTTTGTTTTGGAGGCTTTTAGCCTCTTTTACCGACAATTTAGCGCTCAAGAGGACGATTTGGAACTGTCGCTCCTCATGGAAAGGATGAGTTATTAAATCTTGAAAAGTCATGAGATCAAACTCTGGATCATCGTAATCAAAAAAGAGAACTCCAATGCTTTTGAGAGCCAAGTTAGACAAATCCTGCCCATACCAAAAATGCAACGTCTCCTCTTGAAGAGAAGCAAGTAACTCAAGTAAATTCGACTCTCGAGCAAAAAACACTATTTGCATTATTAGATTTTAGCAGTTTTAAGAAAATATCAAACTACCTGGTAAGCCTTTCATCTAATCATTTTGGAATTTCTTTTAGGTTGATCTACTCCTCATAATTAGATTAAAATAGGTTGTACTATACTTACAATACTTGATTAATTTAAAAGGTTATCCGCAATGAATAAATTTTTTGGTTTTAAATTCTTAAAAAAACTTTCAAAACTATTAGTCCTATCAACTTGTTTCTCTTCGCAAATACTTTCTGCACAAGAAACAGCGAAATTATATCCCGCCCCACTTTTATCACTCGATCATTTTTATTCTCACCATATTCTTATTGCAGAAAAAGCAACTCACATGCTCCATCTGTATAAAAATGTGGATGGAAAACCCGAACTTGTAAAATCTTATCAAGTTGTTACAGGTAAAAAAACAGGCGATAAAGGAATTGAAGGTGACCTAAGAACCCCAGAAGGAATTTATAACTTCACTGATTTTTTAACCAACAAGCAATTGATCGAAAAAAGTGGAGCTCAAGGAATTATCTACGGAGCGGGTGCATTTGTTACAGATTACCCAAATCCAATTGATCAGCACATGGGAAAAACAGGCTCAGGAATTTGGTTACATTCAACAAACGATGAAGCAAGACTCGACAAAGGCTTAGATTCGAAAGGCTGTGTCGTCACGGCCAACAATGATCTTCTAGATGTTTCAAAATATTTAGAGCTCTATAAAACTCCAATCATCATTGTGCAAGACTTAGTGTTTTTAAATGAAAAAACTCATGATGCTCAGAAAAATGAATTGAAAAAAGGTATTGATGCTTGGTTAGAATCTTGGAGAAATAAAGAAATTGAAGGTTATATGTCTCACTATCACGTAAGTGAATTTAGAGATGCAAAAGGAAATTTTTCTAAATATAAAGCTTACAAAAAAGCAGTTTTTAGCAACCCAGGAAAACCAAAAATTGAATTAGAAAATATTTCTATTCTTCAGTCAAAAGGTTATGCGGTTGTTACTTTTACACAAAAATACCAATCCAAAACCATTAATGATGCTGGTAAAAAGTTACTTTATCTAAAACAAGATGATGCTTATAATTGGAAAATAGTCAGCGAAGTTTTTTCTAAAAATGGTGCTGAAGGAAATGATAAAATTGCATTTGAGCCTTCAATGAGATTTTTTAAAGAAGCTGCTTTTAAAGAAACGGCGGATGCAAAAAAAGGCAGTAACTAGTGCCTCATTCAAATAAATCAGACGAGACCATCTCGATAATTTATAACAAAAAGAATGATTCACCTAAGTACTTTGAAATAACAAAATCAAAAATCCTTTTTTTTGTAGTGGGACTTCCAACCATTACTTTGATTGCCCTCGTTTTAGGTGCTGTCGGTTTAGTTCACACAAGCCCCTTTCATTTAATTGATAACTATCGCCAAAACTCTATGGCCCGTGAGGCAGTGGCAAAATCAAATGCACTCAACGCTCAAGTTCTTAAATCAGAAGAAGAAAAATTGGCCCTTCAAAAAAAATTAACTGAAGCTGAAGAACAATTAAAGGTTGTTCAACCAAAAACTACAGTCACATCAGCAACTGCCAACCATGAACCAAGTGGAGCTAATGAAAAATGTCCCTCTACTCAAGTTTGTCCGGCACCTGTTAGTGGCTTATCAAGTTCAAACGTCAACTCTATTGGTCTTTCTACACTTTCTTTCTTTCGTCCAATTCAAGGACAAAAAGATAGAACAAGACCTGCTACACTTAGCCTCTCTGGGTTTAAAATTATTTCAAATCGCGATACAACAAATCTGCAATTTAATATTATTCCAGCTGCTGTTGGTGAAGAAAAACTATCTGGCCATATTATAGTCATCATGAAAAACGAGTTGGCCATTCAAGTCTATCCTCTCACGGCTCTCAATGTTCCTGGAACACAAATTAATTATGCTTCAGGTGAACCATTTGCCACTCAACGTTTTCGTCCAGTTGATGCGAGTTTCTTAAAACCAAAAAAATCTGGTATCTATACTTTCACTGTTTATATTTTTGCAAAAAATGGTGATCTAATGCATTTCCAAAGTGTCTTAATGCCAGTTAAATTATAGGGCTCATTTTATGATACAAAATCAAGAATTCACTTATATTGGAAAGGCCACAATCCTTAATGGCATCTTTCAATTTAGTGGTCCAACCCATCTGCAAGGACATTTAAAGGGTGAGATCACGGTTTTAAATGCGGCTAAATTGGTTTTAGAAATTGGATCAATTACTGAAGGAACACTTATATGTGCTGATTTGGACATTTATGGTGATTATTATGGTGATATCAAATCAACAGGAAGAATAACTATTTTTCCGACAGCCTATTTTGAAGGAAGAATACTTTCTCAATCGCTAGAAATCTTGCCAGGTGCTGTTGTGAATATGAATGGACACACTGAAAATAGTGAAGGTAACTAATTTTTATAATTAGCTACCTTCTGATTATTTAAATAAAAGTCTTAAAATCTAAAATGCGTATTTTTCCTAATTTCGGTGAAAGCTTTTTAAGCTCACCTTCAATTGACTTATCCCCAAGAATAAAAATTGTCTGAAATCTCATTCCATAAACTTCGTCGATCTTGCGGGCCACATCACTTGCCGTATACTTCATCACTGCTGAATTAAAATCAAAAAGCTCAGCATACGGTCTTTCAATATGATCCAAGTATAAAAGTTGAGCTAAAAATGCACGGTTATTCTCAAATTTAAAAGGATGAGAACCTAAAATAGCCCCTCGAGAACGCTCAAGATCTTCGCTTGTGATTCCATCCTTTTTTATTTTTTCAACAGAATCGTTAATAACTTCAACTAGTTTATTAACCGTTTGGTTTTTTGTAAAAGTTGCAATACCCGATCGTCCATATTGTTTTTGAGAAGAAACATAAGCACCTATTGAATAAGTTAAGCCACGCTTGACTCTTACTTCTCGCATCAGGCGGGAGGTAAAACCGCCACCTAAAAACTCACTTGCCAGTGTATCTAGTTTTCTATCTCCAATTTCATCGTAATTTAAAAATCTTCCAATTTTAACTTGGACTTGGTTTGCGTCAGGAAGTGGAATAAAAACGATTTGAGAATTTTTATTTTTTTGTTTTTTATAAGTAATTGAGCGGACAAAATCAGTAGAATTACCTTTAAATTGACATTTATTGGCAATAATTTTTTCAACACTTAAAATACTTTTTGGCCCAGTAATATAAATTCTTTTTTTCACTGTATTTAAAAAATAATCCATTTTTGCTCTTAGAGCTGCGGGGGTATAAGTGTCTAAGTCACGAAGTTTTCCAGAAACTGGATAAGAGTATGGAGTATTAGCGAGTGAAACTTCTCTAAAAACTCTGTCTGATAATGCTTGTGGATTGGCCACTAAACTTTGCAATTCTGAGCGCTCTTTATCTAAATCTTGTTTTACAATCTCAGCTGGAAAATTTGCTTCACGTAATAAACTACATGCCTGAGTCATAGATGTATTTAAATCTTTTGAAAGTCCTGACATTGCAAGAGTTGTATATTCATGAGTAATATCAGAGCTAAATTCTGTACCATAAAATTCAAATTGATCGAGAATATCTTTTTGTGAAAGTTTAGCCGTCCCTGCATCTAGAAGATTAAAAGCATGTTGAGTTAACCCCATTCTGCCTTTATCATCGCTGAGAGCTCCGTCTCCAAAATAAAAAACAATATCATAAGTGGGAAAACGATTGTCTTCAATAAAGACCACGTCCACACCATTCCATTTTAAGTGTTTAATCGAATCTTCAATTTTAGCTGCAGCAAAAGTCTTAAATGATATACAAAGAGACAAGGCCAAGATTAATTTTGTTTTCATTATTTTAGCTCCACAAGGGCAGATGGATTTTTTGGATATTTATCCCAAGTTGAAATAAAGATGGGTGCTGTTTTATTGAGAATATTATTACATTCATTTTTAACTTCAGTTTCAGTTACTGAATTATAAATCTCCATTTCTTTAGTCCCATAACTGTAATCATGATAAATTTTTTCGTTCATCATAATCGTCGAGGCCATACCTGCATTCGATTTCATTTGCGTATAGGCTTGTGACATTATTTGGTTTTTAGTTTTTTGAAGTGTTCTGGCATTGAGTCCTTCTTTGCAGAAGTTTTTCACGTCTCCCATAAACTGAGTTTTAACTTTATCAATACTTCCTCCTTCCATAAGTTCTCCATTGAAATAGAAAACTCCTGAGTGGCGAAGATTATAACTCGAAAGTGAAACATCACTTAGTAGTGGAGCTGCATTTCTCACATATTTTTGAGCAAGGTACGAGCTACCTCCATTTCCTAACATATAAGCAAGTACATCTAAAATGAAAGCGCGTCTTGTTCCCGCTTTTTCACCTTTAAAGGCGACGGCAAATTTGGGAATTGGGTTTGTGGCATAATAGCTATATTCAGCTCCAAACTTTGCTTTCCATTCATAATTTGCTGGATCATCCCTTTTTGCTTTCAATTCAGTTAGTCCCACTGATTTTGGAATGGCCCCATATTTTTCTTTTAAAATAGGCATAAGTGTCTCTGGATCGACGTCACCAGCAATGGCAACAATGGCATTATCAGGTGTGTAGTAAGTTTTAAAAAAGTCCATCACTTGATCGCGACTAAGGGCCGTTAAATCGTCAACATCACCAATAACAGATTGTCCGTAAGGGGTTCCTTCAAAAACTTTTTTCATCATCATTAAGTAAAGAAATCCATCTGGGCTATTTTCATAGCGCATTTTTCGCTCTTCAAAAATAACTTGGCGTTCACTTTCAAAACCTATTGGCTCTAAGAGTAAATGTTGAATGCGATCAGCTTCTAGATCGGCCATTTGTGGAACAAAAGAAGCTGGAATTGTTTGATAATAAACTGTGGCATCATTAGTGGTATAAGCATTTGTTGCTCCACCATTTCTTTCAATTAAAGTATCAAATTCACCCGGGCCATATTTTTTAGCTCCCTTAAACATCATGTGTTCAAGAAAATGCGTAGCTCCCGTTGTACCTTTAACTTCATAACGTCCACCGACATCAAATAAAGTATAATAAGCAGCTATCGGTAATTTTGGATTAGGTGCAATGAGAATTGTTAAACCATTATCCAACACAACTTTTTTTACATTTAAAAGAATGGGAGCAGGTTTTTTGGGGGCAATTGTTGCGCAACCTGAAAGTATTAATGCAAGTAAGGCCGTGAATCTAAAATTCTTGCCAATTTTTTTTTGAACCATTTTCTCTTTCCTCTTAAATATAAGTCTTTGTCAGGTTAGAATTATAACATGAAAACAAATAAGCTAAACACTATGATAGCGCTCGGAACCGGAACTTCAACTGGAATTCCGATGCTAGGCTGCCATTGCCCAGTGTGTACTTCTCTTGATCATAGAGACAAAAGACTTCGCACAAGTATTTATATTGAGACACGAAAGGGAAAAAAAATACTAGTTGATACTACTCCTGATCTTCGCACTCAGTTTATACGTTCTAAAATCTCCGACATTGATTTTGCGATTATCACTCATGATCACGCCGATCACTTGCACGGTATTGACGATCTTCGCCCTCTTACTTTTGGTCCTCCCAAAAAAGAAATTCCAATTTATACAAATGAAATAACAAAAAAAATTATCGTAGATCGTTTCCAATATATTTTTATGAAACGCGATCCCAAATTAAATCCCGTCATTGGTGGTGGAATACCGAAGCTTGCAATACACGCAGTGGAATTAGAAAAAACAATAATCATTGAAGGAGAAGAATTTATCTTTTTCAATTACCCGCACGGCCATGGAACAACAATGGGATTTATCCATGAAACAATGGCGTATATAGTCGACTGTATGGAAATTCCTGACCACATTATAAAAATATTGGCAGATAAAAAATTAAAACTACTTATCTTGGATTGCTTACAAATAGGAGCACATAGCACGCACCTAACAGTAGATAAATCTTTTGAGTATATTAAAAAGATAAAACCTGATCGTTGCGGTCTGATACATATGGGACATGATCTCTTTCATTCTCAACTTGAACAGATGACCAATCATGAATTTGGCAAAACAGTTTTTCCTTTATATGATGAATTACAAATCAATTATTAAAAGGAAATGGCATAGCTAATCCAATGGTGATTGATATGCATTTTTATCTTTTTCCTTCAAAAGAAAAATAAGCTCAACACCAGTACCCGGAACTATTAGAAATAGCTTAAGCAAAAAAAGAATGAAGAAAAAATTACTCATAATCGCTATTTCTATTTTAATTACACTGGCATTTTTTGAAATCAAAAATAGATACGCGCTCAAGACCAGAAACGATTCACAATTCATCATCATCAATTGGCGAATGACTCCTTCTTATGTCACTGATTTAAATCATCCAATTCTTTTTACTTTTCATTTAAAAGACAAAAAGAATATGCCCATTTCAGATGCTAAAGTTTTCATCGAAGCTAATATGAATCACGCTGGCATGATTCCCTTAAAGGCTGAAGCATTCCATGATCAAAATGGTTTTTATAAAACCAATTTAAAACTCACAATGTTGGGAGACTGGATGCTTTTTTTAACCATCAAAAAAAGTAACGGTGAAGTTATAAAAAAAGAACTTCCCTTTAGCACCACTGCAAAATAAATTAATGCCCATCTCACTATTAGACTCTCACCAAAAGTCGTTGCTGCAATAATTAATGTGGAATGTCGAATTTCATATTAAACAAATTCAAGGTGCAGAGAACACCCAAGTAATCCCCGTGGGTCTAGGGTGGATCAAAATTGTGCTAGTTAAACGCAAAATCTCCCTCTAAAGGCTCAAGTAGTGGCTGAAAATTATACGGCCCCCCTTTCGCTTTTTCACTTTTTATGAAATTCTCAACAGATATTTTTTAACTACAATTACCGCAACTTTAAGGAGTACTTAAATGATTATTGGAATACCTAAAGAAATTAAAAATAATGAAAACCGCGTCGGTATGGTTCCTGGTGGAGTTCGTACTCTCGTTAGTGATGGCCATACAGTTTATGTTCAAAAAAATGCTGGTCTTGGTATCGGTATTACTGATGAAGAATTTGTTAAAGCAGGGGCAAAAATCCTTGATACTGCTAGCGAAGTTTTTGAAAAATCGACAATGATCATAAAAGTAAAAGAGCCTCAAGCGGTTGAGATCGCGATGCTTAAACCAAATCATATACTTTATACATATCTTCACCTTGCTCCAGATCCAGAACAAACGAAAGGTTTGATGAAATCAGGATGTACGGCAATTGCTTATGAAACAATTCAAAACTTAGATGGCTCCCTTCCTCTGCTAGTTCCTATGTCTGAAGTTGCTGGACGTATGTCAGTTCAAATCGGAGCGACTTACCTTCAACTTGATAAAGGTGGAAAAGGTATTCTTTTAGGTGGTGTTCCAGGTGTTAAGCGCGCAAAAGTTACAGTTATCGGAGCTGGTATCGCAGGAACAAACGCCATTCAAATGGCAATGGGAATGGGAGCTTCAGTAACAGCAATCGACCTCTCTACTAAACGTCTTGCTGAGCTCGACGCTCTTTATGGATCACACATTACTACAATTTACTCTAACCAAGACAATATTGAAAAAGCTGTTCTTGAGTCTGACCTAGTTATCGGTGCTGTTCTAGTTCCAGGTGCAAAAGCTCCGAAGCTCGTTACTCGTGACATGATCTCTAAAATGCAAAAAGGATCAGTAGTTGTCGATATCGCTGTAGATCAGGGTGGATGTATTGAAACTTGTAAGCCAACAACTCACGAAAATCCAACTTTCATAGTTGATGGTGTAGTCCATTACTGTGTAGCGAACATGCCAGGAGCGGTTGCTCGTACATCAACATTTGCTCTAACAAACGTTACTCTTAGATATGCTCGAATGATCGCTAATATGGGTGTTGAAGAAGCTGCTCAGAAAGATAAAACTTTCCGTCCAGGGATCAATATCTATAAAGGGACTCTAGCATACGAGCAAGTTGCTCAAGATCTAGGTCTTCCGTATACAAAACTACCTTTTTAGTTCTTTATTTTCTCACCGGTCATGCTAAAATTTAAAGCATGACCGGCAAAAAAATGCTCGATATGATTCTTTTAGGTGTAATGATCTTGACCACTCTTGCAGTGATCGGTTTGTTTTATTACACAGAAAAAGTCTACAAGCGCCCTCCTATTGATGAGAAAAAAGAAAAAGAAGCTTTACTCAAAGACAATGACCCAAAAGCTCTACCTGCTTTTTATAAATTAGATAAAATGACTGTGAGTTTGGTTCCCAAAGACGCCAATGGAAATCAAAGAATGAGATATGTGGAATTAGAAATCCACCTCGTGCTCTTTAAAAGTGAAGATGCGGGAATTATCAAAACTTATCAGCCTGTGGTTTATGACAAAATTATTTTGATTGCTTCTAAGATGGGAGCAGATGAACTTAATTCTCTGACTGGTAAAATTTTATTGGAAGACCGACTAAAAAAAGAAATCAATAAATCTCTAGGTAAGCCTGTCGTCAAAAGTATTTTCTTTTCTCGTTACATAATCCAATAAACTAGCGCTCAATCTGCATTAATTTTTTCATTTTTTGGTATCGAATCAGAAATGAAAAAGAAAAGGCCCGCAATAAGCAGGCCTTTTTTTAAGTATAAAACTATTAGAAAAACTAGTTCGAAAAAATCTTATTTAGTCTTCGTTAGAATTCTCATCAGTATAAGTTGCATTTTTTGCTTCATCAGCAGTTGTATCTAGGAACTTCTTCACTTCTTCTTTTGTGAGTTTCCCTTCAGCAAGTAACTTATCTCTTAAACGTACATCCATTAATTTTTCTTGTAATGCTCTACTTAATCTCATCTATATCCTCTTTTATTAAAAAGCTAAAATTTATAAGAACATAGCACCAAAGTCTTCTATTGCCAATACTTTGGAGGCTGATCGTTGTCGTCTTTGACGATTGAGAGCTTCGCTTTACTCTTTTTTGCATTTCTAATCTGCGTCATTTGATTCATTTTGCCTGATAAAATTTTAAAATTGCGATTTGAGACCAAAATCATAAAAAGATAGGCGGCCACGATTCCACCAAGTTGCCCCCAAGCCCCCACTCCTGTTGGTCCCGAAAGGCCTTGAAATAGAGAAATGGCGACTAAGATCATGCAAAAGTATTTGGCCTTCACTGGAATGATCATCATGAAAGAAAAAATGCGATCTGGGAAAATAACTGCATAGGCCACACACAGAGAACTTACGATTCCAGAAAGTCCAACTAAAGGAAAACTATAAATAGGAGAAGATTTAAAAAAGAGAAAACTTACACCAAGAAATAAAAGTCCTCCGCCAATAATGACTGTCAAAAGAAAATTTACATAGCGCTTAGTTCCCCAGTTTGCTTCAAACTCTGAGCCCATCAACCACAACATCAAGCAGTTTAAAATAACTTCTATAATGGAGTTGGATAAAAACGGATAAGTTAAAATGGAATAAATATGTCCGGATAGAAAATGCTCTGCAGATAATCCAAGAAGACTTACCAAATAAACGGGAGAGGTTTTTTGCAAAATAATTTCTAAAATAAAAAGCACACTGCTAAAGATGATTAGACCTTTATTTATTTTAGTGAGCTTCGGAAGATAAATTTGTGAGTGACTGTCCATAGTCCTCTCTCCTAATTAGTTAATGTTTGTGAAATTTCTATCAACACGCCACCAGTTGATTTGGGGTGAACAAAATTTACCAGGCAATTATTAGCACCGTGAAAAGGTTTTTCGTGAGTGAATAAATATCCAAGCGCTTTCATATCGGCACATTTTTTTTCGACATCAGGAACTTTAAAACAAAGATGGTGAATGCCTTCGCCATTTTTATCAATAAATTTTTGAATGGGTCCTTCTCCGTTTAATGGAGAAACAAGTTCAATGTGTGCATGCTCGTCTATATGAGCAAATGCCGTTGTGACTTTTTGTGATTCAACAACTTCTCGTTCACTACCAAAAGTAAGACCCATGTCTTCATAAACTTTTTGAGCGCGGTCTAAATTTGAAACAGCAATTGCCACGTGATCTAAGAAACAATCTTTGTTGAACATATTCTAGCTCCAAGTAAAAATCTTAGATTATTTTAGGATGGACAAGACCTATGGGTCAACTGCGGCCGAACAATCATTTGGATCAAAGTTTGGAACGGCTGGTTGAGTCGGTGGCACACACGAACCTCCTACACAGTTTCCGTACGTCATGACTGATGGGCAACGCAAAGTACAGGCAACAGTTCCATCGGCCTTAAAGCCCGATTTAACAATTTTACAAGTGGTCACGGCCTCTTGAGCGCAGAATGCTTTTGAAACACATTGCTGATCTGAAGTTTTCGCGCAGAATATCGGAGTAGTTCCGTTTGGATTATGAGGCGCGCACGCTCCAGTTGATTGATTACAACATAAACTCGAACATTCGAAATCTGAGCGGCAACTAGCTCCGATTTCTTGGTTACCAACAATGGGAGTTGAATCCACACATTGAGTAACTAAATCTTTTGACCAGCATCGTGAGTTAAAACAACATTCGTCTGATCCACATGTGGCTGAGTTTTCACATCGCTTGAATGATGTTGTTAAAACATCTTTACCCAAATAGTTTGTTGTTGAAGGACGAATCAATTGCAGCTTAATGGATTTATCAGTCGTGATATTAACTTCTTTACCATTTAAAATGTAATAAACTTCGATTGATGAATCGACATTACAGGAACCAATTCCTTCATTACTTGTTGGATCATAATTCATTACGCGGAAGTTACACCCGTCAACGTAATCAGTTGATCCTGAAGAATTTGAAACAGTTTTTATTCTCGCTCCAATTGGGTTCAGCGATGATCCAAGATAATTTATCCCTTGAGCAAGAGAGAGTTTTCCAGCTCGAGGAAATAAGAATGAATGATATCCTAACACTCCGGCAATTGCAGTTGGTGCCTGAAAAATACCATAAGTTGCATTGTATCGAGCGAAGTCTGTGACTTGCCAACTTCCATCATCGATTGAGCGATAAGGACCGCGGTAGTAGTAGCCTGAAAAAACCGGATAATCGAATGAAAAAATAGGAATGTTCGTATCAAATAGTGAATTGAGAGTAGAAACACCTTCATCATCTGGCAAACAAGCAGTTCCAGCAAGAGCAGCTACCAGAGGATTTCGCACTCCACTACTTTCCGTCCACACATGTGTGCGAGTTGGTATTGAAGAAACTCGATAAGGAGTTCCATTAAGAGTTTGATCACTATATAAAGTTGAATCAACAACCTTAGCGTAAGAGTAAAGACACTTGTCTCCGACGGCAGAACATTTTGAATCTTGTGTAAGAGGAATAAATGTTGGATCGTCTTCAAGTTTTAATCCCCGGCAATAGACTTGACCATTTTTTGGATCTGTAACCATAGCTTTTGTTGGATCAGAGTAATCGTTATAATCATAAAGATCATAAGGCAGGCGCATTTTATTAAAGGGTTTTCCGTTCATATCGACAACGAGGACTTGAATATCTGTTTTAGGAACGATCCCCGGAGCTCTGGCCACAGTGGCGTTTAGTGTGACTGATTGTTTATCTGTTCCGAAATTAAATCGCACGAAAATAATTTTATCTGTCAGTGCAGAAACATTTAAACCCGCTAGGAACAAATTCCCTTTGAAATTTTTTGGAATAGTTAATTTCTTTTTGTATGTTCCATCGAATGGATCAACTAAGTGAGAAAGCTCTACTCTTTGAGATGTTGTTGTATCAGTGGTCGTGGTGGTGTCTGTGGTATCAACTGCGCTTGCTCCACTGCCAGATCCTGCCCCAGTCCCTGTTAGACCACTGGATTTTGAAGTTGTTTTAGCTCTGGTCCCAGTACCTTGAACACATGATGAAAATAGCAATGTTCCTGATAAAATCAGGAATAGCAAATTCAATAATGTTTGAGCCTTTTTCATACTTATACTTCTTCGGTTAATCTCTCTAATATTTTAATTTTAGATGACTTAAATAGGTAAAAATACCCGAGAGGAATGCTCAAAAAGAACGATCTTAAGCCTTTAGAAGGTTATGGAGTGAAATTACTATTAAATAGTCATAAGTAAAGTTGGGTCTTATTGTTGGCAGTTGAGTCCCTAAACCAGTTGAGCAAAAATATCTATCAATGAATGGCTTAAAAAATGTCTTAGAATCTCTAACTTAAAACACTGTAAATTTTCTAAGCTTTTACCTATTAATCAAATTTAAGTTATAGTCACAGCCTAGTAGGAGAAAACATGAACAAATTTAAAATGACTTTCTTAGTACTTACCTATTTTCAACTATGTTCTCTAAGTTTTGCAGCTTTACCTAAAGACGACAGTTCATTCTACGACCAAAAAATTGAAAATAAAATTGAGGCCGGAACTGTGATTGCTTTAAACAAATCCCTTTCGATCCATGGAAAATTAATTCCAATTGGTTCTGAATTAATTGTAGATAATTCCGGCAATCTCTCGCTGGTAAATGTAGGGAAGCCAAATTCTGAAGTTCAGGAAATTGTCGATACCGGCATAAACTTGAATGAACTTTACTCAACTGAATATACTATTTTAAATCAAAATGAATCCACTGGTGAAATTGATCCGTATAATCTCTTAAATGATTTAGATTATGCAGGACCAACAGTTAGTCGTACTAAAAGAAATGGTGTTACTAATTGTTACCATGTTGTAAAAGCGCTCGTAAAAGATCGTATCGAACTCTACGGTGTTGCAGCTTACATGGCCGCTCCTCAATTAAGAAAAGCTGCTTGGCATAGGTATGCAAATTACGATGAAGCTCCAACGGGATCAATTTGTGTATTTAATAAAGGTGGTTTGGTTACTACGTCGGGAGGACACATCTATGGCCATATTGGTGTAAAAGGAGCTAGCGGAATCGCAAACCCACTATCTGGCTTCCATTTAAAAAGACCATTCTTAGGTTGTTGGAATGAAAATTAAATGTCGTAAATGCTTATGAAACAACGAATTTAGCAACACTTGAGCCAGCTTTTCTGGCCCATGTGTTGTTGCAGCTACATATTTTCCACTTGATTATATTGCTAGTTATGAAAGAATTATTTGATGATGAAAGCAATATTCTTTATTATCTCTACTTTTCTAATCAACTGCTCTTTGTATGCTGGATGTGGCACTGTAGATTTAACAAATCCTGACTATCTACGTTCTGTAGGAAAAGATGCTTTAATAGAACATTTCAAAAAGCCACGAGATCAAGACAGCGTAGGTTGGTGTGCTGCTTATTCGGCTTCGGACGCCATTTCATTTGCAACAGGTGAACCTGCCTCTGCTCTAGATATGACAATATCTTTTCACGCCAATAATGCTTCAGGGTCTAATAATTTAAATTCTGATCAATTGCGTTCAGAAGGAATGGTTGTCACTGATATTATTAAAAATGTTCAAAAAAATGGGTATTGTCCAGAAAGATCAATTCCTTCAAATCAAACATTCAGTTCGAATTTAGGTCAAGTAACACTTTTTAGTTTTCTTGAGTATTTTCAAGATTACATTAATAAAACAAATGGTGGCCGGCAAAACATTGAAAATTGCGAAAGTTGTACGACAAAGTTTTTTGAAAAGTATATAAAGTCATCGATTCCAGGATCTACTATCGGTTTGGTTAATGAAGTCATTAGAAAAAATAATGGAAATGGATTAGCGAGCTTAAAAGAGTTGCTTACACGTGTTTGTGGTGAAAATCGTGTAGCCACTTCCAACATTAAATTGGAATCAGTCTATTCAGTTTCAAGTCAGCAGTATGTTAATAAAATTCAAGAAGCTCTAGAGAGTTCTAGTATGCCTTCAATTGTTATTAATACCTCTACTTTTGCAAAAATTGAAGCTGTTCCTGGTGGTCATTCACTACATGCCATGGTTGTCGCTGGAAAAAGAATGGGGGCAAATGGAAAATGTGAATACATGGTTAGAAATTCTTGGGGAAGAAGCTGTTCATTTTATATTCCGGAAGTTGCAAAAACATGTAATGAAAATGCTGGAACATTTTGGTTGTCTGAAGATCAATTAACAAAAACATTAAATGAAGTAACTGTTGTAAAAAGTACTGGACCAATTAAAAAGACAAACAATGGCGGAAGTAAAATTGTTTTAAATAGTGATAACGGAAAAGGAAAAACGGATTACGGTCAGCCCATTATTAATAAAGAAAACAAAATAAAACCAGATGAAACAAATGAAGGCAAACAATTGTCCCCTATCCCAAATCCAGAACCAAACCCAATACTAAATCAAAATGCGAATAATACCTTCAGTAATTTTTTCTCTGATTTAGGTTCAATGTTCCAAAATATCGCAAATGGAATTGGAAGTTTTTTATCAAATTTCTGGGAAGAGATGAGAAAATCATTTAGTTATTAAGGAAATTATGAAAATAATAATTGCTGTAATTCTATGTTCTCTCTTACAATTTTCTGCTTCTGCTGGTGAGTGGAAATGTGGAAAATTAAAACTCATGTTTAATGAAAATCCCACGAAGTCAGGCGATGAATTTAAATTGGATGGTTGTTATAAAACGGGAAGTTTTTTTTTAATCAGTAACGATTGCAAAAAAGATCCCAAGTCATGTTTAAAATGGGGAGCTAAAAATAAAGTAAAACACCCAGGAGCTCAGATGGGCTCACCTGCTTTTGTTCAGTGTTATAAAAACGGGGGAAGACCTAGATTTCTCAAGATATATGTTGATGAAAAATGGGAAGATTCTTCGACTTGTTTTTTTGGCTCTCGCAAGCATTTTATGGATTATGATACGATTGAATTATCCCGAGAAAAAGAAGTACAAACTCAGTAAATTCAATAAGTTAACTTTCTTTAAAATATAATTATTTAAAAATTATAACATTAAACCGAAAGACTGTTTATGAAACCATATTTGCTTAGCACATATATTCTCCTTTTTGCCTTAAAGACTAACGCTCAGGAAAATCCTGAAGAAGAAAAACAGCGTTTTTTGAAGCAAGCAGAAGAAATCTACCAGTCAATTGATACAAAAAACATTGTGCCTTTTAATGCTTTCTATAAAGGTTATGTTGGATTTTATAAATACAGAAGCAAACTCAATGGCAGTCCATTAATCAATTTTTTGAATTACTCTATTCCTAGTGATCAGGAACGTTTCGTGACGATCGATTTTTCCAAAAAAAGAGCCGTGCTTTTTTCTCGTGCAGCCCACGGCTTAAATTCTTCAGCGGGGCCCGAAGGTGGAGCATGCAGAAAAGTCAGTTCTCATCGTGGTTTGCCTTCCTGTAATTTTATTTCTGGTGTTCCGGCCGCTGCTTTCTCCAACATCAACGAAAGTATGCAATCTTCACTAGGATTTATGATTGCTTCTGAACAGAATGTATCTCAAAAGGTTTTTGAAAATTTAAAACTCAAAGGGCTTGAGCCGGATCTCAACTCTATGCTGTTCAACAGAGGAGTTGTTCTTCATACAAATGGAGGTGGTTGGTCTGGTCTTTCAGAAGGTTGTATAGTTCTTCCACCGGCCCAGTTTGCTGTCGCCTATGAAATGTTAAAAAACAATACTCTCATTTATTCCTTTCAGGGTTCATCAGTGCGATCTGAAGGTGCAGCCGCTGAAGATTCAGAGGATATCACCCAAGCTGTTCAAGCGAAAAAGACGACTACTGTTAGTGAAGCTCCGGAAGTCACTCCTAAAAAAATGAATAATGATTTTTCTGAAACAAGCCTTGCTTCAGCGAAACCTTCACTTGGTTCAATGGCCCTGGAAGGTGGAGAACTGGCCCTTGGTGGAGTGGCTTTACTTGGTTCAAATTCCGATTCAAATAAAAATGTAAAATCTGCAGTTATTCCATCAAAAATAAATGGTGTTGAAACACTTAAAGGTTCAAACAAATATCAGGAATGTCAGATGCTTTCTGATAGTTCGTGGAAAGATACAGTTACCTTTATCAATAATGGTGGAAATCCCTCCGAGCGCTTTAAAGGATCCTGGAAAGAATTCCAGCAATACGTTGGACAGAATGCGATTGATCCTGGACCAGCGATGGAGCTCGCTGAGCAAAGAGTTGCTGCTATCAATGATTGTGTGGCCGTAGCACATATTTCTGGAAGAACTGACTTTAATAAACCCGACGTGAATCAACCTGATAAAAAATCTTCAAGCGACGGAAGCATTACTTGCATCTATAACAATCCAGAGTCGCAGGATTATCAAGCCTGCCTAAAAACGATTCAAGCTCACGATGCATTGTTGAAAGCTGAAGCCGAAGCGCACTCGCGCCAGGTAAAAGATTATAAAACCAATGCGGAAAACAGAATAGGACAAGTGCCCGGTATAAATGCCCAGGCAGAATCATTAAAACAGGCCGAAGGTTTAATTACAGATAAATCCAATGTCGCACTAGAGCGCGCAGATATATCACGCGCAAAAATAGAACAGCTCGCTGCAGTTGCTTCAACAATGCCAACCACTGATTCTCTCTACGATGAATGTAATGAAAAATTTGCAAAACACGGCACAGTTTCTTTAAACGAGTTCAATGAAATTGCATCAGTATACTCTCTTACTAATAAATTTACTTTTAAAGCTTCAAGAGATTACTGTCTTTCAGCTGTTTCAAAAAATACTAATCCTGTTCAGAACACGGCTGCCCGGGAAGAAGTTAAGCAAGTACTTAAAAAATTTGGTGCTGAATTGAAAGATTATGTTTCTAAATCAGAAAATTTGTTACAGCAAAAAATGAACATTCCTTCCATGGCCGATTCACAAACAGGAATAGAATTGGGAGGCATAGGTCTCAATTTAAACCAACAGAAAATGAACGCGCAGGATGGATCTATTCTTTTAAGAAAAGACGACACGAACAGTTCTGGCACTTCTGCCAGCTCTGGCATTTCAAGCTTGGCCGGAGGGACAGGATATCTGGCGACTCAATACACAGGAACTCCGCCTGAATCTATTGCTGCAACTATTGCGCGAAATCGCGCAAAGGGTTTTGGCGGAAGTGATTTTGATCTGAATACAAAAACAGCTAATCAGGTCGGTATAGATAGTCGCAGTGGAATTTACAATGACAATTTTTACATAAAAATCAATCTTGCCCTGAAAAATCCTGAACAGCTTGATGATTTAAAATTATCACCTGAGCAGATGAAGGAATACTTAACTCAGAAAGCTTATTTCGATTCATTTAAGCGCGCTCCGGCCAATACTTTATCCGATTCTCAAACTGAGGCAAGTCGTCGAGCTAAAGACAAAAATGGAATGATTAATTTTCCAAATGAAATTCCTATTCAGTTTAAAGACTTGAACCTTTTCGAAATCATTTCAAACCGCTACAAGCAGTTATACCGCAAGAATTAATGTCAAAGAATTGAAGTGATCACATCTTTTTAAAAAGCAAACTTAAGACCTGCTGAGGCAGTGACATTGTTTTGCTCATAGCGTGTCCCTAAAACAAGCGTGCCCGTTTCAGAAAATTTTTTTTCATATTGAGTACTCACAAAAGGCTTAGAGGTGGAAGTTGTACCAAATGATGTCTGCAATTTGTCATCCCCTAGAAGACTGGTGCTTGCATTCAAGCTGAAGCTTGTTTGCCCAGATCTTTCATACGTGACAGAGCTACCGACGCTTGTTGAATCCGAAAGCTTGAATTTGTTACTAGCTGTTGTGGAAACAAATCCTTTGCTGTCAAAATTCGTCTCAGTATTTAAGTATTCGTGTTCTTCATCTTTGAGACTTACAGAAGCCGACTGCTTGTTTGTAAAGTTGCCTTTTCTAATGTCGTCAAGATTGACAATAGAGGTAGTGTTCTCGATTTTTCCGTTTACTTTTAATTTCGAAGATTGATCGAGTTCCACTTCAAGTGGTATTGCAGCAGAAACTGATTTACCTCCGTCAGTGATATTTTTCCCCTGAATAATGATCCATTTTTGACCATTGCCTCTTTCAAAAACAACGTTCGCAGTCTGCTCATTCACGCTGGACTCATTGCCGAGCAGAATGTTCACATCATCTGTCAGTTCTGCTCTTGCCCCTGCTCTTAGAAGAGTGATATCTTTGGGCATAATAGTATCACCAGTTTTTAATTCAAAAATAGGTTTAATAAAATTGTCGTCAGGCTTTTCTTTACCTTTTCTTTCAGCTGCTAATTTTTTTTCATGCTGAAGTTGCTTCGCATAATTTGTACTCCCGTCATCAGCCTGAAATTCATAGTAGCGAAGGTTGGCCTTACCATCCTTATGCATGACAACTTCTATGACGATATTTGATTCTGCTCCTTCTCCGCGGTAGTAGTAATAAGCATCTTCTTTCCCCTTAGGATAGTATTGGAAATCAGAAATTTCTGGCATACGAACAATGACATCTTTTATGACTTTAAAATTACCATCTAAATTGGATGGATTTAATTCAATGGAATTGTTCACTCTCTGACAATTGACTGCACCATTTTCATTTTCACTTCGAACAACATAGTACATAAATTTAAGTTTCGAGAGTTGAATGAAAGCATCATTTTCCACGGCAGGATCTTTATCGGCCTTTGCTTTCTCGACAATTTTATTCACTTCTAGTGTGAGATTTAAATATTTGGGGCAGTGACTGCAAGGCTTTGCATCGACATCGGTTTGATAATAAAGTCTTGCCACAGCGTTTGGATTGACAAAGTCGTTTGAGTTATCCTTAAGCTGCTTTAGCGCAAGTCCCGCTCTTTTAGCATCCTCACTATTACCAGCTTGAGTTGAAATATCATTATAAAGTTTAAAACGCTTAAGTTGTGTTTCAAGTTCAGCAGTCATTGCAGCTGTGGAAAATAAAATAAAAAGGATGAATGTTTCAATAGAATAATAGGCCATAATTTCCCTCTATGTCTTATTCGATTTTTTAAAATGATTCTTTAAGTTTCAGTGAAGATTTTCGTTCAATTAGGTAATTCCTTCCCCATAAAGCGGCGAAGACCCTGGTGGTATCACTTTAGGTAAGTGAAAAGTGGGCACGTTTTTTCCCTTTGATAAGAATGGTTCTACTGAGATAAGTATCGAATATTTATCTATTTTTCAAATAAGTGCATTTGATTTACAGTAATAATTATTAATTCTTTTATAATTTTAAGAATGGTAATTCATAGATAGGAGAACTATTCTTGAAACGTTTTTTGATTCCCACTTTAGTCTTAATTTATAGTCTTCAAAATTCAGCTTTTGCAACAAATTGTTCAGAGATCAATTTAACAGATCCAGACTATTTGAGATCAATCGGCAAAGAAGGATTAGTGACACATTTTAAGGAACCAAGAGATCAGGACTCTGTTGGGTGGTGTGGATCTTATGCATCCTCTGATGCTCTCTCTTTTGCTGTCGGTGAGCCTGTGTCGGCCCTCGATATATCAATTAATCAATATGCTAATAAAAATGCACGCAATATCGATCTTAGCTCTCTCGATGGGATTACACCAAATGCTGCCAGCAACGTGGCCATGACAAACGGATATTGTCCTGAATCGATTATCCCATCAAATATTACAGCTTCTTCAAACCTAGGCCAAGTTACGCTGAAGGCCTTAATGGCCTCTTTTCAACGATTGTCTCAAGATTTTAAAGCGCGCGGAAAACCAAATGACTTTTGCGTGAAGTGCGCTGATCAGGAGTATGAACGAGTTATTAAGCCTGCCCTTCCTAATGTGAACGAAAAAATGATTCAAGAAGTTCTGATTAAAAATGAAGGTGACAGTCTCGCTAGTTTACGTGATCTCATGAAAAAACTTTGCAATGGAAACAGAGTGAAGATTAAGCCTAATGTGAAGACATATAGGAGAGGAGGAACTGGCGGAAAATCTTTTGCTTCTATTTTTAACGACGCGCTAGAAAATAATTCATTACCTGCCATAGGTATTTCTGCTGGCGTTTTTACCAATTTTACCAACGAACCACATGAAATGGTAATTATCGGACGAAAACCTGGTAGAAACGGAAAATGTCAGTACATTATCCGCAATTCCTGGGGACGAGGATGTGGATTCTATAAAGAAGAATTCGCAGACACCTGTGATGCTTCCAAAGGAACTTTCGTGATGGATGAAGATCAGCTGCAGGCTTCAATTGCTGATGTTCTTATCATAAAAAATGAAAGTGGAAGCGGCTCAAGAAAAAAAGCTAAACCAGTGTCTGAAAATACTTCAGACAACACGATTGAAAACCCAAAGCCAAATCAAACTCTCAGAAAAGGAAAGAAACTTCCACAAAATGAAGATTCTCAAGAAAAGATTGGTCAGACTCAACAATCTCGCCAAAGAAAGTTTACTCAAAAAACCACGCCTGATAATTCAATTAATGCGGACAATACTCAGTTGCAGCCCGATTCTCAAAATTCATTTGGAAGAGGCCTTGGCAATTTTTTGAATTCTTTATGGAATGGAATTGCGTCTTTTTTTAAATTTTAGGAGTTTCAGTGAAGCTGCATAAATCAATATTTATTTTTTCGATGATTTTCAGTTTTAAAATCGCTGCAGAGGAACTCAAGTGGAATTGCGGCATACTAGATCTTCAATTCAACGAGGTACCTCAGCAAAAAGGTGTTGAATTTAAAGTCGATGGATGCTGGCAGGATCAGACTTACTATCTTATAAGCACTGACTGCCACAAAGACATCGGAAACTGTCTAAATAAAGGTAAAGGAAATGAATTACAACATCCTGGTAATGGCATTGGATCCCCCGCTTTTGTTCAATGTTATAAAATTGGGGGCAAGCCACGTTTTCTTAAAGTGAAGATCAAAGAGAGTTGGGAAAACACTTCCACTTGCTTCTTTGGTTCTGAAAAAATATTTGCAGATTATGATTCAATCTTTAAAGAAGTTAAGTCAAAAGGATTAGATTCAGTAAAATAATTTAAAAAATTCGGAATTGAAACATAATTTCGTTCAAATTTCGTTCCAGGGTACTTAACTATTCTTCAAATAATAATAAATCTTAACTGTCGCAATCGTCATGGCAATCGTTAGAAACGAATCAGGAATAGAAAAGGCAAAATTGGCGACACTTTTTATGAGTGGATTTTTAATAGGAGTAAACAATAAGGCCGAGCACTCCATAAATAAATTGATGACACTTGCCCACGCCACTAATCCAACATTTTTTCTAACCAGCTCACGGCTTTTTTTGAAAAATCCGTCTTGGGCATCGTCATCTAAAACAGCAATGAAAGGCACCATGGAAAAATAAATGAGGGCGTAGAATCCTGGGACAATCAGCAGGACAAGGCCCAAGAAAAACACGAATGAATAATATAAATTATAGAGTAAAAAAGTAGGAACAAAAAAACCAAGCTCACCGGCTCCACCATGTTTCTTTTTTTGAACAAGAACAATTTGAGATAATACGATAAAAACTACTAGAGTACTCAAAATTGTCATAAAAATAAAAAGTCCACTATCTTCGCTCACGCCTAGGAGTGGATATAGAGATTCAACATTGCTTAAAAGTATGAGTGATACAAAGGCGCCAAGATAAGTTTTTTTATTCGCGAGGATTTCAGAGACTGCGTCTTTTAAAAAATTCCAAAATAACTTTAATCCATTCATTTATTTATAAAGCCTCGAACGTTCGCTTCTCTTTGTTCTTGTGAACATGGGGAACGTGAAAAATTTGATTGTGAAAAGAAATATAAATTCCAGGAGCTAAAAGTTTCGCAGCAAGAAGTGCCTCGGTCACATTTTGTGTGGCATCGGTATCTTCAAATCCCATGGGAATCATCGCTCCAGTAAACACAACAGGAACTTTTAAGTGTTTGATTCGCTCGAAACAAAAATTGGCCGTTAAAGACATAGTATCTGTCCCATGCAAAACGACTATGGGAGAAGCTTTTTTTGATTCGTCTTGGATGGTCTTACAAATGAGTGCTCGGTCGTCCTCATCCATATAAAGAGAATCTTTGGATAAAAGCGGATGGACGTGAATATTGGTGTAAGGAAGTCGTAGTTTTCCTAGGATTCGATTTTTGATCGAAGTGCCACGATTTTCCAAAGAACCGTCGAATTCATCGTAAGTTTTCTCTATTGTGCCACCCGTTGTAATAATGATTACATCTTTGGGTGCATTTTTCGAATTTTTTTGATCTATTTTGGTGTTCATACCCTTGACTCTAATCTATTTGCTCTCATAGTGTGAATACTAAATTATTTTATGTTCTTAGGAAGGAGATTGCAATTATGACTTCACGCAAAGGTACGATTAGTGTTAACACAAATGACATTTTTCCCATTATTAAAAAATGGCTTTACTCTGAGCATGACATTTTCTTGCGCGAGCTTGTGGCCAACGCCACGGATGCGATAACAAAACGCGCTACAATGGCCCGTACAGCGAACCAAGAAATTCCTACGGGAAAAATCGCAGTTACTGTCGATAAGACGGCCAAAACAATTACAATCACAGATAACGGTCTTGGAATGAACGAAGCTGAAGTTGAAAAATACATCGCTCAACTCGCTTTTTCTGGAGCAGAAGAATTTGTTAAAAAAATGAAAGATGAAGGATCGACTCCAAGCTCTGATATCATCGGAAAATTTGGTTTGGGCTTTTACTCAGCTTTCATGGTCAGTACACGCGTTGAAGTTGAATCTCTTTCAATGGTCGATGGCTCAGTTCCTACAAAATGGGTTTGCGAAGGCGAAACAGATTATACTTTCGAGGCTTCAACAAAATCTGATGTCGGAACAAAAATCACTCTTCACATCAATACAGAATCAGAAGAATTTTTATCAGCTTGGAAAGTTTCTTCAACTCTAAAAAAATTCTGTGATTTCATGCCGTATGAAATTTTTGTCATGGACGCTGAAGCATCTGATGAAAATGCAAATCCAGGACTAGTCAATGACACTCAACCTATCTGGAAAAAAGACCCAACAACATTAAAAGATTCAGACTATAAAGATTTTTATAAAAAATTATTCCCAATGGATGGAGATCCCCTATTTTGGATTCATTTAAAAGTCGACCACCCTTTTACGTTAGAAGGTGTGCTTTTCTTCCCAAAACTTAATCCAAACAAGCCATTCAATGAATCAAATATTCGTCTTTATAATAAACAAGTTTTTGTTTCAAACAATGTCAAAGACATCGTTCCAGAATTCTTGTCTTTATTAAAAGGATGCATCGATTCAAGTGATATTCCACTAAACGTTTCTCGCTCTAGCCTGCAAGGAGACCCGAACATTAAAAAGATCTCAAACTACGTTATTAAAAAAGTAGCTGAGTCTCTTAAAAAATTATTCAATAATGATCGCGCGCGTTTTGAGACTATTTGGGAAGACATCTCACTTTTCATTAAATATGGAGCAATCTCTGATACAAAATTTGATGAGATGATGAGAGATTACGTAATATTTAAAAACTCGGAAAACAAATTTGTAACTCTTTCTGAATACAAAGAGTCGACTCCAGAAGAATTCAAAGAAAAACTAGGAACAAAAGTTCTCTACTTTGAAAAAGGAAAATCAGACTACGCGCTAAGAAAAGAATTGCTCTCTCAAGGACTCCACGCAATTGAAACTGAATCGTATATCGATCCACATTTCATGCAACACGTAGAGTTCACAAAAGTTGGCGATACGACTTACTCTTTTGCTTCAGTTGATTCTGAAATCTCAACTCTTCTTGAGCAAGATGCAACGAACGATTCTGATATTAAAGTAAAAGACCTCTTCACTGATGTTTTAATTGGAAAGACAACTGATAAGACAGAAGCGGAAGAAGACCTAGATTCACTTAATCACGGTGGATTAAAAGATATTGAAATCGTAAAAATCAAAAACTCAACTTCACCTGCTTATTTTAAAGTAGATGAACAAATGAAGAGAATGCACCAAATGGCCAAAGGCATGGGTAATGAGGCGATGTTTCCTGTAAAGAAAACTCTCGTCATCAATCCAGGCAGTCCGTTAATTCAAAATGCACTTAAATTGCATGAAAAAGGAAATAACGTTTTGGTTAAAAAACTTTGCCACCACGTTGAAGACCTCGCTCTTATTTCAAGTGAAGGATTAAAACATGAAGACCGTGAAGCGTTTGTTTCACGCACTCAAGAGTTGATGCAAGAATTAACGAATTTAGCTTTGTAAAATGAAAGGGGCCAAACTTGGCCCCTTTTTTATACCTTAAATAGATCGTAAGCTGAGCGCTGAAGCTCTTCTCGAGTACTGGGATGAGCGATGCGAATCATCTCTTTAATTCTCTCCCTGATTGGTTTGCCATAAAGATCAGCGACTCCATATTCAGTGACGATAAAACGGGTGTGAGCGCGTGTAGTAACGACTCCTGAACCTGGTTTAAGTTGCGCCACAATTTTTCCAATACCTTTAAGAGTTGTAGAAGGAAGAGCTATGATTGGTTTTCCTCCAATAGATAATGAAGCTCCTCGAATGAAGTCCATTTGTCCGCCAACGCCCGAGTAAATTCTGCTTCCGATTGAATCAGCACAAACTTGTCCAGTTAAATCCACTTCCATTGCGCCGTTAATAGCAGTGACTTTGGGATTTTGGCGAATGACGTGAGTGTCATTAGTATAAGAGCAATCTAGAAGTAAAACTTCCGGATTATCATCGATAAAATCATAAAGTGCTTGAGAGCCGATACAAAAACTTGAAACAATTTTTCCAGGATGTTTTTTCTTAAAACGCCCGTTGATATTTCCTTTTTTATAGAGATCAATGACTCCATCAGAGAACATCTCAGTGTGAATTCCTAAATCTTTGTGTCCGTCTAACGCTTTTAAGACGGCGTTTGGAATGGCTCCAATTCCTAATTGCAGAGTTGCTCCGTCTTCAACGATGCTTGCGATATTTTTACCAATCGCTGCTTCTATAGCCGAAATCTCGTCTGGGGCAACAGCGTGAATAGGCTCATCAACCTCCACAAATGCGTGAAGTTTAGATATATGAACTTGAGAATCTCCAAAAGTTCTTGGCATCTGCTTATTGATCTGAGCGATTACTATTTTTGCCGTTTTAACTGCTGAAATAGAAATATCGACTGAAGGACCTAGACTGCACATTCCGTGGGCATCAGGAGGAGATAATTGAACAAGGGCCACATCCAAATTGATAAGTCCGTTATAAAACAAAAGTGGAATTTCACTTAGAAAAATTGGAATATAATCGGCCGATAAACTATCGCTAGTTGCGCGCATATTTGCGCCATTGAAAAAATTATTTACAATAAAGTTCTCTTTAAATTCGCGTTTAGAGTAAGAGCAATCCCCTTCGGTGTGAATTTGATAAATACTAACTTTCTGAAGTTCAGAAGCGCGTTCAATCATCGCCTTAATTAATTTCTGTGGAGCTGAAACTCCTGAGTGAATAAAAATATTTTGGTGAGATTTAATAACTTCAACACATTCGGCAGCGGTCATGGGCAGAGATAAAGAAGCAGATCGGTTCATACTATTCATTATTTTGTTACCTCTACAAAGCAGTTTTCTGTTTCCCAGAATACAATTTTTTCTACACTTACTCCACTATTGGCCAAAAGCTTTGGACAAATCTCATTTAACAGAAAACTGGCCATATTCTCCGCAGTGGGATTTGTGTCCATTATAAATATTTCTTTAAAGCGTGGGGCAAGACTTAGTAAATCAACGACCGTGACATCATCTTTAAAAATAATCATGGTGTGATCCCAATGTTCATCAACCCATGCACCTACTGTATCTTTTATGACAGAAAAATCAATAACTCGACCGAGATTATCTAAATTGCCAATAGCTTTCGCATGAATCCAAAGCACACCATTATGGCCATGGAGTGATCCACATTTATTTTCATGCCCCATAACTCTATGCCCATAACAAAAATGAATCTTTCTCACTGCTAAAATTGTCATTATATTGTTTGGCTAAATTTAGCCCCTGTTGTTTTTGTACGGTGATGAAAATCGAAGGCCAAAGCTATATTTCTAATAAAACTCTTTCCAAGAGGTGAAATTTGCATTTTATCAACATTAAATACGAGCAGACCATCTTCTTGAAACTCTAAAAGCTCTTTTTCAATTTCCATCCAAAATGGAATCTCATTGGTCTCTCCAAAATCTACTTGTTGCTGACACATTAATTGTTGCAAAATATTTTGAATGATTAAATCTTCGCGAGAATGTGTATGCCCATTTGAATGAGGAAGTTCATTTTTATTTAATCGCTCTTCATATTTTTTTAAGTCTTTCTCATTTTGCATAAAACTTAGTGAAGAATCTGCAATAGAAGTAGGCCCTAGCCCCAGGAGGATATTAGATTTTCTATCTACATAGCCCATAAAATTGCGCTGTAATTTAAAATTTTTCATTGCAAGAGAGAGAAAGCTGCCAGGAAGAGCAAAATGATCCATGCCGATTTCCACATAACCAATTTCTTCCAAGATTTTTTTTCCTTCATTATAAAGAGCTCTTTTTTCTTCAGGTGTGGGTAGTTCAGTCTCTTTAATGAATTTTTGATTTTTGATTTTATCAGGCAAATGTGCATAACTATAAAAAGCTATTAAATCAGGTCGAAGATCGCTTACGATTTGAAAAGTTTTGTGAATTGAATCGAGAGTTTGTTTTGGCAATCCATAAATTAAATCAAAATTAAGAGATTCAAATTTTTCAGCTCGAATCGTTTCTACTAAATCTTCAACTAACTCAGGTGACTGCAATCGATTAATTGATTTTTGAACATCGGGATTAAAATCTTGAATCCCCAGCGAGATGCGAGTGATACCGTATTTTTTACAAACGGCCAATTGTTCTTTATTGACTCTGCGAGGATCGATTTCAATAGAGCCAATGAAAAACTCTGATTTATTTTCTAATAATTGATTAATTAATCGATCAAGAGTTTCTGCACTTAAAAATGTGGGAGTTCCTCCACCAAAATGTAGAGAATTGATTTTAGGAGTAAAGCCTAATTTTTCTTTATAGAGATTCCACTCTTTTAAAATCATCCCCAGATATTTTTCTTCTACTCCATGATTTTTAGTAATCGTGCGATTGCACCCACAGTAGTAGCAAAGTGATTCACAAAAAGGGATATGGACATAGAGATCAACTCCACGCATTTCGCTATATGAGTCTTTCAAGTGTCCTATCCAAGTAGTCTCGCAAGGACGCTCATTCCAAAATGGAACGGGGGGATAACTCGTATAACGAGGTGCTGGGCGATTGTACTTTTGAATCAGTGTATTCATTGATTTCATATAGGTTTTATACTTTTTTTTTGTCTTAATAACCATGATTAGAATCATGTTTAAACTTTTTGCTCTCACCAAAGATCAATTTAAAAGAGTAATCCCATTGAAAAAATGAATACCTATTTTTCTGGATTAAATTCTGACTTTTGGATAAGACTATTTAGTGGAGGCCACATGAAAAACATCACAATTTGTGCTGATTTGAACGAAGAGAGCTTAAAGGTTTTATCTGGAATAAAAAGTAAAATAAACCTGACAGATACGCGCGTGCATTTAGTGCATATTTTTGAAATTCAAGTTGGCTTTGTGGAAGTCGCAGCAACTATTTATCCAACTGTTGATCAGTACCCAGAAATTAAAGACAGTGTTTTAAAAATCCTGGGAAATCTACAAAAAGACTTGGGCTTATTAGACGCTCAAGTTGAGAAAGTTTGTCTTTTCTCTCAATCAAAAGAGCAGGCCCTCAAAGAATATCTTGAACAAAAAAACATCGATCTAGTGGCGCTTTCGACTAGGGGAAAACATGGGATTGAAGGATTTTTCGCTAGCTCTCTAGCTGACTTTCTATGCAAATACTCTCCGTGCGATATCCTTGTTATGCGTCCTCGAAAATAATAAGGGAAAGTTATCGACCTGATAAGTTAATTTGAATTTTAATCTCTAATTCTTTAGTGGATAATAGATCAATGAAAACTTATAGAGGGATAATTTTATGCTAATTAGAAAATCTTCAGAGCGCGGAACCAACAGTATTTCTTGGTTGGATTCCAAACACACTTTTTCTTTTGGCCATTACTACGATCCAAAATGGCGAGGCTTTAATAGCCTTTTGGTTATTAATGAAGACTATATTGCACCTTCAATGGGCTTTGGAACTCACCCTCATGACAATATGGAAATTTTAACATTCGTTATAAACGGTGAAATAAGGCATCAAGATAGCATGGGCAGTTTAGGTTTTATTAAACCTGGCGAAATCCAAGTCATGAGTGCAGGAACAGGAATCACCCATAGCGAGTTTAATAATAAATCAGATGAACGCACTCACCTGCTCCAAATTTGGGTATATCCTGACAAACAAAATATTACTCCTCGTTATGATCAGAAAAAAGTTTTTGATCCAAGCGAGTTTAATTTTTTAAAAGTTATTGCTGCTCCCTTTAAGAATGAAACTTCTGGTGTTTCATTGAATGCCAATGCAAAATTTTGGCTAGGTCGATTCAACCGTGCTGAAAATATTATTTTCAAACCTACACTTTTCCCTCAATACTGGCTACAAATCATCAGTGGAGGATTAAATGTGAATGGCAATTCATATGCAGCTGGGGATGCTGTAGCATTTAATGCTAACGAAGAAAGTAAAATCGATGTGGAAGAGCACGGTTCTGAATTTCTTATTATAGAAGTAGCTTAGTTCGAATTAGATATATTCAATGTACTCAGTATTGATCAAGCTCATTTCTTCCGGAGTGAGTCGGCTTTGATCAATCTGGAGAACAAAAGGCCCAATCTTCAAAAGATCGTCTACTTTAATGGATGATCTTTTAAGACGAGCCTGATTCAAATAAACTTCTCTTTTCATATCCATATTTGTGACTACCAAATGCCCTGTCTTAGTCGTATTGATCTCGGGTTGATCCAACTTAATATCCTTCTCCATTCATCGCAATCACATTTTCTAAATCTATGTGCGCGACTCTTAGTGGAATCACATTCGTCCCAAAAGTTTTTCCATGTGTATGCGATCTTTTTTCGTAAAGAAGTTGCCCTTCAGTGCGCTCTCCTTCTTCTTTACACGCAATACATTGAGTTGCTACTGGACGAGCACGAAGACGATTCAGTTCAATCTCTCCTTCGCATTCTTCACAAATTCCAAAAGTTCCATTTTTTATTTTAAAAAGAGCACTGTCAATTTTCTTCAACATGAAAGAGTGCCTTCCTAGCAGTTTTAAATTCATCGCACGTTCTTGGTCTTCAAGGCTTTGATCCACTTCATCCCCGATCGAGCAGCCCATGGCCTTATCTTCAAGCTTGATTTCATTAAGAGTGTTTTTCTTAAGCTCTTGGAAAAGATTTTCAAATTGTGCTAAAAGTTCGCGCTTCATGTTCTACTCCTTATTTTTTAAGACCTAAACTTCAATCCTTGATTTCTTTTTTTCGAAAAATCCATCTCTCGAAAACAAAAGCCTCTTCCTGAAGCCTTCTTGGGAAATAACTATTGCGAAGCTTATGCCAAGATTTTAAACTTGCGCCCAAAAAGCAAAACAGATTGAAATGAGATGATAATTAGATGGAGCCTAGATAATTATTAGATAATTTTAGAAAATGAATCTAGTCATGAAGTATCAAACCGGCCCTTACTGGAGCCAAAAACTATTCAGCAACCAGTGTAATTGTGTCCACTTTGACATGAATATTGTCGCTACCATTAAAGAAGTAAACAGAACTGACTTCTTTAACAAGATTTGATCCAGCGATCACGCACTTCTTATAAGAGCTATCTACTAAATAGTCTGCAAGGTCATTAAGAGCGTCTTCAAAAGGAAGTTCTTCATCAGGATATAAGCGCAGAACTTTTTTAACAGCACTTTCTACTTCTTTTAGTACGGCAGATTTTGGAACAATCTGGCAAGTTGATGTATCCTTGAATTTTAATTTTTTATCACTGATGCGATATGAAGTTTTCATATCACTAGCGGAGTCTTCCATAAATTCAGCGATGCTTATAAGTGCAGGTGAATCGCTAAAAGATTTTATGGTTTGAGCATAAGAATTTGTGTTGATTAAAAATAGGGCAAATAAAACGCAAAAGGCGTACTTCATAAACTGTCTCCGAATGAACAGCTTAATAAGTACGCCTAAAAATTATTAATGTTAAATAGTATTAATTCATAATTGTCATCTAATTATTAGATGCACTTAAACTAGTACTGCAGTGGTGGGTGCAGCCATCGGTAAGTCTTTTTCTGTTGATCCATAGAGATAGTGAAAATTCCACTTTCAAATAATTTCGACCTCATGGTTTCTCCTGTGAATGATTCCCTTGGTTGGGAATTATTAAATCAACATCCTTGTTCTCTCTCGCCTCCTCCATCCATAGAAGAGATGATCTGCTTTCAACCCATCCTAGATTTAAGCTTCTCTATTATTAGTTAAAGCCAGTATCATGCCAAAGTTAACCTAATATGGTCCTACGGATTTACGCGCTCTTGATGCGCGTAAGGGTATATTTCGACACCTAATTAAGTTCGTTATGGCACTGACCAATCTTTTTACACCACCGTGAAGATTCTTCGGTGACACCAATTTGATATTGTTTAAATGCTAGACTCTAAAAAAAAACTTTGGAGCTTTATGAAATCACTTACCATTGCAATGCTTTTATCTCTTACTGTGACTAACACTTATGCCAACGCATTCTTTAGTAAGATTAATCATTATATAAATACAAATAATGGGGCCATCGTTGAATTAAGTGAATTTGATATTAATCAAACAAATCAAACGGGAACTTATTTTAGCTATGCTGAAGGAAAAAAATTAACCGTCAATTTATCTGATCTTTCAATGTCTACGCGAAATGAAATTAATGGAGTGAAAGGTGGTGGCATGGTGCTCGTGCAATTTGCAAATGGCCAAAAACCATGTGATGTTTATTATTTATTCGAAAATGCAATGGCCCAAATTGCCTGTAACACTGGCAAGATGGTGAAAAATATCGGAGTTGATCGTCCTCAAAGAGCTACTTATATTTTGAAGAATGTCGAACAAGCAGGAATCATCGCGGAAGTTAAATCTCTTAATGGTATCAATAAAAAAGATTACGCGACTCTAACAACAAAGGTTGGAGTTCTAAACGCTGGAACTAAAGTGAGAGTTGAAGTGATCTTTGGAAATGGAGAAGCACTTGTTCAAAAAATGGGGCTTAACTTTTTAGATACATCTGACATCTTAGCTAAATACAATGTTGAAAAAGTGAATCTTTCAGATTTGCAATTAAACTAAACGTATTTTTCTGAACCTTCTTTATTAATGATTAATTGTCCCTTATCGATTTTCATGCGGACAGTGGTCATGATTCGCTCTTGGGCCTCTTCAACTTTACTTGCAAGTTGGGGAGGTCCCATGAGAATTTCTTCCATCTCTTGGCGCATTCCTCTTGGAGAATTGGCTAGGATAAAATCTTTTAAATCATTTGATGAAATTCTAAGCGCTAATCCCATATCAGTAATTTTAATTTCTCTTAAAAGTTCAATGAGCATAATTTGCGTGAGGTATTTTAAATCTTCAAAAGTATACATGCTCTTATGAAGTGCTTCGGCCATTTTCGGATCTTTTTTAGAAATTATTTCTAAAACTTTTTCACGAGCAGATTTTGATAAACCCGCAAGCATTTTGGCTGCCTCCTTAACTCCACCTTGAAACTTCATAACAAGACTCCTTATAAAGGCTTAAACTAGCAATGAGGATTTGCTTTCATTAAATAATTTTGAACATAATCAGTTACACTTGCCTCAAGACTGGTGAATTCAAAGCCAGGAAGGGCCGATAATAATTTTTTTGTATCTGCCTGAGTATAGTACTGATACTGCGATCTAATGGATTCTGGCATATCAATAAATTCAATTTTAGGATTTACTCCCATCGCTTTATAAGTCGCATTGGTTAAATCAAGAAATGATCTAGCTTTCCCAGTGCCTAAATTATAAATTCCAGAAAGTCCTGCTTTGTCTGGATCAGCTAATTCAATCATCGCCCGTACAACATCTTTTACATAAATAAAATCGCGCAACTGCTCGCCGTCTTTATATTCAGCTTTGTGAGATTTAAAAAGTTTCACAGAGCCTACAGACTTAATTTGTTCAAACGATTTATGCACCAAGGATCTCATATCTTCTTTGTGGTATTCATTGGGGCCAAAAACATTGAAGAATTTTAATCCAAACCAATGCTCTGGTGCCGTCGCTTCTTTTAAAACCCATTCATCTACTAATTGTTTTGAGTATCCGTATGGATTAAGTGGCATAAGCCCTTCGATTTTTTCGTGCTCATCACTATAGCCCTGCTCTCCGTCACCATAAGTAGCAGCTGAACTTGCATAAATAAAAGGAATATTTTTTGTCGCAGCAAAACGCCAAAGTGCTTGGGTGTAGGCCACATTATTTTTCATCAGAAAATCCATATTCTTTTCAGTTGTAGATGAACATGCACCCATGTGAAAAATAAGATCTGTTTCACCAATCAGATCGTCATAATCGCCATTAAAGAGTTCATCAGCGTGGATATAATCTGAATACTTAATCCCTCGTAAGTTTTTCCATTTAATACTGTCTTCTAATTTATCAACAATAACTAAATCGTTGTGACCTAAAAGATTTAATTGTTTAGCAAGGACACTTCCTATGAATCCAGCTCCACCTGTAATTAAAATCATACGTTTTTTCCTTCTTTAATATTTAGCCTAATCATCATGCCGGCAAAAAAGAGCAATACAAATAATTTTGTCGTATCAAAATAACGATAAAGATTGTGATAAGTCGTGTGTTCAGATCTTATCATCTCATATGCTGGGTCTGTAGCTGCCACTGAATGCAAACGAATGCTCGCCTCAGTGATCATTGGAGTCATATAAAAAGTGTAAAAAAGAGAAAGCAGAAATAAAAAGCTCGCAATACTTATTAAGAATTTTAATTTTTGTGATTTAGAAAATAATCCCAAGAGAATAAAAACTCCAAAGAATATTTCAAAACAATTAAAGCGGTGAAAAACAGTCATTCCGATTTTCCCCGCTTCTTCCATGTTACTAATGTATTTAAAAACCGTTGGAATGGCGATAATATCGACCAAGACCGACATAAAAAACCAACAACAGATAAAAGGAAGAATCATTTCTGCCAACACGGCCTTAAGAGTTTTCATTATTTTTTTTCTCCTTTCATGTGCACACGGTACAAATATGGATGAACTATTAGGGCCACTGCCAAAACTCCCACTTCATATAATAGACAAAGCGGAATCCACACCGAGAGCATCGAGATAACATCTGGTGGAGAAAAAATTGCAGCGACAATTGAAAGTCCAACATAAACATAACGACGAAATTTTCTGAGCATCTGTTTCGTGACTAGTCCCATAAATCCTAAAATCAAAAGTAAATTAGGAAATTGAAAAATGAGTCCTAAAAAAAGCAATATCTGACTTGATGTTGTCACGTAATCGCGAAGATTGATATTGGCCTGAACGTCGCTAACTCCAAGCATAGAGAGAAATTTAAATCCAAAAGGAAAAGCTACGTAATAACCAAAGGCCATACCTGTTAGAAATAAAATGAACCCTAAAATCATAAAGGGTCTAACAGAGCGCACTTCATGTGGGTGTAAACCAGGCCTAATAAATTTCCAAATTTGATAAAACCAAAGTGGAGCAGAGATCATGATTGCCCACCAAATAGCGACATCTACTTGCACCCACGCTTTTTCAAAAATGCTATGATAAACGATAACGCCTGCCTTTGTATCATGCAAAGAGTCCCGCAGAGGTTTTAATAACCATTCCGTAATTTGATCTACATAGACGCTAGTGACAAGGAAAGTGACACCAAGGATTGCGACTATTCTAATTACTGTTTTTCGAAGTTCTTCTAAATGTTCCCAGAAACTCATTTCTTTCAACTAGTCTTCCCCATCACTATTGCTGTCTTTATAGGAGAACTATATACTTAGAGAGAATATTTGTAAAAAAAGGATTAGAGATATGCGTTCTCTTTACTATTTAATTTGCCTCTTACTGGTATCTAGTACCGAGATTTACGCGTCACCTAACCTACTTCTGCAATGCTTGGCAAAAGAAGAATCCCAATTACATAAAGAAAAATCTCTTGGAGCGCTCTATCACCTAAACCAAGATTTCCTAAATGAACTTGCTAGCACTAATGATATCGCTCTCAAGAAGAACTTTATTGACGAAATTTGTCCGGGATCTAAGCACTCACCTTCTGTAGGCCTTTTGCGACTGCTACTTATCAAAGAGAGTGATATTTATGATCTCTCTTTATCTGAAGTTGACGCCAGCATGCGCCCTTTTAAAATGGGCTATATTAACGAATTTCAAAAACAAGTTCCTAGGTTCTTTGTTCAATTTGTCTCTGGACTACAAGCTGAAATGCCAACGCCCGATTGTCTAGATAAAGCGATTCCTGAATTGAGAGGTCTTTATGAAAGATTAAAATACTTAGAAGAAGAAATAACCATTCATGAAGTCATTAAAGATAAATCAAAAATAGAAAAAATATTCACTCGCTTAGCTGATTTAAAAAATATTAGGGTCAATTGTGAATTAATCGCAAAAAAAAGAAATCAAAAATTAAGAAACAAGATGCAAAAAAAAGAGAATACCGGTCTGTGATTTTAAGTATTCCATAAAAGCGTCCAGGATTTTTTTAAAACGATCCGGATCATCTGCTCCAGAAATCCCTTGAACTTTAAACCACAAGTGATGTCCTTCAATATTTAGGAGCTCTATAATAAACTGCGAATCAATTGCTTCTCGCTTCATCCAAATACGTTTTAAATCGTCTATTAAAACTACGATCTCGGCCGGATACATACCTTTGATTTTTACCCAGTGACCTTCTTTATCAAAACGAGTTTGTGAATGAGCAACTCCTTTAATCAAACCGTATTCTGAGCGCAAATCAATTAGGGCAGAACGAATGCTAGGCAGACAACTCGCACAGGCAGAAGTGGCCATAGTTTCAGCAACGATATCTAATAAATCGTAATCTGCTCTTTTTAATATTTCTTTTGTTAGATCTGATCTCGTTACTCCAAAACACAAACACAATGCATCTTTTTGTTCCGGCAATGTAACGGTTGTTCCCAAATAATCCATCAAAGCATTATTTAATAACCACAGAGAAAGATTACCAAGTGCTAATTTCTTACTTGAAAGTAGCGTCTCCATTTTTAAATCGCTGCGTTTTATTTTTTTTATTTCGTCGATTGATTTGTTGGCAATAAGATTTTTTAGCTCTAAAAGTTCAGCTTCATAAGTTGCTTTAAGTGAGCCTTTAAAAAAAACATCTTGGACTCGCTCACTTTTTAAATCGATATCTAAAGACAGTGAGAGTTCCTGTCCAAAAGAATTTTTATAAGTGGCGTGAGCATTGGCCATTAGAGTGTTTCTTCTTTTCTTAGAGTGAGAATCTCGTGACCTGTTGGAGTCACTAAAATAGTGTGCTCAAATTGCGCTGACCATTTTTTATCTCTAGTTACTACTGTCCAGCCGTCTTTTAAAAGTTTCCCCTCTTTATTTCCCAAATTGATCATGGGCTCAATAGTAAAAGTCATCCCCGGCTTCATTTCTGCGCCAGTTCCCTTGATGCCTACGTGAACAACTTGAGGGGCTTCGTGAAATTCGCGACCGATTCCATGTCCGCAATAGTCCTCAACAACTGAATAACCATTGCTATGAGCGATTTCTTGAATCACAGCTCCGATGTCTCCAATATGGGCCCCTGGTCTTACAGTTGCAATTCCAGCGCGCATACATTCATAAGTTATATCAACTAATTTCTTGATTTCAGGGGCCACATTTCCCACAAGAAATGTCTTATTCGTGTCCCCGTGGAATTTATTTAAGTAGGTTGTAACGTCGATATTGAGGATATCACCATCTTTGAGTAATTCATCTTTATTAGGTATTCCATGGCAAATGACTTCGTTAAGCGAAGTACAAACTGATTTTGGAAAGCCGTGGTAATTCAGAGGACTTGGATAGGCTCCATGCTTAATAATGAATTCATGGCAAAGGCGGTTAACCTCTTCCGTAGATACTCCCGGAACGACGAAGGGAGCAATATATTCAAGAGTTTCGGCAGCAAGTTTCGAGGTTGCTCGCATCAATTCAATTTCTCGTGCAGATTTAATAGAAATCATGGCTATTTTCCCAATATTACATACAATTTATTAGATGTGTACTTTTTACAGGACTCATTGTGTCAAGTCCAGGATCCTGTAATAATTTACTTTATATCAGAAGGATAAAAAATGAAAATATTAAGCATTTTGTTTCTAACCTTTATTACCCTTTTTCAAGCTCAAGCTTGGTCAAGTCCCGTTGAAACGACGGCACTTGCTCCAATTGAGAAAGCTGAACGAGAACTTGAAGGCATAAATGTAAAATTTAAAAAACCTCTGCTCGATGTAAATGAAAACCTTCAAAGCTACCAAAACTTACTGGCGATATTTTCTGAATTTAAACAATACGATATCGCTTTTACGACCGGACTTTTAAATAAAATAAAAGACCAAGAGACCTTAAGCGGAACTGAGCTATTTGTTCTAAGAAGAACAATTATGGCCTATTACAAAATTAATAAAAAACTTTTGGAATTCGCTCGTGTTTATGATTTTGGTGGCTTTAAAATGTCAAAGACTTTTGCCAATAATGAAAATAATATTCCTTTAATTAAGGCCCATCTAATTTGGTTATCTGGACATCTTTTTGTGCTCGACCACTTAGAAGTTATGCACGATATTCTTTATGAATCAGACAGCACATTTAGAAGAATCGTAAAGAATGCTCTTCTAGACAAAGAAAATAGCACTGAAGGCTCAGGAAAAACTCTTAATGACCTAATCAAAATGAACAAATACACCGTTGAAATTGCTGAGAGCCTAAAGTTCTCTCAACAAGTAAACTTAGTGCGCGCAATAGAAGCAGACTTAAAAGTTATTTTAGTAAATGAACCTGCTTCTATTGACTTACTTAATGCCATTAATACGAATGCAACTGGAACTCTTATTGCTCGCGGAAAAACAGAGTTTAAAATTAAAAACTTTAGTTTTTCTGACTCAGTAATTGGAGCTTTCAATACTGTGACTGGGTGGCTATCTGGAGTCTTCGGAAATATCGCTGGATCAATTAAATGGAGAAAAGGATACCTTTACAATAATCCAACAGCTCGTGAAATCGCTATTGGTTCATTGCAACCAATGGATGTCATTTTAGAAAAGAGTCCATTTACTTTAACCGATAAATTAATTCCTGGACACTACGGACACGTGGCAGTTTATCTTGGAACAAAAGAGCAATTGCAAGGAATCGGCATGTGGAATCACCCAGATATTATTCCTTACCAAGAGCAAATCGAAAAAGGGAATGTTATCCTTGAGGCCGTGCGCACTGGTGTTCACTTAAACACTCTTGAAGAATTTTTAGATATAGACGAACTAACAATTGTTAGAAAAGACGATGCTCTTACTAATGAAACTTTGCTTATAGAAGAAATCACTCGTGGAATGGATCAAATTGGGAAGGCGTATGACTTCAACTTTGATATCACAACACTTGATAAAATTGTGTGTTCAGAATTAATTTATATCTTTTACGGCAACGTAAAATGGCCAACTCCCTATAGACTTGGACGAGCTACGGTCACTCCAGATGATATTGCATCAGTTCTTTTTCAAAAAAACACAAAATTCCATATTATGAATTTTATAGTCGCCAAAGAAGAACATAGAATCGATATGGTCAATATTAGCTATATTGCTGACGATATGGATTATGAACTTCGAAAAAGTGATGGAAATCCGATTGAAGATAAAAATGATGCAAGCAATAGTTACTGGAAAAAAGAGACTAAATGTTTTAATGTAACAGTCAATGGAACGGGCAGAGGTGCTGAAAACTATGGCTCTCAACGCCATTGTAAGACTAGTTATAAAGAATTTTATTATGAAGAAAAGGAAACTATCTAAATTAACGGTTAAAAGAATAAGTACTTCACCTTACTTTCTAGATAGTTTTGCCCAATTAGAAAAACAAACAATCGAAACAATTGCGCAAGCAGAAATGCTTCCGTTTAACTCCAGCACGCCCACCGATATATTAATTACCAACACACATACAAATATTGAGCAAATATCCGATGGTGATAAGGCCCATTGCCAACTCATGATACATCCTAATTCAGGCTATGATAATTTAACGGCAGAGCTTGTGGCCTCAGTGGATTTTCCCATCGTGATTGGAAATCCAATTAGGGCACAGGCGGTGACAAATTTTATTTTAAGTGCGCTACTTTCTCACTATAGTCCAATTCCGCATGTAACGAGTTGGGATAAAACTAGAAAATGGCCACGCTTACTTCTAGCTGAATTAAATATTCTCGTGATAGGTATGGGACATATTGGATCATTACTTAAAAATTCTCTTATTCCTCTTGCAAATACTGTAAACGTTTATGATCCATATCAACACCACACAGACCTAGATCTTAAAAATATTGATGTTGTTATTCCTGCTTGTAGTTTAAATGTGAAAAATTTGCATATGATTAATCGCGAATTCCTCCTGCAGTTAAAAGATGATTTTTTACTAATCAATGCTGCTCGCGGAGATCTTGTGAATACGGAAGAGCTCATCGAAGTTTTAAAATTGAGACCACGAGCTTTTGCAATTTTAGATGTTTTTGAAAAAGAGCCTTGTGACTTTAGTCTTTTTAGTTCGCTTACAAATATTTCATTGAGCTCGCATATCGCTGGCGTCTACGCCAATATTGACCAAGTTACTGCCAATTTTGTAGCGCGAGTAATCGCTGATTTTAGCGAACTTTCCCCCGAAGAATTTGATCAATTATACGAATCGATGCTTTTAAAAAACCGTTTGCATGCAGACGGCTTTTTAATTTAAATAGGAAACACAACTAATGACTTCTCGAAATGAATTTCTCTCAAAAATAAAACACTACCTTACTCCTCCAGGTGAGGGTGTTTATACTGTTCATACGGCCTCAGAAAAAAGACTAAACCTGCAAAAAAAATTATATGGTATTGAAGCTGTTGCAGAAAAAAGAGTACGCGCTATTTGGGAAGAGAGTTTATCAAAAACTTTACCTCAGGCAAAAACCGTGATCTTTGGAATTCCCTCGGATACAGGAGGCGGAATTCAGCGCGGAGCTAATTGGGGACCTTTGTATTTAAGAGAGACACTCATTAATTCACGCGATGATTTAAATGCTTATGACATAGGCGACGTGCGAGTGATCCCTCAACTCTTGCACGACAAATACCTAAATATTGAGACAATTAAAAATTGCCGTAAATCAGTTTATAAAGATGAATTCATCAATCTTCCGGTCTCTCCTCTTTCGATTGCCTATGACTTCGCAACTGATTTTCACGAGCAGTTTCCTGCTAAAAGCCTCTTTATGATTGGAGGCGATCACTCTGTTAGTTATCCAATGGTGCGAGCGTATTTAGAAGCGAAAAAATCTCAAGGAAAAAAAGTGGCCCTCGTTCACTTTGATGCTCACACCGATTTATTAGAAGAGCGCATGGGAATTGATTTATGTTTTGGAACTTGGACTTCTCAAGTCATTCCTTTCTTAGAAACGCCTTCACATCTTGTTCAAATTGGAATCAGAGCAAGTGGATACGAGCGTGAGCATTGGGAGAAAAAATTTGGTCATAAGCAAATATGGGCAAAAGAAGTATTGAGCCTAGGAGCAGAAAAAATTGCCAATGATATTGTCGCTCACTTGAAAAGTTTAGCCGTTGAAGAAATCTATATTAGCTTTGATATCGACTGTCTCGATGCAGCTTACGCTGGGGCCACGGGAACTCCGGAGTCTGATGGACTCTCTCCACATGAGCCAATGGTCATTATGCAAACTCTTTTTGAAAATTTTAAAATCACGGGAAGTGATATTGTAGAAATAGCACCTCTTGTAAAGGCCGCTAATATAAAACAAATTGAACCAGAGACAACTCTACTCGTTGCCGGTGCTCTTTCAACGTTTCTTATTCAAGCGATGGGAGTGAGCTAGCAATAATGGCAATCGTAGAATTTCCACCTTTAGAAGATTGTGATGAACACGGACTCTTGGCCGTTGGTGGAGACTTAGAAGTTGAGTCGTTGCTACTTGCGTACTCGCAAGGAATTTTTCCATGGCCTATCTCAGATGAATATCCCCTCGCTTGGTTTTCACCAGATCCTCGCGGAATACTAGCTTTTGATAAATTACATTTAAGTAAAAGTTTTAGAAAATTTTTGAAAAAAAATCCGTACGAAGTTAAATTCAATACGAACTTTGAAGCTGTAATTATGAATTGCGCTGCTGTAAAAAGAAATGATCAATCGAGCACCTGGATCACGCCAGAAATTATCAATGCCTATATTGAACTTCAACGCTTGGGATTTGCCTATTCCATTGAAACTTATTTAGATGAGCGATTAGTTGGTGGTGTGTATGGAGTGTGCATAAATAAATTCTACTCAGGTGAGTCTATGTTTCATCTTGAAGACAATGCCTCAAAAGTGGCGCTAGTATCACTTTTATACATGCTCAAACAACGCGATATTGGCTGGCTTGACACCCAAATGGTGACGTCTGTAGTTGAGTCATTAGGCGGAGTTGAAATACCGAGAGAGACTTATTTAAAAATGCTCAAAGTTTCAATGACAAACTAGAGCCTCCCTAAAGCAAGGCTTAAATTCAATACATTTTAATTGCTAAACATGCGAGAAATTTAATAAGAAATAAAAGCTATGATTCTAAAAGATCATAAAGAAACTCTTATTTATTATTTATAAAAAGGACATTTAGCTGTTTAGTTTAAAAATTCTTTTCGTAAACGAATGAGAGGAAGGGTAATCAGAAAAAAGAGTCCGATAAAAACGTAGCCCATCATTTGAAATGAATAATGAACTCCTCTCACATCTAAAAGATGCCCAAACCAAGGACCGAAACAAAAAAAGATCGCTCGCATTCCAAGACTGCAAATTGAATTCGTTGTTGCTCTCATCGTTGCGGGAACTCTGGAGTTAATTCCATCTTGCAAAATAACTCCGTTAAGAGCGCGCGTAAGTGAAAAGAAAAAAAGAAAAAGAACACTGGCATAGCTTGCTGTAAATCCTAATCCCAGATAAGCAATGACGGGCCCCACGGCCACGATCAAAACAATTCCAAGTGAACTTAGTTTTGTTTCTAAAAAATGTGAAGAACGAGCAAAAAAGGCCACACTTAAATTAAATATGGCCCATAGAGATCCAAAATAACTCACGGGAATTTTTAATTCTCCCCAATAACTTTGATAGGCCCAGATGGCCGCAAAAGTTGAAAAGCCGTAAACGATATTAAAGAGAACCATAAAAGTTAGCAAACGCGAGTGCCGAAATAGACTGTTATAGATTGTTTTTATGTTTTCCCAATGCTTTTTTGTCTCGAAAGACTTTCTAGGTGGCTCAGTTATAGAAAGAGCAATGAGAAGCGGTATCCAGGCGGTGAACGCGTTTACGATGGCCGGAAGTCTAAGAGAGTAGATCGCAAGTGCTCCTCCTAAAAATGAAGCCACTGACTCTCCTATTTGGGAGTAAAAAATTCTTTTACCCAAAAATATTTTTGAGTGATTGAGTTTTTTAATAACATCGCCTTCATCCAGAGCATCAAATGAATCGTACAAAAGAGCGATATCGCATCCGGAGTAAAGTGCTATAGCTATCGCCGAAGACACTTCAAAAAGAGCAAAGTGCCAAAAAGACTTTCCAACAATTAAAAAAATATAAGTAAGAGCATTAAAGCATCCTACGATGATTAAGCATTTTTTCCGCCCAAACATATCGGAGATATAGCCGGCGGGCACATCTAAGAGAATCATCATAAAACCAAAGATGGCCTGTAGTTGATAGATGTCTTTTAAATTTAATCCGAATTGATTCCAGTATGGGACGATGATGGGGATGGTGACTAGAAACATCATGAAAAAATTCAGGGCATAGACTTTTGGAATATTCCGCTGAATTTTTTCACGATCAATAGCAGATAACATTTATTATAAACGAAGTTTTAAACGATCTTTATCATCAACAGTTGAAACGATTCCGCGTCCACCATTTAGTGATTTTCTAAAAGCAAGTTCGTAGTGATCAGCTACCCATTCTTGTTCCGCGTGCCCTGACATTTCATATTCATTTGTTAAACGAATTGCATCTACTGGACAAGCTTCTTCACAAAAACCGCAGAATACACAACGAAGCATTTCAATTTCAAAAGATACTGGTGCTTTTTCTACTTCTTTATCTGAGTCATCAGCAGCAACAATATGGATACACTGAGCAGGACAATAAGTTGAACAAAGCATACAAGATGTACAACGAAGAGTTCCGTCTTCTTTAACAGTTAAAACGTGTTTTCCTTTAAAACGATCAGAATAAAAATATTTTTCTTCTGGATAATTTAAAGTCATTCTATCGTGCTTAAAAAGATTTCTAAGCATGGTCATCATCGTTATCTTTAGACCCAGATATAGACCTTTTAAAAATCCGTGTTCACGGTATAAGTCAGCTTTTAAAATCATACGTTCACCCATTTTCCATAGTAAGAAACATCTTTAGAAGTTTCACCATAAGACAAGCCTGCGCGAAGAGTGCGAGCAGCACCTTGGTAATTTAGTATCTCGCCGTTTTTTTCCAAGAAGCTTGGCACTGGAAGAAGATAATTAAAGCTTCTAAGTGTTCCAAGAGTTTCCCCTGGAGTTAAAGCGATTCTTGTACCGGCCTTCTCTACTTTCTTAATTAATGTATTGAAGTGATCTTCGTTATAAAGAATTTCTGGAACAACAACAAAGACAGCATCGCTGCTAGCAATTGATCCGAGCATTTTATCAAGAGCAGCTTGTGTGTGATCAAATCCCGCAGCTTCGAAAGCAGCTTTTGCGCCTCTTAAATTTGGATTTTTATCTCCACGCTTTAGAAGGCCGTCGAATTCAACTCCCAAATTTGGAAGTGTGTATAAAGCAACTTCAGCTTTTGATCCTTTGATCGCTTTAAAGAAATTAGCGTACTCACCCACTGTTAAACCAGTCGAGAGAATGTACTTTGCTTTTTTCCCTTTAAGAGTTGCTTGAATTGCTAATTCATCTGCTGGAACAAAAAGACCATTGATATTTTCAGTAGCACTCGCTAAACGAGTTGGACTAGAAACATGTTTATAGATATTGCGACCATCGTCACACATCCAGTGACCGTTTACATCGTGATCGTAAATAGGCTTCACTCGGAAAGCGCCATTTTTATTTTCAGAAACTTTTACCGCACAACCTGTTTCACAACCGATACAAGTTGTTTGTACTTCTTCTAAAAACCATACACGTTGTTTGAAACGGAAATCTTTTGAAGTTAAAGCACCAACTGGACAGATATCAACTAAGTTTTGAGCGTAATCATTTTTTAATTGTTCGTTAACTGTGATTTCAGCGTGGTCCCCACGGTTTAAAATCCCAAGCTCATTGGTCTTTGTTACTTCTTCAGTAAATCTTGTACAACGAGAACAAAGAATACATCGCTCAGCATCCAGCATAACGTTTTTGCCGATGTCTTGAACTTTTTCTTTGTGAACTTTTTTATCGATCATTTGAGAGTCATAAACTCCGTGCTTCATATAATAATCTTGCAGTCCACACTCACCTGCTTGATCACAAACTGGGCAATCCAGTGGGTGATTTAGAAGGTGAAATTGCAATGTAGTTTCTACTGCAGATTTAATTTTCGGAGTGTCGTTACGAACGACCATTCCTTCTCCACAGGTAGCATTACAAGAAGGAAACGGACGAGGAACTCCGTCTTGTTCAACCATACACATGCGGCAAACACCCGCGACGGAAAGACCGGCGTGGTAGCAGTAGTGAGCAACTTCGATTCCGTTATCCAGAGCTGCTTTTAGTAGGTTTGAGCCCTTTTCTGCTTGAATGGCCTTACCATTCCAAGTTAAATTTACTTTTTCAGTCATACTATTTCTTACCTGTAGTAGTTACGTATTGTTCTAATTCTTCTCTGAAAACTTTAATCATTCCTTGAGTCGGCATTGCGGCCGCATCTGCTAGAGCACAAATAGTTTGTCCGCGCATTGAAGCTGCTGTTTTATCCAAAAGAGCGATATCTGATTTTTGAGATTTTCCAGTATCACGACGTTTGAAAACACTTTCAAGCCATCCAGTTCCTTCGCGGCATGGAGTACATTGTCCGCAAGATTCATGGTGGTAAAATTCCAGTGTCCACTTTAAGACGTCACCCATATTGCGAGTTTCATCAAGAACGATGATCGCTCCAGACCCAAGCATAGAGCCTTTTGCAGCTACATCTTCATAGTCCATTTTTACTGAATAAGAATCTTCCGCATTAAAAACTGGAGCAGATGATCCACCAGGGATAACCGCTTTAAGTGCGTTTCCATTTCTCATTCCACCACAGTGGATTTCGATAATTTCTTTAAGTGTTGTTGAAAGTGGAACTTCGATAACTCCCGGCTTATTAACGTCACCCGAAATTGAAAACAATTTAGTTCCAGGAGACTTTTCAGTTCCCCATTGTTTATAAGCAGCGGCTCCCATTCTCATAATCCAAGGAACAGCAGCTAAAGACTCAACGTTGTTAACCATCGTTGGTAGTCCTCTGTATCCTTTGATTGCTGGAAATGGAGGTTTTAGTTTTGGTTGACCTTTTTTTCCTTCGAGAGAGGAAATCATTCCTGTTTCTTCTCCACAAATATAAGCACCCGCCCCGCGGTGAACATACAAATCAAAATCAAAACCTTTGCCCATAATATTTTTTCCAAGGTATCCCTTGGCGTAAGCTTCTTTAAGCGCTCGCTCTAAAATCACAGCTTGTTGATAGAACTCTCCGCGAATATAGATATATCCTTTTTGTGTTCCTAGAGCCCAAGCAGAAATAATCATCCCTTCAATTAAGATATGAGGATTTTTTTCCATCAAATAGCGATCTTTAAATGTTCCCGGCTCTGATTCATCGGCATTACAAAGAAGATATTTTTTTGCATTACGATCTTTAGAAAAGAATCCCCACTTTACTCCAGTAGGAAATCCCGCTCCACCGCGACCGCGCAGACCAGAATTTTTTACTTCTTCTTTGATTGCTTCTGGATCTTTAAGAAAACAAGCTTTCATCATTTCATATCCACCAGCGCGCTCGAAGATCTCCAAATTATGGACACCTGGAATGTGGTGGTAACTTAGAAGTGCATAGTCTTTATAATTTGCTACGTCTTTCATTATGGTAATTCCTCTAGTTTTTGAATCGCACTAGTGAGATCAAGGTTTCCAACAAAATCATTATTAACACGCATACAAGGAGCAATCTCACAGGCTCCCAAACATTCCATTTTCTGCAATGAAATGCGACCGTCGCGAGTCGGAGTTAAATAACCTGTATCAAAATGTTTTAACAGACCTTGATAAATTTCTCGTCCACCAAACATTGAACAAGTGATGTTCGTACAAACATGCACCACATTTCTTGCTACAGGCACATCGTAAAACATATCGTAGAAAGAAATCACTTCTTTGATTTTGATGGCAGGAATATTCATGAGTCCTGAAATATAATTGATTACATGTTCAGGAAGCCATCCGTTTTGTTCTTGAGCTAAATGCAGAACTGGTAGAAGTGCTGATTCAACATCGTCATAACGAGTGAGGTATTCATTATATGTCGCCATATTTCTGGCATTGAATTCAAAAGTTTCATTCATCGGTCTAATTCTCCCGCAATAATATTCATCGCTCCAAGTTCAGCAACGGCATCAGAAATCATATGATTTTGAACGACTTCACTAAATGATTGGTAAATGGCAAAGCATGGTGGACGCACTTTTACTCTATAAGGATTTGGTCCGCCATCCGAGATAACGTAGAAACCAAGTTCTCCGTTAGCGGCTTCAGTTGAAGAATAGATTTCTCCAACTGGTGGACGAACACCTTTCATGATCAGCATGAAGTGGTTCATGAGTCCTTCAATATTTGTATAAACTTCTTTTTTCGGTGGAATACAAACGCGCTTATCAAGAGACTGATAAGGCCCACTTGGAAGGTTGTGTAATACTTGGTTAACGATGCGAAGTGACTGTCTCATCTCTTCCATACGAACGAGGTAACGGTCGTAATTATCGCCATTAAGACCAACTGGAACTTCAAAATCTACATCTTTATAGAAGTAGTATGGGTTGGCTTTTCTGATATCGTAATTTACACCCGTCGCTCGAAGACAAGGTCCAGTGTATCCCCATTGAACAGCTTGCTCAGCAGTGATTGGACAAACTCTTGTTCTATCGACGTAAATTTTATTTTTAGTAAGTAGGCGATCTACTTCAGCAATGCCCTTCTCCATTTTTTTCACGACTTCAAGGCAATCTGTAACCCATCCCACTGGAAGCTCTTGGGCCATACCACCGATACGAGTGAGAGATACAGTTAAACGAGCTCCACAAAGTTTCTCAAATAACTCGTAGACTCTTTCACGCTCTTCAAAACAAAACCAAAAAGACGTTAAGGCACCTAAGTCAACAGCTCCCGCTCCAATACACACGAGGTGATCGATTACGCGCGATAGTTCTGCGAGCACCATACGAAGCGCTTTAGCACGATCAGGAATTTCAATTCCCATCATGTCTTCAATGGCCTTACACCAGCCGATATTGTTCATTGGAGATGAACAGTAGTTAAGTCTGTCAGTATAAGGGATAACTTGATTGTATAAATGCGTTTCACACATTTTTTCAAAACATCTATGCAGATATCCGATTTCTAGTTTCGATCTTTTAATTACCTCACCCTCAATCTCGGCCATAATACGAAGTGTTCCGTGAGTTGCCGGGTGAGAAGGTCCAATATTAATCCACTCTCTCTTCATAGCATCTTCGGCAGTAATCGATGGGTCAGCATCGAAGTGAATATCAAGAGATTCAGACAATGGTTGATTGTGATCAGCTCTATAATCTTTTCTTAGAGGATGACCAACAAACTCGTGGTGAGTCAGTAGGCGTTCTTTTTTTCTGCCTAAATAAGTTATTCCGATCATATCCCAAGCTTCACGCTCAAACCAATCGGCACCTTTCCAAAATGGCATAACAGATGGAACCATTTCTCCAGCATCTACATCAACCGGAACACGCACGCGAAGGCGTTCATTTTTTTCCATATTAAGTAAATGATAGACTGATTCGAATCGCTTTAAGTGACTCCATTCAGTAGTTGGCCGTTTGCTGTTATCAACTCCACAAACATCAAGGAGCATATTGAAACCAAATTCATCTTTTAGCTTCGCCATGACTGAGAGAAGAGTTTTTGTACAAGCAAAGATCACATGATTTTCAAATTTATAGGAATACTGATTATCCTTAAAACTGATTTCAAGATCTTTGGCGAATTGACTTTGTTCTTGCATGAGTAAAAACCTATTTTATTTTTTTAAATTAATTTGCTGTTTTGGCTAATTGCTCTGCTTTTTCTTTTTTCGCTTCAATTGCTGCAGTTGAATCGTTATAAGCAGAAACACCTTTTTTAATACGATCTTGAATTTGCATAATTCCTTGAAGAACTGCTTCCGGCGTTGGAGGACAACCTGGAATATAAATATCAACAGGGATATCGCGAGAGACACCTTGAACGACATGGTAAGCGCGGTAGAATCCACCAGAACTTGCACAGGCTCCCATCGCAATTACCCATTTTGGATCTGCCATTTGATCATAAATTCTCTTAAGAACTGGTGCTTGTTTTTCTGTGATTGTTCCAGCGATGATCATTAGATCTGATTGGCGTGGAGAAAAGCGGACAACTTCTGCTCCAAATCTTGAAGCATCATATTTCGGACCAACAACTGCCATGTATTCAATCGCACAGCAAGCTGTACCAAAGGGAAATGGCCAAAGTGAGTTGGATTGTCCCCAGCGCTTTGCCCATTCTAAAAATGAGTCTGCTTTTGTGGTGACGATTAATCGATCTAGAGCAAAGTCTTCTTCGCTTCTGCTTTCAAGTGGACTGACGAGTCTCTTATTAGTCGACATATCGTCTCCTATCTAAATATTATAAATGTCGTGTACGTAGCCAATATTTTATGGAGTTGGAAGAGATTTGTAAATCAATAACTTACTCTACAATTTTATCTTCGTTCGAGTTGAAGTTTTGCCAAACAACATCCTGCGGAAAGAAATCAAATGAATTTTCTGTGACTACATCTTTTTTGTTTTTACACACCTGAGCCTTGCTCTCATCAGCAATCCATGCGTAAATTTTTTGATGGCTACCACCGCGTTGAGTGTCATACTCTACGAACCTAAAACCTTTGTTTGTTTGGTTCTTTAAAAGCGAGAGTCCGTTGATTGCTTGATCAAAAGTTTTCTCAAAATCACGCGCACGGCACCGCTCCAATTCCTTGTTTTGATCGTTGAAAAAACGCTCACTATCAACTTTGGGATTATAGGCCCAAGACTTTTCTGAACAGCTGTAATAAAAATTATTTTTCGCTAAATTGGTGAAGGCTTGAAGGTAAGTAAAAAACCACAAACGTCTGGAATTATCATTGATATTTGCTGGGCGAACAAGCTTTTGACAAGCATAGAATTCATCAGATCTTAAGGTATAAAATTCTTTAAAAAGTTTTAAAAATTTATCTTGTTGTCCCACTTTTTCGGCACGAATTTTTTCTGATTTTTCCCAAAGATCATCATACATTTTAAAGCAGCCGGCCCGCCATTTTTCGAGAACTACCATGTTAGCTAGAACTGCATTGGCCTCAAAATATTTAATAGATTCATCTAGGTTAAATTCTTTGGATATACGAAACGCTGGGTAATATTTTTTCCCAACCTGATGAACTCCTTCTTGATTGACCAACATCGATTTAACGTATGTCCAATCAACCTTTGATTCCAATTCATGCATTAAATTAATTTTAGAATATCCTGGGTCACGGGAATTAACGGCAACAAGAATCTGCGACGGCTTCCATTTAGATTTCAAGTCACATGGATAATTCTCACAAGCTTCAAGAATAACTGAGCCCACAATTTTGGCCGTATCATAATTTGTCGGATGATATTTAAATTTTTCTATGATCTCTTTGCTACCAAAAACAATAATTTTTTGAGGCGTTGAATTTTGATCATAAGTGCGTGGGATTATCCCCTGGGTGAAATTGGGTTTGTCTAATTCGCCTTTATAAAAATCCCAAATATCATCTACCGGACAATAATCGAGGTCTTTGTATAATCGCCCTGAATATAAATCAATATTGTATTTGAATGCACTTTCTTCAGGAGTCGTTACAAAAAAATTAATCGTGCGTTTATCTTTTTTAAAGGCCGGATCTATATCGTAAAAAGGATGAGTTAAAAAATTATCGTCCTTATCACGAAGTGCAAACTTAATCGGAATTTTAAGCCAAAGAGCTCTGATTAAGCGCTCATCGTGCTTGTCTTCAACTTTTTGGGCTGCACAGCTCATCAAAAAAATTGCGATAGATAGGTTTATTAATTGACAAATTCTCATAAATTACTCAAAATTACGGTTCGCCGATATTCTTGTTTTAGTTCATCCAAATGTGCCTGGGTGGTGGAATCGGTAGACACAGCAGATTTAAAATCTGCCGACCTTTACCGGTCGTACGAGTTCAAGTCTCGTCTCGGGCACCATTTTACACTTTCCCCTTTAACATCAACCACTTACCTCACAATTTCAAGTGCCGTGGTTAGATCGTGGTTAAAAACATTTAACTCTCCACCAAAAGAGACAACACTCATCGCTTTTTGAAGGTGGTCTGGTGAGTAATGTGAATACCTCATCGTCATGTCAATTTTAGTATGTCCTAAGATTTTTTGAAGGTCAAAAATATTTCCCCCATGCATGACGAACTGGCTGGCAAAGGTATGACGAAGGTCGTGAAAGCGAATCAGGTAATTAAATCCCGCTTTCTTTTGGGCCATATGAAACCTTCTATAAATGTGGTGGACTTCGACAGGCTCGCCGTCTGGTTCAGTAAAAACAAATTTAGGATGCAATTGTTTCTTCCTTAATTCAAAGAGCATATTCCTTACAACCATGTTCATTGGGATAATTCTTTTCGAACTGGTTTTGGTTGTCTCCTTCAATTCAAATCTGTCTCTCGTTCGTGAAACAGTTATTTGGTTAAGATGAAAATCAATTCTGTCCCAACATAGCCCGGCCAGCTCTCCTTTTCTCATTCCCGTATTTAGAGCAAGTAAATAGAGTGGGTAAAGATAATGAAAATTACTTGCTAGCAAGAACTGATTAATCTCGGCCATCGTCCAATAAACTTCCAACTGCGGATCAGGTTTGATCTTCGAAAGAAACTCTAGGGGATTAACCAGAAGGTGTCCCGTCTTACGAGTATCAATCATAATGGATTTTAGAACCCCCACGATAGTGT
>CANFHC010000001.1 GCA_947446575.1 Bacteriovoracaceae bacterium | reverse complement strand
TCTTGGTTTCTTCGTTGTTCGGAATTAATGCACCAGAATTTATTCGTGCAAACGTCCTCTTGTGTTCCGGCCTTGCCGGGATTTGAAAGTAATGGAGGAGAATTTAAGCTCTCAGAAATGGTTCAGTACAAAACTCATCCGAATGTTTTAGGCCTAGCTGAAATGATGAATTTTCCCGGTGTCATTAATGCGAATGAATTAGTCTTAGATAAAATTGAAGCTTACTCCGATATGAATCTCGATGGGCATTGTCCAATGCTGCGAGGAAAAGCACTGAACGCATATATCGCCGCTGGAATTCAAAATTGTCACGAAACAATTTCAAGAGAAGAAGGAAAAGAGAAATTGCAAAAAGGGATGGCGCTGATTATTCGCGAAGGCTCGGTTGCAAAAAATTTAAAAACCCTTGCTCCACTAGTGACTGAGTTTAATTCTCCACAGTGTTTTCTTTGTACTGATGACCGCAATCCTTATGAGATTTTAAAAGAAGGTCATATAAATTATATGATCAAAAAAATGATTAATGAATTAAAGATTCCCGTGCATGTTGCTTATCGCTTGTCTTCTTATTCAGCGGCTAAACATTTTGGTTTAAAAAAACTAGGCCACATAGCACCAGGGAAACAAGCTGATCTCATTTTGATGAAAAATTTAGAAGCGGTTGAGATTGACAGTGTTTTTATTGGTGGAAAAAATATTTTAGACTTAGGTCTTGATCAATCGATTAATGATAAGATGACAAAATCAAATCCTCCTTTAGAAAATACAATTAAGAGAAATCTTTTAACTGAAGCAGATTTTCAATATAACTTGAGTACCGGTAGCTATAATGTCATCGAAATCGTAAAAGACGAAATTATTACGAATCATATAACAGCTAGTTTTGATGGAAATAAATTTGATCAAGATGATATTCTTTTTATGGTCAATATCGAGCGCTATGGAAATAATTTAACTCCTGCTCTGGGCTTAGTTAAAGGAATGGGACTTAAAAAAGGTGCTGTAGCGGCCAGTGTTGCTCATGATTCACACAATTTAATGATTGTTGGGAAAACAATTGCTGAAATTGTTGTTGCAGCTAATGCACTTATTAAATCCGGTGGAGGGTTATGTGTCGTTGATGGTGATAAGGTCACAGCAATGTTGGAGTTACCGCTTGCGGGTCTTTTAAGTTTAAAAACTGGAAATGAAATTTATGAAGAAATAAAAGTGCTAAAAACGGCTTATCATAAGTTGGGAATTACCCTTGAGGAGCCCTTTATCCAAATGGCTTTTTTAGCTCTGCCGGTTATCCCTAAATTAAAACTTACTGATAGAGGACTTTTTGATATCAGTACATTTTCTTACATTGGTCTGCGCGTTTAATGAGTGAATGGTTTGTTTACATGATCTGCACTGAGAAAGATCGCCTATATACGGGTATAACTACCGATGTAGAGCGTCGATTTCAGGAGCATAGTGGAGAAAAACCTCGCGGTGCCAAATTTTTTCGAAGTGATAAACCACAAAAAATTGTGTATGTTGAGCCTTGTAAAAATAGAAGTGAAGCAAGTAAAAAAGAAGCGGCCATTAAAAAGCTGACTCGCTTGCAGAAAGAAAAATTTATCAAGGAATCCTCTTATGGTGGAAACAAAGTTCACAGCAGAAGGAAAAAGCCGAGCGAGCACGTGGCAAGAAGCACTCGAACTCCTAAAAAAAGGTAATAACGATTTCGCTACCGGGAGCACGACTCACCCTGAGCGCGGTCGTGAAACACTATTTTCTCAATACCTAAAACAATATCCATTCTGCGGAATTTTAAGTTGTGCTGATTCACGAGTTGTTCCAGAGCTAGTTTTTGACGTTGGCATTGGCGATCTTTTTACATGTAGAATCGCTGGAACTGTTTTATCAGATGCAGTTATTGGAAGTTTAGAATTTGCGGTGGAAGTTTTAGGCGTGCCATTAATCATTGTTATGGGGCATGAAAATTGCGGAGCCTTCCGCGCTTGTATGAACCCTGATCAATTTCCCAATGTAAAAGGTATCTCTTGGCAAATTATGCCAATAATCGAGGAGTGCAGAAAACTTCCTGGTGATCACCTTTATAATTCTATCGTTGCTAACGCTCGCAAAGTATCGCAACAACTTCGCACGGTAGGTCCAATTCTTAGTCAAAAAGTGAGTTCAGGGGAAATAAAAATTATTCCAGCTTACCACTCACTCTCAACTGGTCTTGTAACTTTCTACGACGTCGAGCTCTAAAAAATTTGGAGCACTTCGAAGAAATTTTTGCAAAAAAAATATCTGAAGTGCTTGGGGTTCTTGATCCCGCTCACGATTTAGCTCATGTAAAAAGAGTAGTAAAGACCGCCAAAGCTTTGGCCATTGATGAAAACGCGAAGCTTGAAGTTGTCATTCCCGCAGCATGGTTGCATGACATCGTTAATCTTCCCAAAAATCATCCTGAACGAAAGTCTGCTTCCAAAATGGCAGCAGTTGCTGCACTTGAATTTCTTTCGAGTGTTGATTATCCCCAAAAATATTTTCCAGAAATTGCTCACGCCATTCTAGCTCATAGTTTTAGTGGAGGAGTCACACCTGAGACTTTGGAAGCAAAAATTGTTCAAGACGCTGATCGCCTAGACGGACTCGGGGCCATTGGTCTGGCGAGACTATTTTCTATTTCAACTCAGCTCAGTAGACCATTTTACAATAGTGCTGATCCATTTGCTCTCAATCGAGAGTTAGATGATGGTGAAAATGCGATTGATCATATCGAAATTAAATTAAAAAAAGTGGCAGGTATGATGAACACAAGATCTGCAAAAAATTGTGCCCATCAACGCTTTAGTTTTATTAAAAATTATCTCGAACAACTAAAGCTCGAAGTCTAAAAAGGTTCCAGGAACCTTTTTCAAATCTTAACCACCTGAATTCACTGTAATGTCTATGGTGAATTAAAGGGAATTTCCTTAGCAACCGATCAGATTAGTAAGATTTGTAAACGGACCTGATGGAAAAGATCAATGAATACTAAAATTATAGTATTTCTGGTGGGCGCGCTAATTAACGTTGCTGCGTTTGCTGGAAATAAAAATACCGATTGTGTTTCATGCACAAAGTCTTCTGTTGGCAATGATGTTCAGCCAGACAAAAAAACTGCAATTGAATTAAATCATGACGTCGCTGCACCTTTGGAATTAGCAAGTAAGTCGCCGTTGGTATTGATTGAGAAATCTGGGGTGTCGAGGTCGCCGGCAGTAGTGACGGATAAAGTTCCAGAGAGTGATTATCAAATTAGGTTTTGTTTACAATTCAGCAATATAGAATGGCAGATTATAACGACTATGTTGGAAGACATGCAAGCCACACCATACCCACTCGATGATTATTTCAAAACCCCTGCTTGTCAGCCAGAAGGCTATTCAAATGTAGTAAAAAGTCCTCTCGCTCACTTGATTGGTGATGATCCAAGTAAGCGTGTAAAGTTTTTGGATATCATGTGGCTTTATTATAATAAAAAAAGAAAAGATCCTTCAAAGTTTGCAGAGATGGTTAATGCGAAAAATACTGAAGGCGAAACTTTGTTAGATTATTTAGAATCGATGAGAGTTAAAGGTAAATATACAATAGAAGGTTCAAAGAATTCTGTTGCACAAATTATTTCAATGGCATGTTCTCATGGTGCTGCTTATTCAGTTTATGCTGAGAAAAAATGTCCTTAACTAGAATTTCAAGAGAATTTGAAATGAAAAAAATCTATCCTTATATTCTTGTTTTATTTGTAATTCCAAATGTTTTTGCAAACGATGGAGTTAAGGGATGTTTAAGCACTGTCAGCACTCTTAGTGGTCCGATAGAAATGTTAAATAAAGAATTAACTTCTTGTGGATATAACAAAGGATTGGCGGAACTTGAAAAAGTAAAAAAAGACCAAGAAAAATATGTTTTAGAAAAACTAGCTTCAAAACTAGCTCTGCAGATAAACCAAAATTTAGAAGAGACAGCATTTTTAACGAACTTCTTTAATTCTAACGGTGATGATTTACTCATGAAAGAAGCCGACACGGCGGGAAATGTTAAAAGAGAATGTTCTCTTTCTCAAATGAAAGAAATTGAAAAATGTGGAGGAACTAGCAAGGGATCACTCTATGATATGAAGCTGAATTTTTTAAAGAAAAATTTAAATCCCACGAATAAAAAATCGAAATACGGTGATGGTTTATTTGGAATTTTAGCAGATAAATATACAAGTAATTTAGGAGTTGCAGGATTTACTAAAAACAATAGTAACCTGCAATGTCCACTTGATGGCGAGGCATCAGGATTCAGTCTTACTAGTCAGTTAGATGAGATTTCAGCTGAACAAATTGTTAAGACATTACAAACAAACAAAGATCCATTAGTCTTAAAAGAATTGTTTGATAATTACGGCCAGCTAAAGTTTATACGCGACGCTGAAAAAATCGATGATTTTATAAAATATATATCAGGATTTAATTTAAATAAAAATAAATCTTCTGCAAAGATATATATAGCCAATTTTTTCAAAGATAAAAAAAATCAAAAAGAATTTTTTGCACCAACAATGGCAAATGAGTGTTCTAAAGTTACAAAAAACATTAATAAATTTTTATGCTCTGATTTAGATGAGCTTGGAAGTATCAAAAAAGATAACTCGAAAATGATATTTAACGGTCTTGAAGTCAAGCCTATGGATGATCAATTGATTGATTTCGATAGTGATGATGTAGCGTTAAGAGCTTACGGCTTCCAATGTATCGCACTCGCAAAATCTAAAATTCCTAATGATGCCCATGGGACTATTAATAGTGAGCAAAAGCTAGATGACTGGTATGATGGCTTTACTAAGAATACTAGACCAGAAGTCAGTGTAGATAACAACATTGAAAAGAAAAAATTGTTTTGTGCAAATTATTCTTGTTCATCTGAAGATTCAAAAGGCTCTTCGTCGTGCAAATCTGGTGGCCCACTTTTATCATCTGACTTAAAAAAGATCATGCAATGTGATCTTTCCCCACTCGGTAAAAAATGCGATAGCGATGCCCTTAAAGCTATCGATTATATGGAAGGTAATGAAAAATTAAGATTTTCAATCGGAAATATCGCAGACGTAATGAATTCTTCATCACAATCTCAAGAAGATATCCAAAAAGCAAAAAGCTCTCTCCCTGATTTCGCCGAAAACTTTCTTGGAATCGAAGGAAGCTTAATCGCACTTGGAAAACCTGTAACACCAATAATGATTGCCGAAAAAATGGAAGATTTTAAAGAAAGAAAATTAAATTCTGAAATACCTCCTTACAAAGCTCCGAATCCAGAGCGCACTGAATACGCTAAAAATGACAAAGCTGAATCTGTATTTGAAACAGCACCGAGTATTCCAAGGACTCCAAACGAATATACTTCAACAGTAACACCTACTTCAATAGTTAATAGAATACTTCCATCAGGCTCAACCTCTCAGAGAATTGAAGGAGTTCGTAGGAATTCTAAAAACGATTATTGGACAGATGATCTGCCCGAGACAACTAAAAAAGATAAAACAACAAAGACTTCTCAAAACGATTCAGCTACACCAGGAGCACAGAGCTCTCCTTCTACTCAAAATTCTGAATTCACAAAACAAGAATTCGAAAATTATAAGAGTGAAGTCTCAAAAGAGGTAAATGCTAATCGAAGTAAAATAAGTGCTGTCAGCGGTGAGCTTGCTCGAACACAACAAGAGCTGGCAAGTCAGAGAGCTGAAATGGAGAGAAGGTTTGCAGATCTTGAAAGAAAACAAAATGAATTTAAAGATTCTTCGAAGCCAAAAGAAGTTGCCGAAGTAAAGTCGCTAAAAAAAGAAGCAGATACATTAAAAAGTGATATGGCAAAATTGGATCGTGCGCCAGCTTCAATTTCAAGTGGTAGTGGTGGTTTAATCGTTACTCCAGAGAGTTTAAAGACGCTAAGTGAAGTAGAACTTCAAAAAAGAGGAGTGGATATTGATGAGTCTTTTGTTATCTCGATAAAAATTAAAGATAAAAATGGAATAAATGAAGAACTCGTAAATGTTGCAGTGATAAGACATAACACCAACGGTAAATCGTATTTAATTCCACGGTACGAAGGTAAGAATGAAGAAATCATTAAGGCCATTGAAAAGTCACCGTTGTTTTCTGATTTTATTAAAGTTGTAAAAACAAAAATGAAGAGTTTTGCAAGCCTACGAGACATTATCAAATTATGAAAAAAGAAAAAAATGATAAGAAAATTTTAGTTAATTTTATTTCCTGAGGCTTCATCGTTAAAGATGACCTGATCATTTTGTTTGTATTGAATATTGTAGTTCAACACATTTTTGAACAAAGAGAAGTCAAAAAGAATTTCATATTTTAAAACTTCACCTTCAAGATAGGCTTCGAAGTTGTAGTTAAGTTTAAATTTATTTTCATTTAACTCTGCAGTTGTTGCGTCGTACACAGAGACATCTTCTTCCATTTCAACTTCAACTTTTTTATTTTTTAAAAGAGTGAACTTAACTGGGCCATTCATATTAATGCTGTAAGCTCCAGCATCAGAGTTACAATCTGTGATCCATTTCATTAGAGTAATTGAATTAGCAGCTTGTTTTATGTCAGCATTGAATTCACAAAAGTATCCATTTTTTTGATATGTATTTTTATAGACGCCATCCAAGTTTGCGTGCAGTGTAAAAGGAATTAGTGAAAATAACAGTGCTAAAGTTTTCATACTGTCTTCAATACTATTCATCTTGATCTTCATCATCAATCTCATATGTATCACTTTCCCAAACATCTCTAAACTCCGGCGGAATGCTTGGATCTACCTTATCTTTAAATCCGTAAGGACAATGAAGGCAATCGCTCTGACAGCAGTAACCGCGCTTTAAATGATAGGCTTCAGTGAAGACAACGTTTCCATCGGTATTGAGATAATAGTCTATGTTGGGAATAAGGGGTTTTGTCATAAGAAATTATTGTCTATTTAGTGAGTAGGTTCTGTAAAATAAAAACGGCCCAAATTAATGGGCCGTCTTTTATATAAATCGTGTAGCAAGTCTAAATTTAATTAGAGACTAGTATCTACCGCCGCCGCCGCCGCGTGAACCACGATCTCCACGGTCTCCACCGCCACGGTTTCCACCGCCGCCGCCGAATCCGCCACCAGATCTTCCACCACCGAATCCACCGCCACCGCCGCGAGATTCTCTCTCTGGTTGTGGTTTAGCTTCAGATACTCTTAGAGAACGTCCTTCGTACTCTTGACCATCCAATTGAGAAACAGCTGATTGAGCTCCGTCATCTGATTCCATTTCAACAAATCCGAAGCCCTTGCTTCTTCCTGTTTCACGGTCGATGATGATTTTTACTGATGCAACTGATCCAGCAGAAGAGAAATGTGTCTTAAGTCCATCTTCAGTAGCAGAGTAAGGAAGATTTCCAACGTACAACTTAGCAGCCATAAAAAAACTCCAAAAAAAGGTCAAAAGTGGGTAAACGCTTAGGACCAAGTAACTATTAGGCTAAAGATATAACACAGGTCAGTGCTAGTTCAAAATATAAAATAACATAAATTTTGTGACAACCCTTTGCGTTGATACGACAGCTCTATTACACTAAATCTATACATTTTTTGAGGTTAATTATGGAAAAGATTTGGTTAAAAAACTATCAGTCCGGAGTCCCTGCAACTATTGAAGATCAGATGGAAAAGTACAATTCCATCCCTGAACTTTTAGAGGAAAGTTTTAAAAATTTTCCCGATAAACCAGCCTTCCATTGTATGGGAAAAAGTCTGACCTATAGAGAGGTGGACCGCCAGTCTCAAAAATTTGCGAGTTATTTACAAAATGATTTAGGGCTTAAAAAAGGCGACCGAGTGGCCTTGATGATGCCAAATATCCTTCAATATCCAATTGCCTTGTTTGGGGTCTTGCGCGCCGGAATGGTCGTCGTAAACGTCAATCCTCTTTATACTCCTCGCGAATTAGAACATCAGTTAAAAGACTCTGGAGCATTGGCCATCGTTATTTTTGAAAATGCAGCCCACACCTTGGAGCATGTTCTCGCTCACACTGATGTCAAATTTGTTTTGGTTACCTCGATTGGCGACATGTTAAGTTTTCCAAAATCGTTAATCGTTAATTTCGTTATTAAAAGAATTAAAAAAATGGTTCCTGCTTGGTCCATTCCGAACGCTGTTGGTTTTGTGAGCGCTATGAATACTGGAGATGAAAAGAAATTTTCAAAGCCCGGGATCACAAAAGAAGACATCGCGTTTTTGCAGTATACAGGTGGAACAACTGGCGTAGCAAAAGGCGCGATCCTTTTACATAAAAATATTATTGCCAATATTTGTCAGGCAAGAGCATGGCTAGCTCCTCAAATTGTTAGTGGGGAAGAAGTAGTCATTACTCCGCTTCCGCTTTATCATATTTTCTCTCTTACTGTTTCATGCATTTTTGCCACTGTCGGCGGTGAAAATGTATTGATTACAAATCCTCGCGATATGGCAGGCTTCATCAAAGAATTAAAAAATTGGAAATTCACGGTGATCACAGGAGTGAACACTCTTTTTAATGGTCTTCTCAATCATCCAGATTTTGCGTCGGTAGATTTTTCATCTGCGCGCATTTGCTTGGGTGGAGGAATGGCTGTGCAAAAAGCCGTAGCCGATAAATGGAAAAAAGTAACTGGAAAAACTCTCATTGAAGCTTATGGATTAACAGAAACTTCACCAGCTGCTTGTGTGAATCCTTTGAACATAAAAGAGTATAATGGCTTTATTGGACTTCCTATTTCATCAACTGAAGTTGTGATTAAAGATGATCTAGAAAAGACTCTCGCCATTGGAGAGATTGGTGAGATTTGCATTAAAGGTCCACAAGTTATGAAAGGGTATTGGAAGCGAGATGATGAGACGGCAAAAGTCATGACGGCTGACGGATATATTAAAACGGGTGATGTTGGAATAATGGATAACGAAGGTTTTGTTAAAATCGTCGATCGCAAAAAAGATATGATTTTAGTTTCTGGTTTTAATGTTTATCCTAACGAAATTGAGGATGTAGTTTCACAAAATCCAAAAGTTTTTGAAGTGGCAGCTATTGGTGTGCCAGATGATAAAACAACTGAAGCGATTAAACTTTTTATCGTTAAAAAAGATCCAACATTAACTGTTGAAGAAATTATTGCATTCTGTAGAGAGAATTTAACGAATTATAAAATTCCTCGCCATGTGGAATTTAGAACTGAACTTCCAAAAACAAATGTTGGGAAGATTTTAAGAAAAGATTTAAGAGGACAGTGATTATTTTGTGAGTTCGTCGATTTGAATTTCAACGACTGAACTATGTCCTGCACTTTTATCTGTTTCGATTTGTTTTGTTTTATCTAATTGTTGTCTGTGGGCCTGGTCTTCTGGGCCCATTTTTTCTGGAGCTTGTGAGTTTATAACTTCTGGCTCTTGCGAGGTGATCACTTCTGGATATTGTGATCCTGAATTTATTGCTTCTAAACCTGTGTCTTTAAACCAAAAGTAGCGCTCTAATCCGATTCCGGCAACGACAAGTGAGCTTCCACCGATAGTTGCTTGTTTAGGAGTGATGCTCGTAATTTTTAAATACATCTTTTTAAAGATACCAATTTTTTCTTCGTCAGTTCCAGCGGATTTATTTTTAAAGAAATCCATCGCAATGGTTTTGATTTTTAAAAGTGGCTCTTTAATTTTACTGTAGGCGATATCTAGTTTTGAAGCAGCGATAAGTTCGCGAATAAATATTTTATTCTCGATCTTATAAACTCCAAAGGTTGAAGGAGCATATTCACTAGTTTTAATAAGAATAGTCAGTTTTTCTAACTCACTTAAAAACTCAGGGGTAACTTCTTTGGCATTTTTAGAAACGAATTCAAGTTCTCGCTGAACAATAGTTAGCATATCCAAAAGCATGGCCTGACGAACGATTCGGTCTTTTATTTTTCCATTTTTAATCAATCCACCGTCTAGATCTTTCATTTCATGTTTTAATTTATTGATAGTAAAATCGAGGTTTTTATCCTCTTTTCGAAGAGTAATGATCTGATTTTCTAAAACACCCGCTCGCTTAACGGTAATTTGAATATCGCGACTTTCACCAGAATCTAATTTTAATTTATTTAATAAGCTTACATTATATTGCAGAGAAATTCTCTGTTCAATGAGTTGATCGAGTTCCGTTTTGTAATTAGCAAACGCTTTCATCCAGTCGCTAACGTCCAGATAAGCTTTAGTTGTTTCATCATCATCGATAGGAATTTGGTTAGTGAGAATTTTCTCTAGGTTTTCAGCATATCGTTTTGCTGTTGGGATGATTTCTTCATCATTAAAGTTGTAGAAAGCTGGATAGCGGTTATTATTCCAATTACGCAAGGATTGGTTGAATGATTTTTTCACCTTGTTAATCCACTCAAGGCGTGGATATTGAACCTGCATAAATTTTTCTTTTAAAGTAATAAGCTTTTTATCAATCATTACTTTGGTAAGGTCTCTTTCATAGCTTTCACTCATGAAAATGCTTTTGACCAAATCGGTACAAGTTGTTGCTTGAACTTCCGCTGGAGCTCGCTCGTACTCATTCCTATGTTTCAACAAATTTGTCGAACAAGAGGCAAGCATGAAACAAATTAATGACAGGGTAAAACATTTCATACCAATCTTGTCGGTTAAATTTTCAATTTACTTTAGTGTCTAAATTTTAGTCACTAAAGAATTACCCGAGTTTGCCGATACAGTATTTTAGATATCTCTATCTTACGAGCGCAGGAGCTTTCGCAATGGCCATGAAGTATTTAATAATTCTCTGTTTTATATTAGAATCTTGCAGTTTTAGGATGCCAGCTTTTAATAGAGGTCCTTCATCAGTTGCTAACTTTAATGAATATAAAGTGAAAATGACGACCTTTAAATCAAAAGCTTTAGGGAGTGAGCGCGATTCCAATTGTTCAAAAGAGCAGTTAGATGAAGACTTCAAAAGGCTCATGTCTTCACTAAAAAAAGACACGTGTTCACAGAATAATTTCACTATAGACAAAGAAGAGTTTGTTCAAAAAAATTGTCCCAAAGTAAAAGTTCAAGGTCTCTTTGATCGCATTGTTCAAAAAACAATTGAAGAAGAAAAAGGTAAAAAGCCGCTTACGTATTTTCAAAATAAAGTTGATCCTGAATTTTTGAACATGGTTCAAGAAGCACAAAGTCATCTAAGAACAGTTAATACAATTACTACTGATGAAAGTTATTCTATCGACGACCGCATTGATTTAATTGCGACTTATGTGGAAAATGTTCTTTTACCGATTCGCGATCTAGTCATTATAAAAAGATCATACTTATCCCAAGAAAACGATGGAAGTAATTACTATAAAAGTTTGCAGCCAAAAGTTCCAGAATCTTTTACTCAAGGTTTATCAACAGAACAATTAGGTCTTCTTACTCAAGGACCAAATCCCGCGACAAGTCCTTTTTACTTGGAAATTACAAGTGTTGGAGCAAGAAGTTTTCAATTGAGTTTTTCTCCCACTGAAATTATTCGTCATGATGTTGTGACATTGCTAAAAGCTCCTACTTCAAAAAACTATGTTCTAGCAATGAAGTGGATGACGCTGCATATGATGCTTTCGCAAGTTTATCTCTACGACACAATTTTAGAAACTAAAGGTGCGATTCATATTCCGAACTCATGTCAAAATCAATTCAATGGAAACTTACCTGCCGAATTTAAGTTTAAATTTGAAGACGGAGTGGGAGATCAGTTTTTAGAAAATATTTTAGCGGGACATGGATTAACTTATAAGCAAGATGATACTGCTTATCTAGATTATTATATTGATAACGTTAATAAAGATCCGATGAAAGAAGGTTATAGCGGACTTGTGCCTTTTGAAAATTACAAAAGTGCTAAGATGAATTTTAAAAATCAAAGTATGGCCGGTGGAATGTCGAGACCTCAATTTGATGACGTCGCTCACTTTCAGACGATTATGGCATTCAAATCTTCTGAAGCACTTGCTGTTTTTAGAGATACCGTTGCAAAGCGAAATAGGGCTACAGTTTCAAAACATAATATTACTTATGCCGGAGCCGATACTTTTCAAAATATCTTAGGATCTTTTCCATCTGATGAAATTGCAGAAATTAAATTGCCGGATGGAAACACCCAACAAATTTATCCAGGGAAGCAAAACCTTTCTCCCTATCTTTTGGAACTCATGAAAAAGAATGGGTTCAATGATTATAGCCAGCTCATCACTGAGAGAATGAAGAAAAAATTCTTAGGGAAAAAGGTCATGATCGAATTTCCTACAATGTATTCTTCTCCTGTCTGGCGTGATTGGAGTTTAAAACTTTTAGCAGACACTTTTTACCAATACAGAAATCTGCCGCTAGATTCAGAACTCCACCGCATTACAGTGGGATCATGTGAGAAAATGGCGTCTCTACCAAGCAAAGAGTTGAAGGCTATTTGCTCAGGAAACAGAGTTCAGAATCTTTCAAACTTTCTAAGTGAATTTAGATCAGGTGAAAAATACATTCCTACTAGACGACTAGAAGAAGGGCAGTTCCAAAAAATTTATCCATTACTGGGAGCTATTTGGACGACTCTAAGAAATTACACAGAACTACTGCCAGAAACAAAACCATTTGAATTAAATTTTTTACTTGATCAGATGTCTGCAGGAAATCCATGGGCGAGAGTAAAATTCAGTTATATGGTCGCTCTTGATCAATTAGAGTACCAAAAAGAAGGTATTCCTCCGGTCTACCAAATCGCAGGATTGTGGTACAGTACAAATGAAAAAGCCCTTTGTGATAAAAACAATGTGGATCTGCAGTATAACAAAATCATGGAAGCGGGCCAGATCCTAGGTCTTAATTATCCTTTAACTTACGACCATGCAGATAAAATTCTAAATACGACTGAGAAAAATTTTATCTGGAGAAATATCATTGAAGATATTGATCATAAGAATGCACAGCTTTTTAGTGTCACGAGTGGAAATAAAGATTTTTACAAAATAGCTGAAGATCTCTCTTACAAAACCATCTTAGATGCGGGGAGCGCACAGATTGCCTATCCCAATATTAGTGATCGTACGAGAGCTGAAATCGCCAAAGCAGGGAAGTCAAGTGAAGCAAGCATTGGAGAATTTTTTGTAAAACTCTATAGTGTTAAAGGCGACGTTGAAAGACAGAAGAAATTATTTGAAGAGTTCTCAAAAATAAATGGCATCGATAATACTTTTAATTTAAAACTTAACTTTTTAGCTGTCGATGATTCATTTAAAAAACCAATTTTTAAAGATATTTTAAGACAAGCTGCGCTCGCCAGAAAGCTGCAAATACTTTCCCATCTAGATACCTTTTGTGGAATGGATATCAATGATCAAAATGAATTTAAAAACATTTTCTATTCGACTTCGAAAGCACAAAACGAACTCAATCAATTAGCAGGACTACCAACAGTTCCAGAAAATGTGTTGAAAAAAATCAATGAAATGTCCCCAGGCGAATTTAGAGATATGTGGTGGGGGATTGGTTCTGGTGTGGCCGGCATGGCCGCGATTATTGTCGGTGGTGCTTGTACAGTTGCTTCCGGAGGAATTTGTGCTCCGCTTGGTGGAGCGATGGCCGTTGCCGGGATGGCCTCACTTGGAATTCAAGTCAAACTTACAGCTAACGAGTTAGAGCGAAAATTAGATGCCGATGTCTCTGAGAAAAAAATAAAAGTCATGGAGGAGTTAGGATTTGCTAATCTTGGAAGCTCTGATGAAGTTCACAGAAGTTATGCTTGGACTGCATTTGAAGCCATTAGTATTTTTCCTCTTATTGGTGTGGCCACAAGATCAATATCTCTTGGACCTAAATTAGTTGCAGTTTCAGCTAGATCAATTATGCAGCAAACTGGTAAAGTTGCCTTTAGATCAGCAGCGAAAACTGCCGTTCATGAAGAAGAAGTGCGAGCTGCACGTTATCTTTTAGGAGTCGATTCAGTTTCTAAAAATTTAGGTTTAGATAAAAAGGCTCTCGATGCAGCAAAACTTAAAATCGATATGATTAGAAAGTTATACACGACTGGTGAAATTGATTTAGAGACAATGCTTTCAAAAATCGGAAAAGTTCTCGACCCTATTAAGCGCGCAAAACTTGCAGCTGCCAAAACGATTAGGGGCGAAATCGGAAAAGTTGTTGTTAAAGAATCAAAAGATCAAATTGATCGTCAAACAGCACAAGTGGTTTCTCGCTATTTCGCCGACAATGCTCAAGATATGCTTCGATTGATTAAAAGTTATTCTGGTGAACGCTTGAATAAGGCAGTGAAGATCACCGCCGAAATAAATGCTAAAGACAGAATCGGCAGACGAATTCCGATTTTTAGCGGAGTCAAAGATTGGTTCTTACGCATGAGAAATGAATCTTTAGCTAAAAACGCTAGTAAGATTTTACGTATAGAAAAAGAACTCGCTTCTGTAAGTTCAAAACCTGGAGCACTCGAAGCCTATATCCATAAAAATATCGAAGACCTCACAGATATTTTTATTGATATTCCAATGAAAAAACGAGAAATCCCTTATATGGTTCAAGTCCAAGGGATGCCTGAATTCAACTTCTTAAAAGGAAGAAAAATCCCCATACTTAGTATGATGTCAGAAGGTCAAACACTAAAAAAAGTTTTTACCGCTAGAGCAAGACTAGTATTTGAATCTTATAAAGCAGAAGCAAGAGCAACGTTAAATTTAAAACGTTTCGTGCAAGCAGAAACAACTCTTGGAGCTTTCAAACAATTCCAATACTCCATTGCAGAAATGGCAAGTAAAAAAGGTGAACAAGAAGCTTCAAAAATCATGAAGGATTACCATGCTCTTGAAGAAAAATTCACTCAAAAGCTTTTTGTTAAATACTCAGAGGGTGGACAAAAGATGGAGTACAAAGCGTTCAAAGCAATGGCCACAAGTCCAGCAAATCTTAAAGAGCGAGCTATCTCAGAAGCCGTTTGGGAAGCCGTTCCAGCTGATGAGTTGATGGGAATGAAAGAGGTAGCAGAACTTGCTCATAAGGCAGTTCAAGAGTTAGCAAATTATAATGATGTTGATTCTTTCCAACGCTACTTGAATGCAATGAGAATTTTAGTTATTAATAGAGATCCAGCCGTATTAGAGATTATGTAAAATGAAATATTGCATGATCATCTTATTTGCTGCCCTTGGATGTTATTTTTATTTTGCTCCAGGTGAAATAAAAAAGATTAACCATGTGAGTTCGATAAAGAATACTTCATTGCCATTTGATGGGCGAGCTCTTCATATTGATTCAACGCCAATAGCGCGGGCCCCAAGTTCAACAGATTCAACATTAACCGAAGATGATTATACGATTAGCAAAGGGAAGGGAACGGATATTTTCAAAAATCTTACTCCTGAAGAAAAGTTAGCGATCATTCCAACCCTCGTAATGGAGATAAGAAGAGATACAGATTATGCTGAGTTTCTTAGAACCAATTTTTCTAGCAGAGAAAAGGCATTGGAGCTTATACAGGTGGAAAAAAAGATTGAAGAGAAAAAGAATATTTTAGATGAATTGGAGACGGGGTCTAATTAATAAAAAAGACCTTCTTGCGAAGGCCTTCCCATATCACTTAACTGATTCAATTTTCTATTTAAAAAAACATCTCTTAGCTTTCAACGTCTCATACTGCTTCATTAGGTAGTCATTCCCTTGAGCCTTCTCTTTAAGAGTTCTATAAAACGCCTCTTCTGTTCCCACATTATCTTTTTCAGCGCGAGCAGAAACTTCATTCAATGTTTTTGTCCAACCACTCATGTCTTGTGGAGACATATCGTCAGCCACGACTTTCCAAAATTTTTGTGGATTTTTTGGATCGATAATATTTGTCTTACCGTTTTTTGTTGAAAGTTTTTTAACAGAAGCAATCAAAGCTTTTTGGTCAGGTGAACCGCTTTCAGCAAGACCTAAAAAGAGAGCAAGTGATTTTTCTTCAGCAGGGTTTACTACATCAGGAGTTACCTTTGAATAATCTCCCATTCCTAATCTTCTCATGCGAGAAGAAATAAATGTGTTTAACTCAGCCGGATTTTTTGGAAGAACTTCGTTCAAAACTTTTAACGAACTAGAGTTCTTAATATTTTCTACCGTAAATTTAAAACCATTTTTAGCTAAACTTTCGTTCACACATTCTGCACATGTAATGATTACTGATTTTCCATGTCTATTAGCAAGGTAAATCATATTATTGATGGCCTTTACGACATCATCTTTAGAAATTTCACTTTCTGATTTATCTAATAAAACTTGTAACTTTTTTCGAACTGAAGCATCAGGGCCAGTTACTGGAAGTTTTGAAAGCACGTCCATCAATTCTTGTTTTGTTAGAACTTTTTTCGATCCAAGGGCCGCAAGAGCAGAGCCCATATAGCTCTCAACCATTTTGGCGTCGTTACCTTTGATTCCGTATTTCCCCAAAATTTCCACGACACCACTGCCTGAGAGCATGAAGTCGACCAACTTTGTGGTGCCAGAAGCAAATGCGTTTGATGACAAGTTCATTACAAGAGAGATAACAACAAAATACTTAAACATAGATAATTCCTCGCTTTCATTAGAAATTTAAGGCAACTCAAGGTCTATTTCGGTGTTTCAATAATTTTCTTTAGATGTGTCATTTTTACTATCCTCCTTTTTTTTGGCCCAGAAATCGGATATTCAATGATTTAGCGTTTATTTAGAACGCGGGAGCGAGTTGCTCATTGGTATTTTTAGTGATTAAACTAATGAACCTTATTAGTCGAGCTAATCTCTAGGGGATTTGTTTTGAATATATTTTTAAGCCTTTTCTTATTCATCTCTTTTGCAGTTCACGCGGACACTACTTCTGGTGTGAGCACGCAAACAAAAACGCCTGAAGATGATCAAGCGAAAATTGTTGAATACAATCAAGCTTGTCAGGTCATCAATGCTCTTCTTGTTAGAAAACAATTTCCTGTTACATGCAATAGTAACTACCAATATTTTGGACCAACTTCAATTCCTGCAAAAAATAACGGACCATTAAGAATCGCTGGATACAATCTTTTGCATCCTGGAACTTCGAAAGCACTTTTTAAAGATTATAATCTCGTCGCAAAAATCATCAATCAATATGATGCTGTTTCAACTCTTGAGCTTCTAGGAACCGTTGGACACGATGAAGTTAATAATCAAGCAGTCCTTGCTCTACTTCGCGGCAGTCCTAAGATGATGAGCGATTTAAAAGATCTTAAAACAAAAACAAAAGATGCTGCAAAAATAAAAGACCTCGATGCCAAAATAGCAAAATTAGCAGCTGATACACTGTCAGCTTACAATCTTTATAGAAGTCCGGGATATTTCAAAGTTTTAATGGCCTTAAAAAAATATGACCCAAGTTGGTCTTTAATTTTATCTCCTCGTGGAGACTCTGCTCTTCAGGGTTCAGTTGAAGAGATGGTGGGATTTTTTTTCCGAGCAAGCACTGTCACTCCAGCCGTAAATCCTCATTGCAATGAATTTAAAGATGAAAATGCAGGAACTCCATACGCATGTATTATCAATCTTGGTGCAAAATTTATGGATAAAGATTACAACCATAACTATGCACGTAGACCTTTTATGGCCAGCTTCAAATCAGGCAATATGAAATTTACAATGGTCAGCTGGCACGTTGTGTTCACATTCTCAGGTGACGAAGAAGCGGCTAAAAAATTATTACAAGATACATTTGGTGTTGATACTCCTGCAGAAGTTGGACCGGGCGTGAACGCTGCTACTTTTGCAAGATTTGCAGAAGTAAAAACGACGCTCAATTTTATGGATCGTTATAGGAAGAAATATAACGACAATACTATATTGATGGTCTCAGATACTAATTTAACAGCTCAAAATGCTTACTGGCCTGAAGTTTTAAAAAATTTCACAGGCGCAAGTGTACTCATTGATGAACCAACAACAATTTCTCCTCCACGATATTCTGGAGACGGAAAAGAGACAAATGGAGTGGCCAATTCTTACGACCATTTTGTTTTAGATAAATCCGCTTTTCCTGGATGCAATTCAGGTGAAGTTTTTAATTATTATAAATCACAAATCTCTGCTGATATTCAAAGAACATACGGACTTCGTGAAAATGAAGTTTCTGGTGGTCTAAGTTTAAAAACTCTCGTAGTTCCATTTGATGAGAACGGAGTAGGAGATATCCCTCCTGAAGACGATCAAACTCCAACGAAATTGGATTATCCAATGACAGCAGCTGCTCAAACAAAAATAGATAGACAGGTTGGAGTTTATTCAACTCAATTGAAATCAATGTTTACTGTAAAACAAAATCAAGTTGTCGCAGATGATTTTCTAGTTCCAGAACGCATTGATGGTTACAAAAGAAGAATTTACTTAAACCAACTCACCAATGCATTCTATTATAGATTTTATCAGGAACTTTTAAGCGATCACTTTCCAGTATCAATTACTTGTAGAAACTAATTCCAAAATTAAGCTAGTGCAGCTTTAACTAATTCGTTAGCAACTTTGCTGTCGAATTGTCCTTTAATTTTTGGACTCAATTCTTTCATAACCAATCCAGCATTCACTCCTGGTGTCTTAGCAATAATTTCTGCGATGAAAGCTTTAACATCTGTTTCACTTAATTGTTTTGGCATGTACACAAGGAGTGCTTCAATTTCTCTTTCCGTCTTTTTTCTTAATTCATTCTCCGGAGGAAAATTCTCAAGAGAGTCGCGAAGTTTTTTTACGTGTTTAATAAGCACTTCCATCTCAGCTTGAGGAGCTTTTGATGTTTTGTTTTCAATAAACATAGCTTTTAAGTAGCGAAGAGCATCGAGTTTTTCTTTGTCCTTAGCAAACATTGCCTTTTTAATATCTTCAGTAATTAATTCCATCATGACTATAACCTCCTAGATGTTCTCGGAGGTCATTATCAATTAAAAAATGGGAGCATTCAAGACTAGGCATGGTAACGAATAATTCTGTCGTCGAAATCAGTAACTTCCCATCCAGCCCCTTTACCTCCTTCAATAACGGGCACAATGTCTTTGATATCGCCCTTAACAGCGACTGAGAGCATGACCTTACGAATAGCAACTTTAGCATCCTGAGCAGCCTTCATACGTTCTAAATCACCAATATTAGAGTTACGTTTGAATCTCTTTATAAGTAGATTCAATCCCTCTTCAACCAATGCTAATTGCTCTTCATCCATTTATTTTATCCGTTGGGTTTGTTTTTTTGGGTATTCTAGATTTTAAAGCCGTTTTGAGAATTCTCTAAAATTGAATTTCGGCATTCTCACAAAGTTTAGCAGTTTTAAGGATTTAAGAGTGAATTTGAGTAAATTAGAAAAACAATAGTAAGTAGGAAAAATTTAGTTCAAGACTCAAAAAGTGACAAAATATTGTGGCTTCCCTAGGATGCATCCTAAAGAAGCCAAATTCATTATGGTTTTGGTAGATCGATTTTCGGAAATAGAGGAGTTGGTTCAGTTAACTCATAAACAGTTGAGCCAAATTTTACATCTTCAAATGAAGACATTTTAATTCCTAAAGGACCAAGGGCCTTCTCAGCAGTTTCAGGTAAAAAAGGAGAAAGCAAAACGGAGAGAGCGTGAATCGAGTGTACACAATTATAAACAACTTGCTTCAAGGCTGCTTTGTCTTCTTTTAATTTCCATGGCTCTTTGGTGTTCACGTATTGGTTCATACTGTTAACGCCTTCCCACAATGATTCGAGAGCTTTATTGTGTTCGCGTTTTTCCATGTGTTCTTTCATCTTCGCAAAAGTCTCATTGAAATTTACTTCTTGAGTAACACCAACTCCATCTAAAGTTGGAGCGTTGTCTTTTAAATAAAGTTTTAGAACTCTCATGATGAGGTTCCCATAACTATTTCCTAACTCAGCATTATGTTTTTCAATTAATTCTTTTTCAGAAAAGCGTCCGTCTCCGTGCGCTGGAATTGCACGCAATAAATAATAACGGAAACTATCCACTGGATATTTTACCAACATATCATTGGGATCAACAACGTTGCCCAACGACTTACTCATTTTCTTTCCATCTTCTGCGAGAATCATTCCGTGAACATAAACTTGTTTTGGAAGAGCGATCCCTGCTGCGTGAAGCATGATTGGCCATATGATCGTGTGAAACCAAGCTATATCTTTTCCAATAACGTGCATACTCGCAGGCCAGTATTTTTCTTTGTCAGTATGAGCAATTGCAGAGTAGTAATTAATAAGAGCATCAAACCAAGTGTACATAACAAATTTAGGATTTCCTGGCACAGGAATTCCCCATCCTTCGTTTGGACGAGAAATAGGAAGATCTCTTAATTTATCTCCTTCAATTCGAGAAAGCATTTCATTATAAGAGGATTGTGGAACGATGAATGTTAGATTCGTTTTAATATGAGCGATGATCCAATCTTGGTACGCGCTCATTTTAAAGAAATAACCTTCTTCTTCTTTTAGTGTAAGTTGAGTGTTGTGAGCGGGACAAATATTTCCTGGAGCTTGAGTGTCAGTATAGAAAGTTTCGCAAGCAAGACAGTATTGTCCAGAGTACACACCGAAATAAATATCACCTTTTGTTTCTAGTTTTTTCCAGAGTTCATTACAAACATCATGGTGGCGCTTTTCAGTTGTTCTTATGAAGTCGTCATTAGAAATGTTTAAGTCCTGACATAATTTTTTAAAGTTGTTAGAATTTTCATCAACATATTTTTGAGTTTCAACACCAGCAGCTTTTGCTGATTCAATTAATTTTTGTCCGTTCTCATCTGTTCCTGTTAGGAAATAAGTATTGAAGCCAAGAAATTTATACCAACGAGCATAAGCATCGCTTGCGATTTTTTCTAAAGCGTGACCCATGTGCGGTTTTCCGTTGGGGTAATCAATAGCAGTTGTAATATAAAAATTTTTAGACATGAATTATCCTTTTACGACGAAGTTTACGATTTTACCTGGAACATAAATTTCTTTAACGATTGTACCCACTAAGTTCTTAGCAACATTATCATCAGCTTTAGCCATCGCAAAAATTTCTTCTTGAGTTATCGTAAGCTCAACTTCTAGAGTCGCGCGAAGTTTTCCATTTACTTGAACAGCTACTGTGATCGTATTGTCTTTTGCTAGTGACTCATTAAATTTTGGCCATGCTTCGTACGTTAGAGTTTTTGATCCACCTAAAAGAGACCAAAGTTCTTCAGCAATATGCGGCGCCATCGGAGCAAGCATTAGAGCAAACGCTTTAGCTGTTTCTTTCGTTACCGTATTTGCCTTGTAGCAATGATTAGTAAAAATCATCAATTGAGAAATCGCAGTGTTAAATCTTAAGTTGTCGTAGTCACCAGTAATTTTTTTAATTGTTTTGTGAAGAATTTTTAAAGTTTCTTCACTTTCTGTATTACCTTGGATATGCGCAGGATCAGCGAAAAATCTATAAGCGCGATTTAAGAAGTTAAATACTCCTTTTGTCCCACTTTCATTCCATGGTTTTACTTTTTCTAGTGGGCCCATGAACATTTCATAAAGTCTAAGGGAGTCGCCACCAAATTCTTTAACAACCGAATCTGGATTAACAACGTTTCCGCGAGATTTACTCATTTTTTCGCCATCACTAGCTAGAATGAGTCCTTGATTGACAAGCTTTTTGAACGGCTCTTTTGTAGAAACAAAACCAAGGTCAAATAAAACTTTGTGCCAGAAGCGAGCGTACAATAAGTGAAGAACAGCGTGTTCAGCTCCTCCAATATAAAGATCAACTGGCATCCAGTATTTCTCTATATCGGCATTCCATGGTTCATTTTCATTTTTAGGATCACAAAAGCGAAGATAGTACCAACAAGAACCTGCCCAGTTAGGCATCGTGTTTGTTTCGCGTTTTGCTTTTTTTCCAGTTTTGGGGTCTGTGATCCAAAGCCAGTCTGTCGCGTTCGCTAATGGAGATTCACCACTTCCAGATGGTTCGAATTTTTCTAACTCTGGAAGAGCGACAGGAAGTTCATCAGCATCAAGGCAGCGAATTGTTCCGTCTTCATATTTTAAAAGTGGGAATGGCTCTCCCCAATATCTTTGGCGAGAAAAAATCCAGTCGCGAAGTTTATAATTTATTTTCTTCGCTCCTAATTTTTTTTCTTCTAACCAAGAAATCATTTTAGTGATCCCTTCTTTTTTATCAGTTCCATTTAAAAAATCAGAGTTGATATGAATCCCGTCACCAGTATGTGGAGCAACTTCGACGTCACCACCTTCCAGAACTTGAACGATCTCAATATTGTATTTTTTGGCAAACTCGTGATCGCGTTCATCGTGAGCAGGTACGGCCATGATCGCACCACTTCCATAAGTCATAAGAACATAATCAGCAATCCAAATTGGAATGAGTTTATTGTTAGCTGGATTGATGGCGTATGAACCTGTGAAGACACCAGATTTGTCTTTATTGAGCTCAGTTCGCTCTAAATCGTTTTTTGCCAAACAAGCTTTCTGATAAGTCGCGATGATTTCTTTATTTTCGAAAGTAGTAATAGAATTAACTAACGGATGCTCCGGAGAGATGACCATGTAAGTCGCACCAAAAAGAGTGTCTGGGCGAGTTGTGAAAACTTCGATAGAATCCAAAAATTTATCAACTTTAAAATTTACAGTCGCACCTTCAGATTTTCCAATCCAATTGCGTTGCATTTCTTTAATTGATTCTGGCCAGTCAACATCGTCGATATCAACTAAAAGTCTTTCAGCGTACTCAGTAATTCTTAGCATCCACTGACTCATCTTTTTTTGGATAACAGGATGCCCTCCAACTTCAGATTTACCATCGACCACTTCTTCGTTAGCTAAAACGGTTTTTAAATTCGGGCACCAGTTAACATTGATCTCGTCTTCGTAAGCTAGACCTTTGTTGTAGAGTTGCACGAAAATCCATTGCGTCCATTTATAGTAATCGACATTTGATGTCGCAATCTCGCGATCCCAGTCATAAGAAAATCCTAATGACTTTAGTTGACGAGTAAAAGTAGCAATGTTTTTTTTCGTTGTAATGTCCGGATGTGTTCCCGTTTTCATCGCATAGTTTTCAGCCGGAAGACCAAAAGAATCCCAACCCATTGGATGAAGAACGTTAAAGCCTAACATGCGTTTATAGCGAGACATAATATCTGTCGCTGTATATCCTTCAGGGTGACCAACATGTAAACCGTCTCCAGAGGGAAAAGGGAACATATCGAGTGCGTAGTATTTTGGTTTTTTTGAATCGTTAGGAGTTTTAAACGTTTTGTTTTCATCCCAGTACTTTTGCCACTTGGCTTCGATTTCTTTAAAGTTGTACTCGATTGTTTTTGGAGCGGTGTCTGACATGTGTAAATCCTAAGGTATTTGAACCTATGTTTTTGAAGTCAAAAGTCTAACACTAGGAATTCTTTTTATAAAGTGTATAATAGGGGAGTAAACATAAAAATTGAGAGTCTTTATGAGTGAAAAAATCATCGTCTACCCAATCAGTGCTAACCCGCCAACATGGGGACACGCCGATATTATGATGAGAGCGGCGACTCATTTCGATAAAGTTATTTGGGTGGCTGCAACTAACCCAAAAAAGACATATATGTTTACCAGAGAAGAGCGCTTGGAGATGATGCAAGCCTATGTTGATTATTATAAATTAAAAAACGTTGAGATTTGCGAATATCAAGGGACGATTGCTCGTTTCGCTGAAGAAAAAGGCGCTCAGTTTTTGCTGCGCGGTCTTAGAAATTCTTCAGATTATCAAATGGAACTTGAACTCTCAGTCGGGAATCGTGGGATCAATAAAGAGATTGAAACGATCTGTCTTTTTGCAAAACCTCACTTTGCGACAATTTCTTCAACACTCATTCGTGAGCTCGCTAATTTAAACGAGCGTATTGATCAATATGTAATGCCAACAATTGCAAAAAAAATTCTGCATAAGCTTCACGGAGACAAGGCGATTTCATGAGAACGCTGATTATCCTTGGTCATCCAGATAAGAACTCTTTTTGTGCCGGTCTTGCTGACGCTTATGAAAAAGGGGCCCAAGAAAAAGGTGGAGACGTGATGAGGATTAATTTAAGCGATCTGCGCTTTGATCCAATTTTGCGCAATGGATACACTCGCATTCAAAATTTAGAACCAGATTTAGTTGAAGCTCAACGCCACATAAAATCAGCAAACCATATTGTCTTTGTCTTTCCTGTTTGGTGGTCATCACCTCCGGCCTTGATGAAAGGATTTATCGATCGTGTTTTTTTACCAGGCTTTGCTTTTAAATACCGTGAGCATTCTTCTAATTGGGATAAATTATTAACGGGAAGAAGCTCGCGTCTAATTATTACGAGTGATGCACCAGTTTTGTGGTTGTATCTTGCTTACTTTCATCCGGCAGTGAACATGATGAAAAAAGCAGTATTGGAATTTTGTGGTGTGAGCCCTGTAACTGTCACAAGTTTTGGTTCCATTAAAAATGCCAACGAAAAAAAACGTGAGAGTCTATTGTATAGCGCTTACCGGGCAGGTCTAGATGACAATTAACGAATTACTTATTTCATTAGAAAAAGAACTGCACACTTCGCTTACTAGATCTAATCAAGAAAGATTAAATATTTTATTGGCAGATGATTTTTACGAGTTTGGTTCTTCGGGAAATATCTGGACAAAAAAAGATATTTTAACTCGACTTCCAACAGAAGAGAGCTCTAATCCATTAAAGATTGAATCTCGTGATTATCTTGTTAAAGAGTTAACAAGTGAACTTTTTTTAATTACCTATGTTTCATTTCGTAAAAATAATTCTCGCGAAGAGCGAGTGGCCTTAAGAAGTTCCCTGTGGAAAAAGAGTCATTTGCAATGGCAGATGATTTTTCATCAAGGGACATTTGCGGCTTAAAAAATTGGTTTTGTGATTTGATCGATCACATGGCTGGCAGCCAAGAATCCAAAAGTTCCAGTGATATGAGTGATTGATCCCATCCCTGTTTCACAATCTAAGCGTAAATTAGTTTCAAGATCAGCGACTGCACATACAGTTCCGTCACTTTTTGGAAACATTGGCTCTTCATCAGAATAGACACAAGCAATTTGGAATAGTTGTTTTTTACTGCGAGTAAATCCAGCACCAGAAGGAAATGAAAATTCTTGTCTCAACCTTTTTCGAAGCGAAAATAAAAGAGAGTCATTGCAAGCAAGGCCCAAGTCATCAACTTTAATCTTTGTAGGATTTCTTTTTCCAGCAGCTCCACCAGTAACGATTAAAGGAATGTTTTTTTCTTTGCATGCATGAGCTAAAACGCATTTATTTTGAAGACTATCAATAGCATCAATAACATAATCGAAATTTTGGTTTAAAATAATTTCAGATGTAGAGGCTGTAAAAAAATCTTCAAAACTCGTAATTTTACACTGGGGATTAATGGCCTTAATACGTTCAGCAACAGCGGTGACTTTCATTTTTCCAACCATTCCATCCATTGCATGAATTTGGCGGTTAGTATTTGTGATACAAATATCATCGAGATCAACTAGAGTTATAGCACCAACGCCAGAACGGGCCAGGGCTTCGGCTGCCCAAGTACCAACACCACCAAGACCTACAATAAGAACGTGAGACTTTAAAAGATTATTTAACCCTTGAACTCCGTAGAGTCTGGCAATTCCGCCGAAGCGTTGGTTATAGTCTTCAAAATTAAAATCCTGCATGAGTGAACTATACAATTTCGACTTTTCATTTGGAAGAGAGATGGTAATAATTAGTGAATGTTTAAAGGAAGAGAAGATTTACTATATGCTCCGAGAAACCTATTTATTTGGTTTCTTCTGGCCTTCCAAGGTGGCGCACTAAATACTGGAGGGTATTTAGCAGTTCATCGTTTTGTCTCGCATATGACTGGATTTGCGACTCTTGCAGCTGTCGCCGGAGCTAAGTCCGACTGGTTATCTATGTTTGGACTCATTTTAGTGCCTATTTATTTTTTAATGGGGGTTATGATTTCTTCTTGGAATGTCGAACGCCAAAGAATTAGAAATCTTGTCCCACGTTATTCTGTTGTTTTCTCAATTATTATTTTCAATATCCTACTCATATCAGGTTTAGGGACTTTAGGATTTTTTGGAGAGTTTGGTGAACCACTTAACTCGGGAAGAGATTATTTTCTATTATTCCTTCTACCTTTTACTTGTGGTCTGCAAAATGCCGTCATCTCTTCAGCTTCAGGGGCCGTCATAAGAACAACTCACTTAACAGGCCTAACTACCGATTTTGGTATTGGATTAGTTCGAATTTGGACCAATCGAAAAGCCCCATCTAAACAAGAAATTTTTGCAAATTGGTGTAGATTCGGAATTTATATTTCATTTGTCGGAGGCTCACTTGTTTCTGCCGTTCTTTACACGCATTTTAAGTTTTTTGGCTTTTATCTCCCATTGTGTATAAGTCTATTTGCTGCCTTTAGACTGCGAAGCATTCACAGCAAGAACCTGTAATTTATACAGCCTCACTTTCATGTTTCCCAAGTAAGCATATAATCCTTCTATTGATATTCTTGGATTTACCAAAGAGGAATTTATGGCATTAGAAAGATTTAAAATTGTTTCACCAAAAGACGGTCAGTCTGTAGACAATGTTTTTGAAACGCTTTTAATAAACCTTGATCACGTTATAAGTATGAAACCAATTCGTATGGTGGTTGAAGAAAAATTAGTGAAAGGATATTGGATTAGAACGACTAACGGAAAAAAATATCGTGCTGTCGAAATTCCTGCGAAACTTAAGAATCTTTTGTCTGAAGATGAGTCTGAAAAATCAATGCTAACGCTAAATGTATTGAGTGAGGATCCGACTCAAGTTGAACTTTTAAATTAAGCTTTTCAATTTTATTTTTAATAAATTCTAAACTTCCACCGGTGATACAAATAACATCGGGGGAAGTTTTTTTAATTGTACTTAAAAGAATACTTTCCAAATAAATATCAGCCGCACTAAATATCGCCTCTTCAGTTGAATGAGGAAGATCGTTAATCGTTAATCTTTTTTCCGTTAAAACAGGCAGTTTGGATCCCTTCGCATACGAAGAGAGGAACGTGTTTATTCCCGGGTAAATATATCCCCCCATAAAACCTTCCGGGCCTATTAAATCCATCGTGATAAAAGTTCCAGCATCAATTGCTAAAATATTTTTCTTAGAAGGTTCCTGGAACCTTTTAAAGAGGAGGTAACTGAAAAAGAGGCGGTCGTCGCCGAGAGTTTCAGTATAATGCACCGGCATATCGAAAAAGAAAGAATGCTTTTGTGTATGTCGCTTGGATTTTAAATCGTAGGTAGGTGTAAATGGAAGTGGGGGACCTACATCAGAAGCGAGAATGAAATCATCTGGACGAGGAGAATAATTTTTTAATGGAATAACATTAGAGAGTACACCATCTTGAAAGATGCCAACATGAGGATTTGAATTTCCGTTATCAACTGTTATTAAGCGCATTTATTTTAGGTATTCATTTAGTAATTGTTTTTTTGTTTCATATAAATTGGCTATTGAAGTACAAAATTTAGGAGGATCATTTTTTCCTAAATGTAGCAGATCGTTAATGACTAAAACTTGTCCATCTGTACCTGATCCCGCTCCAATTCCAATCGTTGGAATAGAGAGTTTTTCCGTTATTTTATTAGCAAGAGATTCTTCAACACATTCTAAAACAATTGAAAAACAACCCGCAGCTTGTAGGCCCAAAGCTTCATTCATTAGTTTTTCTTGTTCATCGGCATTTTTTCCGTGAGTAAAATATCCACCTTGCTCGTGCACTGATTGAGGAGTTAATCCAATATGTCCCATGACAGGAATTCCAATTTGAGTAAGTCTTGTGATGAGTTCCAATTCAAAAGGAAATGCGCCTTCAAGTTTTAATGCTTCAACTCCACTTTGTTGAAAAAGTTTAATAGAGTTCGCAAGGCCCAATTCCATTGAAGCGTAACTTCCAAAAGGAAGATCTGCGATAACGAATTTATTTGGTGCCCCTTTTTTTACTGCTTTTGAAAAAAGCACCATTGTATCAATACTAACTTCAATAGTCGTATCGTAACCAAGGATTACATTTCCCAAGCTATCGCCAATAAGGATGAGATCTAGGGCCGTCTCATTAAGAAGAGACGCCGTTTGAAAGTCATAACACGTTAGCATTTGTAGCGTGCGATTGGCCTTGGATTTTTTAAACGCTCTGATTTGTCGTGTATTTAGTTTAGAATTTGTTTTAGGATTTAAATAAGTCATACAATCAACTCTGGTTTTAGTCTTATAAATGTTTGCGATAATTCTTCTTGATCCCATTCTTTTAAAACGTTTTGGCGTAAAAGATCTGCATCAATTTCAACTTCTTTATAAAACTGTTTATTTTTTATATCAATAAGTATTTGCTCTAAGCCTTGATCAAAAGAATCATTTAAAAGAATTTTGCGTCCTTTTTGAGATCCAATAAGTGCATTGGGAGAAATTAGGTTAAAAAATCCTTGTGGACCCAATGTCACAAAAGCTTGCGAGATAGATTTTAATTCAAGAAAACATTCCATAAATGCAACTTCAGCAGATATGCCATTCTTTCTTAAAATATTGTAAGACTTAAGTGATGCATAAGGAATGAGAGAGCATAATATTGATTGCTCAGATAAAAGATCGGCCATGCATTCTTCTTCGAAATGACTTTTATAAAGAGCGGTAAAACCAACTTTTTGAGCAAGAGCTTTTAAAAATTCTTCAGCTTCTTCATTTGGTGCATAATAAGCTGCTCCAATTTTTCCTTTTGTCTCGTACTGAAAGCGAACATCACTGGCTATAGCTTTAGGAGCAAGGAGAGAGTGAGAAAATTGTTTGTAAGTTTCATGCAAACGTTCTTTGGATAAACTGAATCCGTGAGCGTAGATAAAATGCGAACCATCTTTCAAATAGGACTCATTTTTTTTAAAGAAGGGAAGATGTTTATCATCAGGAATCAAGAGAAGAAAAGAAGAATAATTTTGTAAATCAACACTTTCAAGATTAATGCATTGAAATCCTAAAGACTCGACTTTTGCTCTAGTAGAACTCTTAGGTTGAAGAGCAATTCTAAGATCAATTTTTGAATCTCTAAGATTGAGTGCCCAAGCCCGTGCCTGAGAGCCAAAACCTACAATGACGATGGGAGAATCAATTGTCATAACATTCCTTTTCTCATTGGCAAATCTTTCCACTTAACGCTACACTTATATGTAGAAAGGGGCCAGAGCAAAGCGAATGAAAATATTATCCAACGAAATAGCACAGCATTACCAAATAGCCTCCTTGAATAGAGGTCATGTCGTTTTTACCTCTTTTATATCTCGAGCAGGAAAAATCCTTTTTTTAGATCCCCACATTGAGCGCCTATTACGAGGAGCATCTTTTTTATTTCCCATTTTTCAATGGGAAATAAGTCATCAAAAAATAAAAGAATATGTTTTAAATATATTTAAAGAAGATTCATCGGATGCTTATTTTAGGCTAACGATATTTGATGACTGCATTTACTTACAGCGAAAAGTTTTAGAGTTTGAAAGTGTTGAGCTGAGTTTGACTTCAGCCATTAAAATTAAAACTCCTGGATTAATACCGGCCTATTTAAAATTATCCAATTATCTTGAAGCAGATCTTGAAGTAAGACAAGCAAAGCTAAATGGCTTTGATGATGTCGTCTTTTTTGATTGGGATGGGTATGTCTCGGAAGCAAGTACTTCAAATCTTTTTATAGTAACAATGGCCGGTGTTATAAAAACTCCACCAATTTCCCCCATGGTTTTAGCCGGCATTACCAGAGAGCAGTTAATAAAAAATTTACCAAGAATGAATTTAGTTGTGCAGGTAGAACCCATCACTAAAGCAGAACTTGAAGGTGCGCAAGAAATCTGGTTAACTAATTCAGTGAAAGGTATTCGGTTTGTTTCTCAATATGAACAGAATAAATTTGAGAGGAAAAATTCTATATTCGAAAAAGTAACAACTTTTTTAGGAAGATTCGGTGAGTTAATATGAATAAATCTTTACGAGTAAAATGCCCACAATGTGAAACAGAATTTGCTTATTATGAATCTGAGTTCAGACCTTTTTGTAGCGAAAGATGCAGGCTAATTGATCTCGGTCACTGGTTCAAAGAGTCCTATAGAGTTCCAGAAAAAGATAAAACCCCAACGGAAGCCAATGAGCAAAATCAAAATGACAACGAAAAAGCCCCGGAAAATTACGAGCAAGCCTACGACGAAGACAACGACTACAACGAAAGTGACTACGAATAAAAAAACGAATTCTCAAATTCACGATGAGGCTTTAAAGCTAGCTTTAAAATTAGCAAAATCTTCTGGTGCTTTTTTATTAAAAAAACAAGAGCGAATATCATCGCTTAAAATAACGACTAAAATTGCCCAAGGAATAGCTTCTAATGCTGATGTTGAGTCAGAGAAAATGATTATTAATGGTATCAAAAAACAATATCCTGATCATTTTATTTTAGCCGAAGAAAGTGCCTATAAAGAATATCTTGGTGAAATGTCTCGTTATGAATTTTTGAAAGAAAAAGCATGGGTATGGATTATTGATCCACTAGATGGAACAAATAATTTTTTAAATGGCCTGGATTATTTTGGCATTTGCATTTCCTTAGTCCATTATGGTGAACCAGTTGTTGGAGTCGTCCTACGACCAAGTAACGGTGAATGCTTTTACGCCATAAAAGGAAAGGGGACTAAACTGATCAACCTTTCTAGGAAATCTCAACCCATCACTCTCAAAAAAATAATTAATAAAAAATCTTTGAAAAACTCATTGATGGTAACGGGCTTTACGACTGAAAAGGGTCCGGTTTTTGAAGAAGAGTTTACTCTTTTTAAAAATATGCTCGGAAAATCTCGCGGGATAAGACGAATGGGGAGTGCCGCTTTAGATCTTTGTTACGTTTCCAAAGGAATTTTTGATGGATTTTGGGAAAGAGGTTTAGCGGCTTGGGATGTTGCAGCCGCTGGATTAATATGTCAGGAAGCTGGTGTCGTAGTAACTGATTATACTGGTCAGAAATTTCATCCATTTCAAGAAACAATTGTGGCGGCAAGGGCTCCATTACACAGTGAGATCTTGTCAAATTTCCAGGAAAGCATATAATTTTAAGTAGATTGCAAAATGATTTTCCTAGGAAGGGACCGTGTCAGAAACATTACGTTTAATTCTTACAAAATTTACCGACGAAACAATAACCGTATTTAGCATGTTGTTACTTGTAACGATGGCCGGAATTATTATTTATTGGTTATATAATCGCAAAAAATTTCATCAACTCACTCATGAAATTCCAGCGAGTGTTGTAAAAAATTATCTCGATTCAATCATTCAAAATTCTACTGCATTAAAGTCTTCACTTTTTAGAGGCGGTGGTCTCGATATGGGGAATGGAATTCCTTCTGTTGTTCCTGTTGGTGATTTACCAAGCTCAATGAATATTGGTGTTGGGTCTGGTTCTGAAGAAGTGAATCAAAAAAATGCAGAGATTGCTTCTTTAACATTAAAATTAAATGATCGATCAAAACAAGTTTCTGAATTAGAAAAACGAATGCAAGAATTGTCTTCTGGAAAAGGAAGTGCAGAAGTCGATATTCTAAAAAAAGATGTTGCTTCTCTGCAAGCGCAACTTGCAGCAGCTCAAGCGGCTAATGGGGGAGATGCTAATCTTCAACGAGATTTAGCTACTATTACAACTGAAAGAAATGATCTTCGCGAACGATTGAAAGAATATGAAATTATCGAAGAAGATTTAGCTAATTTAAAAAGGCTACAACAGGAAAATGATCAGCTAAAAGCTGAGCTTGCTGCACTTAAAAAAGGTGGAGCAAAAGTTGCTGATATCGTCGCACCTCCTCCACCTCCATCAGCAGCTGCACCTATTCTTGAAGAAGTAGACTTGGAAGCTGAAATGGCACAAGCGATCTCTGATAGTAAACCAGCTTCAAAAGCTGCACCAATAGTTGAGGTGGCGGAAGATGAACCAGCAGCTGAAGCTGAGCAAAAATCAGCTGAAGAATTACTTTCTGAATTCGAAAAAATGTTGGGATAAAATAAACAGGGGATCTGTGAGTATGAAAAAAATTAATTTAAAACGTCTCCAAAAAATCTCTGTTTTTTCTGTTCTGATGGTTTGTTTATCTGCTCATGCTTCGATTAACGCCAATGAAGTAAAAGATGCTCTTCTGCAAAAATACATGATTAATTATTCTGATAAGAATCAGATGGCGGCCCTAAAAAGCGAAACACTAAAAAAAGGTGGTCAGTCTGTTGAAGCTTTAATTGAAGTCATGAAAAATGGAAAATACCCGGATAAGAATCGTTGGGTCGCGACTTTTTTATTGGGTCAAATAATGGGTGAAAAATCTGCTCCCTTCTTAGCAAAATTTTTAAAACATCCAAATTGGGTCTTGAGAATGGCCAGTCTTAAAACTATGTTGGCGCTTAAGCAAAAAGATTATGGTGCTCACTATGCAATGTTACTTGCAGATGATTCTTTTATCGTGCGCTCTCAAGCTCTAGAAAATATCAGAACTCTAAAAATTTCCAGTACTGCTCCACAAGTCTGGGCGATGCTTTATGATAAAAAAAATTATTATCAACCAAAACTTAATGGAAAAGAGCTGAAGACCAAACGTTCAAATATTATTAAGTCAGTCATATCGACAGTGGGAGATTTAAAATTTTCTCAGGCAAAAGCTCCTCTTATTAAGATGATTCAAAAAGATAAATACAATGATATTTTTCCGGAAATGGATCAGAGTTTAAATAAAATTACCGGTCAAAATTCTCCAAACGGAGACATAAAAGCAAAAAGAATTTTTTGGCAGAGAATGGCACTCAATTCTACTATTGAGTAAATAATTAGAAATTCTTTTCTGCTTCTTTGCTTTTCTTTTCTTCAATTTCTTGGAGTTTGGATTCGATAGCGAGAGCTCGCTCTAACCTATAAAGAATGGCCTTCTCTAGGATTCCATCACTTCTAATGACCTTCCAGCCCTGCAAAAAGTCTTGCTCAATTCGCTGGCGCTTAAAGACGGTGACTTTGCAGACTTCTTTATTTCCGCGATAACCTTTTACAACGTTAAGAATTAATTTAAATTGTGCTGATTTTACAGCGTCATTTGAACCAAATGAATCAGCAAAATTAAGCTCGAGAGTATTATCCATCCAACGAGTTTTTACGACTCCCGCTTCTTGGTTATAGACTTCACGATCGTATTTATTGGTAATTTTTAGGACTTCTTGCCAAACTTTATTGTAATCTGCCCGGTAAACTTGGCTAGGTATTTCCAGCTCTTCGCTGATTTGCTTAAAATTTTCATAGGAAGAACATCCTGATAATAGGAAACAGGCCGTTATTGCGCAGAAAGAAATCTTTATTAGTTGTAAAAAACTTTTTATCATCTTAAATACATTGTAACGAAGAATAAAAATAAGCGAAAGATAATTGATAAGAAGGAATGTATGGCCCACACCCAAACTATGGCAGATGTTTTAAGATTAGAAGCAAAAGCACTTGAGCGCACAGCCTCTCTTTTAGAAAATGCTGGATCCAAGGAAGTTGATAAACTCGTTGGTCTTTTGCAAGAACTGCAAGCAACAGAGTCTGCATTGTTTTTTTGTGGAGTAGGAAAGTCTGGAATTATTGCCCAAAAATGTGCTTCAACCTTCACTTCATTAGGCTTACCATCATTTTATTTGCATCCAACCGAAGCTTTGCACGGAGATCTCGGCCGTTTAAGAAAATCAGATGCTATCGTTTTTCTTAGCAAATCTGGAACTACGGAAGAAATTTTGAAACTCCTGCCTTTTATCGTGACTAAAAAAGAAAATCGTATCGGCCTCATCGGGGCTACAACTTCGCCCATAGGAGCAGAATGCGGAATCTTTTTTGATTGTTCAGTTGAAAAAGAAGCGTGCATAAATAATCAAGCACCAACCACAAGTTCTACTGTCGCAATTGCTATGGGGGATGCTATGGCCGTTTTACTAGAAGCATTAGTGGGACTATCTAAAGAAGGTTTTGCAGTTAACCATCCAGGTGGAATTCTGGGGAAATCACTGCGCATGAAAGTAAAAGACCTAATGATTAAAGAATCAGTTTGTCCGGTTGTAAGACCTTCGCAAACACTTCAAGAAGTTATTCTGTTAATGACGAAATTTCCAGTCGGCGGATGTGCCATTGTTGAGAACGGAAAGTTTTTAGGGATCTTAGTTGAAGGAGATATAAGAAGAACTTTCACCAAAGAAAACTTTGGATTAAAAACAGCTGTCGTTGAAATCATGAACGCTAAGCCCATTTCTATTGGACCAGAACATTTAGCTTTTGAAGCATTAGAGTTGATGGAAGGAAAATCTCGGTCGTTGCAAGTTCTTCCAGTAGTAGAGAACTCGAGATTTTTAGGCTTCATCAGATTACATGATTTACTTAAAGAAGGATTTTCTCTTAAACCATAAATTTACGAGAGAGTTTTTCTATTCCATAAAAAAGTGCAGCTAGAAGTAACACCATCCATAAACCAAATTGTTGATAAACAGTTGTTGTTCTCACATGAAGTTTCATATCAACATCAAGATTCTTTTTTTCTTGGTAAGTGAGTCGATTTGACTCAGCTCCGTCAGGCATTATGACAGTAGTAATTCCAGTATTGGTCGATCGAATGACAGGAATATTAAATTCTAAAGCTCTCCATTTTGCTAAAAATAAGTGTTGATGTGGTTCAGCTGTATCACCATACCAAGAATCATTTGTAAGATTCACTAAAAATTGCGGAGGAGTACTTTGTTTATTTAAAAATTCTCTTAGAAAATCAGAAAAAAGAACTTCATAACATATGACACTGATGAATGGAATATCATTATGAGTTTTAAAACTTGGAAAAGTTTCACCCTCAGCAAAATAAGAAACATTGGTAATAATTTTACTTAAAAACTTATTAAACGGCCCAAAAGGCAGACCTTCTCCGAAAGGAATCAAATGAATTTTTCTATAAACTTCTTTTAATTTTTGATCTGTTCCAAATAAGAAAGCAGCATTGTACTGACTTTCATAATCGCCCATTCCATTACTTGGTTTTAAATCGTATCCGCCAATGAAAAGTTCTGCTTGAGTTTTCTCGATTATCTGAGAGAGAGTTCCAGGAATTTTTAAATCATTATTTTTTCTCATTAAGTCACTGGCTATCAGTGTTGGAAAAGAAGTCTCGGGCCAGATAATTAAATCTAAGGGCTTCTCTGAAGGAGCAGTACTTAATTCATAATAACTATCGAAAACACTTTTTAGAGAATTGGTTTCTCCGCGCTCAGAAGTGATTTTGATAAAATTTCCAATATTCGGTTGAACAATTCTGACATTGAGCGAAGGCAGTGTGCCACCGCTAAAAGGGTTTGGTAAAATAAAATTCCCAATAATCATGATGGAGAATAAAACATAGGATAGGCGAGGAGCTTTTTTTGTTCTGATATGTTCGATGACAACTAAACCAATAAATGCTGAGAGGAATGAATAAGCTGGAGCGCCAAAAATGGGTGCAAGTTTAAGAGGGAATTGAGGAACAATGGAAAGAAAACTATGTCCTAAGTGTGCTGGGAATTGCTGAGGTATAAATTCTTCTAGCATAACATAGGCGATAGCCAACAGTGCAGGGCTTTTAAATCTTCTTTGAATTGCCGTATAAATATAAATTTGAGGAATTATAACTAAAGAAAAGATTAATCCCAACAATTGGTCAAGTGGAAATTGTAATCCTCCAAATTCTTTGAGCGTGTGGGGAATCCAATAAAAACCTAAAGCATAAAATCCAAATGAGTAAACGAGAGCAACAAACATTTGTTTCTTTATTTCTTCTTCTTGAAAAAGAGCATAATTAAACAAAAAGAATCCAATCATTGGACCTAGAAAAAATGAATGTCCAAAAAACAGGGGAAATCCGCAGGCATAAAAAAATCCACCTAAAAGGGCCATTATGAGAGATTGGAATTTGGGAAATTTGATTTTGGACAACATAGCGTAGATAGTAAATTTTTTTGGATTATTTGCCAACCAGATCGTTTTCCCTTTAAACTTTTCATTATGGATTATGAAATAAACACCGCGACTCTTCGAATTCCTGAGTCAGCCTACCAAAAAGTCAAACGCTGCCCCTATTGTCAGTCCGTTTTCATTAACTCTAAAGCTTGTGAAGCTTGTGGACGTTCGCTGCTTTATCATCCAATTGGAGATCCATTTGGACCAAAAAGTTTTTTTGGAATGAAAGAGCGTTATATTGAAAATCAAAATGCCTTTTTACGGTTTTTTCCACAATTTGAAGATAGAAAATCACCAGAGGCTCAAAGTTTTATAAGAAACCTCTCCAAACGATTCGCTGATCTCATCTCAGCTTTTAATTCGCAAGATGTGATTAAAAAGAGTGAGAGAAAACTTTTTTATATTGAAAGCATGGAAATTATCGATGAAATGCTTCGGTATGCTGTTCATCCGCAAATCATTCAAGTTTTATTAGAGGAAAATGATAATAGTCTTATAGGTCAGGAATTACTTTTTTATCTAGAGCAAGCAAAAGTACAAATCTCAGCGGATCTTCCCTGGCATAAATCATTTCTCCAATTTCGAGCAGGAGGAATGTTGAGGATGGAATTTTTGTTAAAGGCAGCTATTTTAACAACCACAGTTCTCACTCTGGCCGTTCAGTATAAGGATATTATTAGTTCGCAATTCGGTAAATAATTTTTCCTTCTTTTGTTTCCGTGTTTGCCACTTGTCTTTTTGCATCACCTTCTCCAGCGAATTGAGCAGCAAGAGCTAAAGCAGATCCAGCATCGAGGCGACCGCCTGTAGCGCATTTACCTTCCATCGTGATTTCTTTTTTAGCAGAAACTTTAATGATTTCTTTTATCTTTTCAGTTGATAATTGTGGGTACTCAGCTTTAATAAGTGCTGCTACACCAGTAACGAAAGCAGTTGCTTGACTTGTTCCAGTTAAGTATCCAGAACGGCCATTTTGAAGACTTGATTTAATTCTATAACCTGGAGCAAAGATATCAACACTCGAGCGACCATAGTTTGAAGAGTTTAAAATCTTCAAGTCTTCGTCGTGAGCTGTAACCGTGATAATATTTTTTAATCCATAGCTTGCTGGAAAATAAGCTTTCTTTTTATCATCGATATTTGATTCTTCGTTACCGGCAGCTGCTACAACAAGAATACCTTTTCTTTCTGCTTCTTTTAAAACGCGAAGTTCTTCACTCGCAGCTTCTGGTCCACCACCAGAGTAGTTAATAACGTCTACGTTGTGATCAACAGCATAGCGAAGAGCTTCTACTGTAGAATTTAAGTTATCAACACCTGAAGCGTTCGGATTATAATATTTAAGGGCTAGAATCTTTACGTCCGGATAAATGCTTTTAATGATCCCTGAAACGTGCGTCCCATGGCCATGATTATCAGTCGGCATTCCTTTAGCTTTTTTATCTTTAGAAAAATCTACACCGAAGTTTGTAGGATCAACACTTCCAGCTTCAACAAAAATATTGTTTTGAAGAAATGGATGTTCGCGATCGATACCTGTATCAACGACAGCAACTACAATATCTCTTTTCTTTTTAAAATGTTTCCAGGCATCGAGTAAATTGATGCTCGATGGATTTCCAGGATTAACTCCCCAGCTTACATAAGATGATGTTAAATCTTTTGGATCAAAATAAGATCTATCTTCCGATTTTGAGATAGATGTTCGTGGGACAATTGAGATGGCCTGTGACATTGCCGAAAACGACAAAGTCGCAATGACATGAGCGAGGATGATCTTTTTAATAGTCAGCTTGTTCATAATAATCCCTTAATTAGATCCGCGAATTAGTCATTCGCTTAAACTATGTTCTCCTGGTTTAAAAGCAAGACCCGCGCCAAGAGAACAGTCTGTTAAATTAACGGTTTAAATCAAGTGTCTAAAAAACTATCGAAAAAACTTTGGTGACCCGTACAAACTTTGGTCACTACTAGTTACAACAACCCATCAAGAGATCGCCATCAACATCAACTAAAGCTGTATAAGTATAGATTTTATCTGACATACCATCATTACACTCATTTCTTACAACATTGAGCTTAAGTGTGCTTTTTGCCTGATTATGGGCTTCAATTTGGAAGGCATATAGTTCAGGCGTTCCGGAAGCTTTTTTTAATTCGGTCTTTGGATAGACCTTTATTTCATCAGATCTTGGGTTATTAAAAGAGAGCACACCTTTGGCATCGGTTGAAATTCCCCAAAATGGCTCAGTTCCAAAGCAAGAAAGGACCGGTACCGTAGAGGCTCCAGCAGTTGCTGTAAGTACAGTAAACAGGGTGATAGCTAATAAGGTTTTCATTGGTAAATCTCCTATATTTGATAATTAAAGGTACTATAAAACAAAAAAAGCTGAGGTTGTTGATCAGTGAAAAAATGACACTAAAAAATAGGCGCGGAAATTGCTTTGTAACATGATAGGCCCTGCTAAGAGGGTGATTCCCAATGGATTGGGCTTGCGAGGTATAGCATGAAAAACGGACTTTTTAGATTTTATTTTTTATTCATTTTAGTTTCGATGGGCCTATTCTCATGCGAGAACAGAGTTATAGGACATGAGAGAAAAGCTATGGAACAAGATATGAAACAAGAGTTGAAACCGAAAAAAACTTTCAAGCACTACTCTCGATCAAGTAATCTTTGTTAATTATCAATTTTTATTTTAAGCCAAAAAAAACCTCCAATAGGAGGTTTTTTTTATAGAAATGTTGTTGTGAGAGATTAAATTAAACAGCTCTAATAAATTTTTGGTTTTCTCTTTCTTGCTCTTCAGCGTGAGTAATACAAAGAGTAGTCCACGGTTGGTTTTCTAAACGCTTTTCACCGATTGTTTCATCACATTCTTCACAGTGACCGAAACTGCCTTGCTCAATTCTGTAAAGAGCTTCTTCAATCGCCTTAAGCTTAACAAGCTCTCTTTGGCGCATATTAAATGTGACTTGTTGATTAATTACACTGCTGGCAAGATCTGCTTCATCTGATAAATCATCAGAAGAGACAGTCAGATCTTCAGTTGAGCGAAGAATACCGCCGTTCATAATCTTTACTTTAGCCTGCAGGAGTAGTGTTTTAAACTTTTCCATTTTTGCTTTCTCCACACATTCCTCCTTGAATTCGAAATCTCTTCCTATTACGTTTTTTGAGATTCCATTTACTAGTGTCATGCGAGTTATAAAATAACGCATGGGTCGCAACAGAATAATTGTACACTGGATTTTGTTTTTGACACAAGGGAAAAAACTACCACGAAAACTATCATCTTCTGTCTTGGAATCAGTCAGAGAAGATGTTAAAAGTGTCAAAAAAGTTTACAAGATTTCCTGTGATGATTAACATAGGTTTTATCTTAGACTGTAAAAAGCAATATCTATATATACGGAGAGAGTAATGTACGCTGAAGAATATTTGTCACTGGTTCGCGACTGTAAAGATGAAGAAAAACAATTTCAATTCTTAAAAGAAGACAAGCCAGGTGTTGCTGTTGAATTAGCGAAGTCAAAAAACACTTCACCAAGAATACTGGACATACTTACTCGGCATTCAGCAATTACCGTTCGCCATGAAGTGGCAAAAAATCCTATGACGGCCATTGAAACTTTAACTCGTTTATCAAACGATAAAGACATGCTCGTCAGAGATTATGCTCGTCGCACTTTAAAGTCTGTCGAACAAACTCACTAAATTTAAAATTTATTGATTTTCATGATCACGCCAAGTTCGACCTTCACGATTTTTAGGATCTACCTGCCATTTTTTTACGGCTGCTAAGTGCTTTTCATAGTTCTCTGAAAAGATATGAGTGCCGTCGTTCTGGCTCACAAAATAAAGAAATTTATGATTCGCGGGATAGAGAACAGCTTTAATCGATTCCACACCAGGATTACAGATCGGACCAATAGGAAGTGCCGGAATGGTATAAGTGTTATAGTCACTCGGAGTCGTTAAATCTTTTCTGGTAATGTTGCCATTGTAGTGTTCAAAAATTCCATAGATCGTAGTGGGATCAGATTGCAGACGCATTTTTAATTTAAGACGATTTAAAAAAACTCCGGCAATCAATGGCCGCTCTTTTTTATCTCCTGTTTCTTTTTCTACCATTGAAGCCAGGATAAGCACTTGTCCTGGAGAGAGTGTTGTGGAAGAAAAATTAATCAACGCCGTTTTTTTATTAAATTGCTTAACCATCAGTTTTATAATTGATTTGGCCGGTTGGTGAGGTGCGAAGTCGTAAGATTCAGGATACAGATATCCCTCTACCGTATCTGCATTAATTCCCAAGTCCTGCAAAAACTTTTTATCGCGAGCACTCTGAATAAAATCATCATAGGAAGTGATGGAACTTGCTTCAAGCATTTTTCCAATTTCAAACATGTTTTTCCCTTCTGGAATAGTGAAGAGTGTCGCCTGATTTTTTTCAATAATTAAAATGCGGTAAACATCAAGTAAGTTTGAATTATGTTTTATTATATAGTGACCAGTTTTATATTTGTTTAAGACGCCTTTGAATTGTGAGTAGCGATGGAAAAGTCTGGCTGATGAAATGATATTTCCCTGTTTTAATCGCCCATTTATAGAGGAGAAATTTTCATTCGGGCTAATTGAAAACTCCACATCAGGCCCCGGGTAACGCCAAACAACCGCAGAGTAATAAACCCTAATTGCCACCAAAAGGAGGGCAAGCATAGGGGCACCGATCAAAAAGAGAAGATGTGATTTTTTCATAATATCTTCAGGTTAATAGAGGTTTGCGCGCTTTCAAACTAGGGGGTCATAAATTCCTAGTATTGATTACCAATACCTAAATTACAATAATGGGATGAAGAAAACGACGATGAAAATTTTCCTTTTAATTATACTTACACTCTATTCAACAATACCTGTTTGTTTTGCTCAACAATGTTTGGCTAAAAATAATGGTGCGATGACTTCAGTGTTAAATCTTGCTCAAAACAGCTTGTCTTCAACATGCATGCTGCAAAAAGAGCAGTACAAATGTAGCGAATTAGAAGCAGCGCTAGAAGGTAATGATAAGAAAAAAATCATTCAATGTGATGCTAAATCCATGGAAGAGAATAAATTATCAAACATGAGTTTTGGAACATGCATTTTTAATGGAATAAAATTATCTGGAGAAAATTTATTAGACCTAACCAAACTTCCAGGAAAAATTGTTGAATCAGTTGCCAAAGGTTTTCACGACACTCAGCTTTGCAATACGAGTGTTGATAAAAAAAGAGAATTGCTAACAGCGTTTAATTTATCTATTGATGATTCACGCTTTAAATTGAGTGAACAATTTTTAGGCAAATGGTTAGAAGATGCAAGTTGTGCGGAAATCGATAAATTACTTTTTGCCCGCTATCAAAATTATCAAGACGTCTTGATGCGAGAGAGACAATCGGCGATCCTCACAAATAAAAAGCCCCGTGATTTGCCAGGAAAAAAAGAGGATGGATCAGATTTAATGACTCAATTAAAGTCTGTCATGAGTGATGCTCAAGTTCGATATGAATGTTACACTCCAAGAGTCAAAGCGGAAATAATTTGTGCTGGAGTTACCTCTCTTATTGTTGATACAGCAATGGGGATGGGAGTGAAGTCGGCAATCACAAAAATAAACGCTGTCGTAAAGTCTAAAAAAGCTTTGGGAGCTATTAGCAAAGCGGTTACACTAGAAGAAAAAGTTGATATAAAAGATTCGGCAAAACTATTAATTGCCGATAGAAAAAAAGCAGCGGCATTAATTTTGGAAAAAAATCTCAGCCAAGCTCAGGAAAAAGCGATTATTGAAGCTCATGAAATTGGACTTAATGAAGGACGCGGATATTTCACTTACACCTCTGATGACCTTAGGAAAAAAGCTAAAATTTTAAAAGAAGCAGGTTTTAATGAAGAAGAGCGTGCACTCTTATTAAGAAGTGGTATCACCGGTGAATTTTCAGTAGAAGAAGCGAAAAAAACGTTTGTTAAAAATACTACCAATCGATTGAAGTTTTCAAATCCTAAAGAGCGAGATGGACAACTTAATAAGTTCAATCGCTTGCTAGAAGATTATAGAAAAGCTGATGATCCTGCATCAAAAGCAAATTATGCTCGACTGCTTGGAGAAATGACCCAATCTGAAGACATAAATCTTGCGAAAGGTTTTTATCAAAATGGTCTCGACAAAGTTAAGGCCGTTGCTGAAAAAGAAAAAGGGTATTTTAATCGTACAAAAACTTTAGAAAATTATCTTGATCTGGCTGGACGCGCAGGTGATCAAATGGCAGTGAAAAAAGGGATGAGTGAATTTGTTAAGCAACAATACACAATCGATGCCAAAAGACTTGGTTGGAAAAGTACAGCGGATGCTGCCAATGAAATATTTGATCAGCTTGAAAGTGAAGTTCAACATGCTCGCAATGTTGGTGCGAAAGGACAACTTAACTTGGAAGCTGCAAGAAGAAAGCAAAAAGCGTTATTGGAAGAATTTAAATTCATAGATCAATCTGGAATGCGGGCCAGGAAGGTTGATTCAGACTTTGCACAATTTCCTAAGAGCGAATAAAATCTTCAAGGATAATGGTTGCGGCCACGCAATCGATCATTGTCATATCAATTTTAAAATTAAATTGAGGAGAGTTTTGCATTCTCTCTTCAGCTGCTTTGGTCGTTAGTGTTTCATCTTGTTCGTAAAACTCTACACAGGGGAAACTTTCGCGAACTAATTTGCCAAAATGTTTAATCAGTTTAGTTGTTTCACTTTCTTTGCCATCTAAATAATACGGAATACCTAAAACAATAACTTCAATACTCTCATCTTCAATTATTTTCTTTAAAGAGTTGATTGTTTCAGTTTGAGATTTGAAGATTATTTTTTCCCCTAGATAAGGAAAGGGGTCGCGACCAGGACAGAAAAAGGCAGTTCCCACAACTTTAAATCCAAAATCGATGGCCATAATCGGTTTATTTTGGAGGGCCTTAAAACGCCTATATGTTGAAAAATCTAGCATATAGGTGGCTTATAGCGCAGAAAATAGTGCGACACAAGTCGTAATTTTAGGCTTATTTCTTGACAGAAAAGGACGAGAGGTTAATATGTAAGTATCTAACTAACTTCCAAAATCATTCACCGAAAATTAGTCATAAGAGGTTTCAATATAATTCGGTTTTGCTTTTTTCATAATTAATTCATTTTTATTTCCTAATATATTTTTACACGCAACAGGAGTTACCTTCAAATGCATCTCAACGATCTCAGAGAAAAAGACATCGCCGAACTAACACAAATGGCTGAAGACATTCAAATTGAGAACCCCAGCAATCTAAAAAAACACGAACTCATTTTTGCTATTTTAAAAGCAACAGCAAAAGACGATAAATCAATTTACGGAAACGGCGTTCTTGAAATCCTTCCAGACGGATTCGGATTTTTAAGATCTCCTTTATATAACTACCTTCCAGGTGCAGATGATATTTACGTATCTCCATCACAAATTAGAAAATTTGGTCTTCGTAAAGGGGACTCAGTTGAAGGTGAAATCAGACCGCCAAAAGAAGGTGAGAGATATTTCGCTCTTGTTAAAGTAAATGAAATAAATTCGCAGTCGCCAGAAAAGCATAAAAAGACAGTTCTCTTTGATAACTTAACTCCGTTATACCCAGAGAAAAAAATCAATCTTGAATACCATCCAACGAACTACTCAACTCGTTTAATCGATTTGTTTGTTCCTCAAGGATTTGGACAACGTTGTTTGATCGTTGCTCCACCGAAGGCTGGTAAAACAGTTCTTCTTCAAGATATTGCAAACGCAATTACAACGAATCACCCAGAGTCAGTATTGATCGTTCTTTTAATTGATGAACGTCCGGAAGAAGTAACTGATATGAGAAGAAACGTTAAAGCTGAAGTTGTTTCATCTACATTCGATGAACCTGCTTCTCGCCACGTTCAAGTTGCAGAAATGGTAATCGAAAAAGCAAAACGTTTAACTGAAGCTGGAAAAGATGTAGTAATCCTTCTAGATTCAATCACTCGTCTGGCAAGAGCATACAACACAGTTGTTCCACCATCGGGAAAAATTCTTTCAGGTGGGGTTGACTCAAACGCTCTTCATAAGCCAAAAAGATTCTTCGGATCAGCTCGCAATATCGAAGGTGGTGGATCTCTTACGATCATCGCTACTGCTCTTATCGACACAGGTTCAAGAATGGATGAAGTTATCTTTGAAGAATTCAAAGGAACTGGTAACTCGGAAATCCAACTCGATAGAAAACTTCTTGAAAAAAGAATTTTCCCAGCTCTTGATATCAACAAGTCATCTACGAGAAAAGAAGATCTTCTTATGGCACCTGCCGATCTTCAGCGTTCATATTTACTTAGAAAAGTTCTTCACGCTATGGCACCAATCGATGCTATGGAATTTGTTCTTTCAAAAGTAACGAAGACTAAATCTAATGCAGACTTTTTGGACCAGATGAATTCATAAGAAGAAATTATAAGTAGAAATCGCAATATGAAAAAAAATATTTTAAATAAACTAATTCTTCTCGTTTCAAAACAATACGCTTCCATTGGCGGCCAAGCCGTTATTGAAGGCGTAATGATGAGGTCACCCAATGCTTTCGTCGTAGCAGTAAGAAAGCCAGACGGCTCAATTCGCTTAAGACGAGATCAGTGGTTTGGTTTATCGCAAAAACTGTCTTTCCTGAAAAAACCTTTTCTTCGTGGCGTTCTCGTTTTGATTGAAACGATGGCCAACGGAGTTGTCTCTTTAAATTATTCTGCCAATATTGCAATGGATGAAGAAAATAAAAAAGAGGCGATGAAAAAAGGTATTAGTGAGTCAGATTACGAATCAAAGAAAAAATCTAAAGAAAAAGTTGGATTTGAAACTTTTGTTTCTATCGCTTTTTCATTTGCATTTGGTATTGGGCTCTTCGTTTTTCTTCCTCACGCACTGACTGCTGTCATTGAAAAATACAGTGGGGCCAAGTGGGATTTACAAAGTTGGCAATTTCACGCCGTAGATGGATCTATTAAAGCGTGCATTTTCCTGACTTATATTTATTTGATTAGTTTTCTTCCTGATATTAAAAAAGTTTTTCAATATCACGGAGCTGAGCACAAATCGATTTCGACTTTTGAAGCAGGCGAAGAATTAACGATTGAAAATGCTAAAAAGTATCCGACATTTCACCCACGTTGTGGAACGACTTTCATTTTCTTTTTAATGTTTGTGTCGATTATTCTTTTCGCTATTATTTTTGCAATTATACCTATCGGAGTTAATTCTCCTGTTATTTTAAAACACATTTATGCGATGCTTTTTAAGGTGGCGCTTACACTTCCTATAGCTGGAATTTCATATGAGCTTATAAAGTTTGTTGGAAAAGATCCAAATTCATTTATTGGCAGTGTAATGAGTTATCCAGGTAAGCTTCTTCAGCGATTAACAACGAATGAGCCGGAAGACGCTCAGTTAGAAGTGGCATTAGCCTCTATTAAAGCTGTTTTATTTTTAGAAGAAAAATATAATTTAAAAGAGGCAAGTGAGAAAAAAATCACTGTTGATGAAATTGATTTCAAAGACCTCGCAGATGTTGAAAGTAGTAATTTAAAACTTAAAGATTTTTTAGAAGGCTAATACTCATGTCCATGTTTGATAAACTCGAAGCAGTTGTTGCTCGTTATGAACAGCTTACAGAAAAGCTAGCAGACCCCTCTATTTATGACCGCCAGAAAGAGTTTAAAGACATTTCTTCTGAGCGATCAAATATCGAAGAAGTTGTTTCAACTTTTCGCGAATATAAAAAAATTAAAGATGATCTTGAAGGCTCAAAAGAGATGCTTCGAAATGAAAAAGACGAAGACCTAAGAGAGATGGCCAAAATGGAAGCCAGTGAGCTGGAAGCTCAAATTCCACCATTAGAAGAACGCTTGAAACTGCTTCTCCTTCCTAAAGATCCTCTCGATGATAGAAATGTTATCATGGAGATGAGAGCGGGAGCTGGAGGGGATGAAGCATCAATCTTCGTAGCTGATATGTTCCGCATGTACCAAAACTATTTCCGTCACCTAGGTTATAAAATCGAACTTGATTCGATGTCAGAAAGTGATCAAGGGATTAAAGAAATAATTTTCACTGTTACAGGTGATAAAGTTTACTCTAAATTAAAATGGGAAGCTGGAGTTCATCGGGTTCAACGTGTTCCAAAAACGGAAACAATGGGACGAGTTCACACTTCAACAATTACGATAGCAGTTATGCCGGAAGTGGATGAAGTTGAATTTGAACTTAATCCAAACGAACTTCGCATCGACGTTTATCGCTCTGGTGGATCTGGTGGACAGTCAGTTAACACCACCGATTCAGCTGTTCGTATTACTCACTTACCAACCGGTATGTCGGTAGCTAATCAGGATCAAAAATCTCAGTTAAAGAACAAAGAAAAAGCAATGAAGATTCTTCGTTCGAGAATTTACGACAATATGGTTAAAGCACAAAAAGATGAAATCGATAGCGAACGTCGCGGACAAATTGGCGAAGGAGATCGCTCAGAAAAAATTAGAACTTATAATTATCCACAAAATAGAATCAGTGATCATAGAATCGGTTTAACTGTTCACAACCTTGATGGTGTAATGAACGGGGATCTTGCAGGGATTACAGATGCCTTAATAGCTCATCACCAAGCTGAGTTAATGAAAGGTCAGGAAGAATAAGAATTTCTAAAAAAGGACCTTGTTTGTGGCAATTAAGAGATTAGGGGAGCATTTAAAAGCTTTTTTTAATGAAGAAAAAAAATCTCTTCTTTCACATTACCCAGGCCTCACTCTTCATCGTCTTCAAAGTGATATTAAATTGCATGCTTTTTTAAGTGGCGTTGATTCTGAGGAACTTTTTGATTTTCCCTACCTTCCTCATAGAAGCAATCCGCTAACTATATTTTTTGAAAAGCTACGCCTTGGCGTTCCACTTGAATATATAACTGGCTATGCTTATTTTTACCGCTCACTCTTTAAAGTCACTCCTGATGTTCTAATTCCGCGTAGTGAAACAGAAATCCTAGTGGAATTGGCGGTTCAAGAAATCCAAAAAAATTACCGCAATAAAGAATGTCGCTTAGTCGATATTGGGACAGGGTCAGGCATTATTGCTTTAACGCTTATGATGGAAGATGCCGCAATACTAGATGTCGTTGCGACTGATATTTCTGAAAAGGCTTTAACTCTTGCTAAAGAAAATTTTTTCAACCTTCGTTATGCTATTTCTGCTAAGCATAAAATTAGCTTTCAGCAGAGTGATCGTATGCAGAACATTGATGGGGAATTTCAGATCATTTTATCCAATCCTCCCTATATAAAAAGCCGTGTGGATAAAGATTTTGTTCATCATCAGGTACTTAGTTATGAACCAGCAATGGCACTATTTTTGGATGATGATGTCTACGATCTTTGGTTTGAGGATTTTTTTATAAGTATTCACCAAAAGTTAACTGCTAATGGTATGAGTTTAATTGAAGGTCACGAAAGCCATCTTGAGGGTTTAAGTGAAATTGCCAAAAAAGTAGGATTTGCTAAAGTAGAAATCATCAAAGATTATACCCATAGAAATCGTTTTTTAAGACTTAGAAAATAATCATCGTTACCTATCGCAAGGACAAACAAGTGGATAAATTAATTATAAGCGGGCCATGCACTCTTTCTGGAAATGTGAGAATATCGCGTGCTAAAAATGCTTACCTTCCCATTTTAGCAGCCGTTCTTTTATCAGATAAACCAATTCACTTGAAAAATATTCCAGAACTTCAAGACATCAAAACGATGATTAAACTTTTATCCAACCTAGGCGTAAAAGTTACAAAAAATGGCGACATAACAACTTTTGATGCAAAAGATTTGAACTCTCATGAAGCTACGTACGATTTAGTCAAAACTATGCGCGCGTCTATTTTTGTGCTCGGGCCACTGCTTGCTCGTCTAGGAAAAGCAAAAGTTTCTCTTCCTGGAGGATGTGCGATCGGAACTCGTCCTATTGATTTGCACTTAACAAATTTAGAAAAGCTTGGTTGCGAAATAACTTTGAACGCGGGTTATGTAGAAGCTCATGTCGCTAAAATGCAGCCTACAAGTTTGCGCCTAGATTTCCCTTCAGTGGGTGCTACTGAAAATTTAATCATGGCTTCAGTTTTTGCAGACGGAACTACGACGATTGAAAATGCAGCATTAGAGCCGGAGATTGATGATCTCGCTAATTTTCTCAATGCGATGGGAGCTAAAGTCACAGGTATTGGAACACAAAAAATTCAAATTACTGGTGTAAAAAGTTTTAATGAAGTGACTTACGAAGCTATCGGAGATCGTATCGAAGCTTCAACTTATTTAATGGCCGCACTTGCAACAGGATCTGATATTACAATTGAAGGAGTGCAGTCTAAACATCTGCAATTCGTTATTGATGTACTTCGTAAGATGGGGGCAAAGATTGAAACCACTGACGATAGGATTATGGTCTTTAAAAGTGATTTAAAAGGCTGTCAGGTTGATACGGCACCTTTTCCAGGATTTCCTACTGATGCTCAAGCGCAACTAATTGCTCTTTGTACCCAGGTAAAAGGAATTTCTGTTATTACTGAAAATATTTTTGAGAATAGATTTATGCATGTTCCAGAGCTTATTCGTTTAGGGGCCGATATTACGCTGAAAGGAAAAATTGCAGTTATTGAAGGAGGAATGCCTCTAACTGCTGCTCCTATCATGTGCACAGACCTGCGTGCTTCAGCTGCTCTTATTATCGCAGCTCTAGCCACTAAAGGTGATACGGAACTTCAACGCGTGTACCACCTAGATAGAGGCTACGAAAAATTAGAAGAAAAATTCTCCAAGCTAGGTGCTAAAATTAAAAGAGTGAAGGAATAGTCATGAGCGAAAATTGTCTTTTTTGTAAAATTGGAACAGGTGCAATTCCATCGCAAAAAATATTTGAAAATGAGAAAGTTTTTGGATTTGTCGATATTCATCCTCAAGCAAAAACTCATTTATTATTCGTTCATAAAACCCATACGTCCAATATCAACGATATGAGCAAAGATTCTACTGCTATCGCGGAAGTTTTTCAGGCGATTGCTGAGTACACAAAAGATAAAGATTTAAGCACAGATGGATTTAGAGTAGTCACAAATTTAGGGCCAAATGCCGGTCAAACGGTGTTCCATACTCATTTCCATGTCGTCGGGGGAGAGCCTCTCGGACATTTCGGACGCCGTTAGAAGATCCAATTCATATTTGAAATAGCAGTCGAGGAAAGTCTTTTTAAGAGAGCTAAGACTGTTTCATTGTTTTAGAAAGTCTCCATCAAATTAAAGGAGATATCCATGAAACACTACTTTCTATTTCTTTTCATCCTATTTGCTTTTGCCTGTAAAAAAACCAATACAACAATTGGTCCCAATAAGATGCCCTTTGAGCATAGCTCTTTTTTATATTTAGCCCATGGGACAGATCAATCTATTTTAAGAAGAAAATTACTCCATTTAAATTTAGCTAAAATCCTTAAAGAAAATACTGATGTTAAAATTGCTTCAGGTGATGAATTTAATATTATCAATGAGCCTTATCTTTTTGATCAAAACGATAAAAAAATTTATGAAAATTACCAACAGACTTGTGCTGAAATCATTGTTTCTTTCAAGAATCATCAAGAAATTTATTTTGTCCCCACTGGAATTGCGAAAGACAATGCAATGGCACAATTAGATTTAAAAGCAGAGTTGGGAAATAACTTATTATGGGTTAAAGATCCAGGCGCTTTTTTAACTAAAGGGAATATCTACTATCTTGTAAGTTCCAACATAACTGAAATGAAAAACAATGATAGTAATTTTTATAAAACTCAGTTTTTTTTAAAAGATTTTAAAGAAGAGTCTTTTAAATTTAAAAAAAATCAAAAAATTATTTTGGATTTTAAATTAGATTATTTTCTAAGACAAACTGAAATTGTAAATCGCACAAATGCTAATATTCAAAAATGCACAAAAGATATGAATGAAGCAGGGGTGTGTGGAGGATGCGACTATAAGATTGAAGTATTAAATACTAATTTAGTGAAAACCCCTTGGAGGCAAGCTGATTTTAATCTCACAGTAAAAATTAATAATAAAATTTATCATCATAATCTTTTTGAAACATCTATTGATAATGAACATTTAGTTGTAGTAATTGATCTAAAGTCTATGGATGTTAATGAAAATATTGAATTGCAAATCTTACCGTTTAGCGTTTCAAACGTTTCAAAAGTAGTCTTTGGTTATGATTATTCTTCTCAATGTATTGGGCGGGCCAATAGCAGTGAGTTGGACTTAACACCTATTTTAAGATCAGATTTAAGTTTGACTATACTTGGGCGAAATTTGAATTTAAAGATTTAATCCTTCAAACAATGAAGACAGTAGGGCCTTTTGCAAGCGTGTTAGCTGGTAAATATTAGCTAAGATCAGCACTGGGCTCTTTTTAATATTGGCACAAATAACTAATTGTCCCTTTTCTTTATTGTAGTCAGTAATTTCAAAAATATTTCCAAATTCTTTTTCGTAACTTTTTAAAATATGCTCATCCATTTCATCGCATGAAGTAAGCTCGGGATAACGTTCACCAAGAACCTTAACTTTTACTAATTTATTTTTTTCATGTTCATTTTTAGATTTGATCATGTCGTTATAAATCAATTTTAAATTTGAAGCACCCAGATTAGATTTTAAGATAAACCATAATTCTTCAAAAAATCCTGAACGATCATTGGGCCATAATCCGAGAAGATGATTTCTCACTTTAAATACTTCTTCAATCAAAGAAATATTGTTCTGAAGAATCCAGTTCTCTCGCATTTTATCGAATATTTTTTTAGCATCGTCGTAAGTTAATTTTTCAAATTTCTCGAGGTTCAAACCAAATTCAGTGTGAGAGCGAATTGGGTAGAACTTGATTTCGCTTTCAAGACCGGCCATGAAATCATCACTTTTTAGGTCTTCAGAAAAAATATAACCATGGATTGGGAATTGTTTAGCCTCAGCGAGGTCAATTACCTTACTCGTGATAGTTTCATTAGGTTTGAAAGTGCGAAGGACACCTTGTTGGGCGTTTTTTGTGTATAAAAGAGTAAAATCCATTTTTTCCCTAGCGTGTGATAAAACCGATTGTTTTTGTTAGTTAATAGTCTATCTGAAATGTTTTTTTATGGGAATGTCCTGCTAGGTAAAAATTGGTCAAATTCGCCTTTTTTTCAAGGTCGTATACACTGAAAATAATGGGAAAATTCTTATTTTTACTTTTATTCCTAGTAGCGCCATGGAGGGCCATGCCCCAAGACGAGCGTTATTTCCGTCAAATCTTCTCGGGAGAGCTCGCCCGTGGCGCAGTTGCCCCAGATGAAAAAAAATATTCTTATTTTGTACACACGCCTTATTATGCCCTTGATCTCAATGATGACAAAAATCCAGAAGATATTGTGTTCGTAAAAAAAGATAGTGAAGACTGGATAGAAATTTTTGAAAATGAAAAAGGCATAAAGAAAAAGATTTTTAGTTATCGGTTTGAGACTAAGGGGTACAACTCTGAACTCTTTAGAATCGAATTAAAGCGAGTGTCAGCATCATCAGTTATATTGTTGCTCTATTACTATGAAGGATTAAGTAAATATACAGAGATGCAGGGTACTTCGAGAATCTATGCTGTGACTATAGATAACAAAGATCTAAAAACGCTCAGTGCTTTTAAGGGGCCGAGCTTTTTTGAAGAACATAAATCTCTTAAAGGGCATTATCATTTAAGAAATTATCAGGTTTATCTGCAAGATTTAAACAATGATAGCGTAAAAGAATTAATCATTAAGTACCATGATACTAGTCAAGTTTTTATCTATGATGGTGAAGGAAAGTGGAAGTCATTTAATAACTAAAATAAAAATTAAGAAGCTTTTGGATAATCCTGATCTTCTTCGTCAAGGTCATGCTTTTGGTAAGGTTTGAATTGAAAAGTTTTTGGGTAATAATCCACTTTTTCTGGTGAATCGGTAACTTTCATTTTCTTTGCTACGACAATCCAAAGTGCAATCGGTAGAGCGAAAAGAAAAATCATTGGCCCAATATATGAATAAGGTGAACTAGGGTGAGCAGCTTTAGTAGTAATATTGGCAGGTACTCTTGTTGCGGCTGGAGCAGGACTTGCTCTATGAGTTGCGTCGGCAAAATCAAAACCATTTTGAATGCTTTTAGGTCTGTTTTCTTCAATCGAAATTTCTGTCATCGGTTCAACCGAAGGACTTCTTTCTGCGAAAGCTTGATGAATTGTAAGGCCCGCAGCCATAAGTGTAAAAATGTAGATTGTAGAAAAAAGTGGTTTCTTCATTGCCAACTCCTAGTGCAATCTTATCGTAATTTTTTCAGATTAATTAAGGAGTAAATTATTCCCTTATGCTTTGATCAAGTATTGCGGGATTCGAGATCTTCGAGTTCTTCATAGAGAGCAAGAAGTCGTTCTTCTAGAACGGTTTGAGCATCAGTTAGTATTTTCAACTCCTGATTTTTAGGATCGGCGAGCTTGCTAAAGTCTAAATTCGCAATTTTTTCTTCAATTATTTTTAATTTTCCTTCAGTAGATTCAATATCGTCATAAATAGTTTCTAGGCGCTTTTTTTCTTTATTGTTTAGTTTGATGACTTCTTTAACAGGAGAAAGAGGAGCATTTGTTCCATTTTGTGATTCAATGTTATCTTCTGCCATTTCTCTTTCAAGATCTAGCGCCTCAAGATAAGGAGCAACTTGTTCGTATCCACCTTCAAAGTTTTGCAATTTTTTATTTTCAATCAACCAAACTTTGTTGGTTACAGTACTTAAAAAAGCACGATCGTGACTAATCAAAATTACAGCGCCTTGAAATTCAGATAACTTCTCTTCTAGAATTCCAATTGTTTCTAAGTCGAGATCATTGGTAGGTTCATCGAAAATAAGAATGTCACCAGACTTGGTAAGATTTAGAGCTAGTTGCAATCGGCTTTTTTCACCGCCAGAAAATGTTTTTAATGGGCGGTGAATATCATCGCGATGAAAAAGAAAACTTTCAAAATAGGAAGAGACATGTTTTTTTGATCCGTCGGGAAGATTCACAAAATCTGATCCATCACCCAAGAGTTGATGAGGTGTCATGTCTATTTCTAATTCATCTCTTTTTTGAGAAAAATATTGGATCTGTAAATTATCAGCTGTTTTCATAACTCCAGAAACTGGAAAAATATCTGATTTTATCAATTTTAGAAGAGTCGTTTTGCCAACTCCATTTTTACCTAGTAAACCAATCTTATTCCCTTTATGAATTTCACCAGAAATATTTTCAAACAAAGGGGCTTGATCCGGGTATTGGAAAGAAAGATCACTAAATGAGACGAGAACCTTTGTTTGTCTGCCTGATTTCTGCAAAGTGAGATCTAGGTTTTTCTTAGCTTCACTTTTAATTGTGGAAACTCGGCTTTTTAAATCAAGAAAATTTTCCACTCGTTTTTTACTGCGAGTCCCACGTGCTTTGATCCCTTGTCTCATCCAAGCTTGTTCGCGCTCTAAATTGTTTTTAAGCTTGTCTAATAAGCGCAATTTAGATGACTCTTCTCTTTCTAAGAATGATAAATAATCAGTGTATGAGCCGTTAAAGTTTTCAATTCGGCCGTGCTGGATATGAAGAATTCTGCGAGTTAATTTGGAAAGTAGAAAACGATCGTGGGTAATCAGCATGAATGCTCTAGTTGTTGAGTTGAGCTCATCTTCAAAAATTTTGATAGTTTCAATATCTAAATGATTGGTAGGTTCATCCCATAAAACTAAATTAGCCGTACTAGAGAGTCCCAGACTTAGGAGGATTTTTTTTTGCTCACCACCACTAAGTTCACTTACTTTTTTATTAAGATCTTCGTGGCCAAAAGTTTTCAGGTAGGACTCATAGTTTTGAACCATTTCCCATCCATGCATTTCTTCAAAACGATGCAAATTGGTTTCATAAATGGATTTTAATTCAGGATAAAAAACAAAAAAATAATCTTTAATAGAAATATCAGCCAAGTTTTCAAGTGGTAATTCTTGGGGGACATAAAAAAGGGAGAAGCGCTTACTTTCATCTCCATCTCCGCGGGCTTTGTTAAATTCAAATGGGGGAGTTGCGTGATCTGGAACTATATCACCGGTTAGAATTTTAAAGAGAGTCGATTTTCCTTTTCCGTTTAATCCCAAAAGACCAATTCGATCAGAAGTAGAAACAGCAAGGTGAGCATTGTCAAAAATTATTTTTGGACCAAAACTAAGGCGAATATTTTTTAATGTGCAAAGCAAACTCATGAGCCTAATTATAGAGATTATTAGGGCATTCGGCAAATTATTCCCTCTATCTATCTAGTGCTTAATAGCGTGCTAAAATTTAATTTATAAGGCCCTGCAGAGGTCTAAAATGAATTTTCCCGCGATCGCTAAACAAACCTACGATTTATTAAAAGGGCAACAAGCCTTTTCGAATATTAGCGCCTTCATTATCCTGCATTTAAAAAAAATTTCATCCCCAACCGAGCGAGCAAAATTTGTCCATAACGTGGTCGATGAATTTAATCGCGAAGTATTTGCTCATCCATTAGTCAAAGAACTCTCTGGCTGCAAGGCCGGATGTACAGGTTGTTGTCACACCCAAGTTAGTATCACGGAAGATGAAGCTGAACTACTCGCCAGAATTGTCAATGATGGCTTAAAGATAGACCGAGCTCAATTGCAAAAGCAAATGAATGCCGGTAACAAATCAGAGGATTTTTATAAGCTATCATATGAATCAAGAAAATGTGTTTTTCTGGGATCTAATAATCTATGCCTTGTATATGAAGACCGCCCATCGGTATGCAGAACAAATGCAGTACTAGGAGACTCAAGTCAGTGTTCAACAGAAAATGGTTATGATGAAAAAAAGACTTTACGTTTAGTGAAAACCTCTCAATCAGATATGGCCATAATTGGTTCATTTCAAGTCTCTAATAACAGTGGAACTCTTGCCCTTATGTTGGGCAAAATATTGCTGAAATCTAGTGTTAAAAAAGAGATTTTCCAAAAGAAAAAATCCATTTCCAATGACTTTGAATTATAGTATCAACTCTTAATGAATTGCCTACTTTGCCATACTCCCGACACAGATCTATTTTGTGATGCTTTTAAGTGCTCGCATTGTGGATTGGTATTTAAAAATCCCAATGTATTTGCTACAACAGAAAAAGAATTAGCACGTTATTTAACTCATCAAAACAATAGTGAAGATTTAGGTTATATTAATTTTTTAAAACAACTTATTAATCCGTTGACTCAATTTCTCGCACCCTCTTTTTCTTTGTTAGATTATGGCTGCGGACCTGGTCCCACATTGTCCATTTTAATGGAGAAGCTTGGTGGAAAAGTTCATAATTTCGATCCACTTTTTCATCCGGATAAAGAATTATTAAACGTAAAATATGATGTAGTTACTTCAACTGAAGTGGTTGAGCATTTTAAAAATCCTGCCGAAAGTTGGGAAGAGTTAATTAATTTAGTTAAACCAAATGCTCTATTGGCAATCATGACACTCTTTTTAAATGAAGATGTGGATTATAAGTCATGGTGGTACAAAAACGATATGACTCACATTGTTTTTTACAATCAAAAGACATTTAACTTTTTAGCAGAAAAATTTAATTTGGAAATTCTTTTCAACGATTCTAAATCAGTACTAATTTTCAGGAAAAAATAAAATGATTACGATGTACGCTATTGCTAATTGTGACACTGTAAAAAAAGCTCGTTTGTTTCTTGATAAGAAACAAGTGGAATACACATTTGTTGATTTTAAAAAGCTTCCCCCAATATCAGAGCAAATTAAACGTTGGGCTGATTTTTTTGGCGAATTGCCAGTCAATAAAAAAGGGACGACCTATAAAAAATTAAAAGACGAATATGAAGGATTAACAGAAGCCGCTAAAATTAAATTTCTATGCACAAATACTTCCATGATAAAGCGACCTGTCTTGGAGAAAAATGAAAAAACAATAGCTATAGGCTTTGATGAAGAAACATATAAAGGATTAAAGTTTTAAGAATGGATAAAGCAACCTATCTTTTAAAAAAGCAGGAACAAATTGAGAGTGCTGTTAAATATAAGCGTGAAGCCATGTGTTTTCAGTGTGCACGAGTGCAAAACAATTGCCTTTGTCATATGATTAAACCTTTTGAATCCAAAGCTCATTTTGTTTTGCTAATGCATCCAATGGAAGCCAAAAAAGAAAAAACAGGAACGGGACGAATAAGTCTAGCCTGCTTAAAAAATTCAGAATTAATTATTGGAATTGATTTCACCGAAGATGTTGCTGTTAATAATCTAATTAATGATCCAAAAAATTATTGTATGATTTTATATCCAGGGGAGCGCTCACTTAATATTTCTAGTGATGATATAACTCCGATGAAAAACCTGGGTGGAAAACGACTTGTTATTTTTTTAATCGATGGGACATGGCCTTGCGCTAAGAAGATGATGCGGCTTTCAAAAAACTTGCATACTCTAGATCGCGTTTCTTTCACGGCCTCTCACGAATCTGTTTTTGTCATAAAAGAGCAACCTGCCAAATATTGCCTTTCGACAATTGAATCGATCCAGTTTTTCTTAAGCGAATGTGATAGACGAGGAATCGAAAATTTAGGAAACCAACAAGACAATATGCTTGAGGTATTTAAAGCGATGGTCGACTTTCAGATTAAATGCGCACTCGATACAACTTTGCCTTCTTACCGAAAAAGCAAAGATGGCTATACTAAGAAATCTGATCGGGCAAAGTCTAAAAAATGGGGCACCAATCGAATTGTATTTAAAGGCTAGGTTTCGACCAGTTTTATTGGCACTCTTTTACTTGGTCCTTATTAAGATATCCGACGGAAACTCTTCAGAACGGTCATTCTTTCCTTCCATCTTTTAAGAGCTTAACCAATTATAATGTAAAATAGATTTAAACATTATGGTGGGTAGTTCTATGTTTCAATTATTATACAAGACACTTTTGATATCAGTCATTTCAGGCTCGTTATCAATTATGAATATGCTGGCCTTTGCTCAAGATACAGCATCAACTGCAACGACTCAAGCGTCAGCAACAGGTTATACGCGAGATTCAAATGGCGTGTTCTCAAAGACTGAGAATCATAATTTTCAAGGAACTAAAGCGGGGGAGGATAATGCTCTTCATACGATAACAATGTTGGCAGTTGGCTTTATCGGTACACGCTTATTGATGTACAAAAAGTGGACTACAGATATGTCGATTGCAGCAGCAGGTAGTGCGGCTTATATTGCTGCTGAAATCGTCAACGTTATGAATTTAAAAAATCAAATTGAAGACATGAATGTTCAAGTGACAAAAAAGAGTAATGGTCAAATTGATCAAGCTCAAATTGATACTCTTCAAAAATTGAAAGAATCATATGAGAAAGTTAAGGAATCATTAAAAACGAGAAAAACGCTTCAAATTGCAGCGGCCGTTATTTTTACTGGCGCTGCGGGAATGGCGGCTTATGCTAGGTTAGATGAAGATGGGCAATTGGCAAGTTGCCAGGCTGGTATTACAAATGCCACTGCATCTCTTTCAACCTGTGCGGCATCACCTACTGATGGACCATTGTGCTCGGCTTGCCAAGCTTCGCTAGCCCACTTAGCAACTTCATTAACAACTGCAAAAGCTAATAGTGAAATACCTGGACCTTCACTAGCAAAAGCAACCGGGTCTGAGCCTGTTGATAAAGCCAATGCAGCCCAAGTAGCGACTCCATGTGCAGGTCCTACTGCTGAAGCAATTAAAGATTCAATGGTCAAAACTTCTTGTTCAACTTATTTAGTAAAGAAACAAATAAATGGAGCATTTGGAAAATCATTTGTTAGTGCAAATGAGAAATTTGTAATTCCTGGATTAGAAAAAATGTTTATGGCAAAAATATCAACACATATAGAAGAAAAGATGAGTGTTGCTTCAAATTATTCACAACGAAGTTTATTGCAGAAAATGCTCGACACAATTCTTCCAAGAGCTGAGGCTGGAATGTTAGCAATGTTAGGTTTAGGCGCAGGAGCAGCGACAGCTTTTTTTGCAGTTCAATTAAAAATCGATCAAATAGTCGACTCTTATATGTTTACTCCCGGCGGAAGAATTATTGCTTGGGGAATTATGGCCGGAGCTGCTTTTTTAGGAGCACAAGCTTCGCAATCTGCAATCGAAGATGTCGATAAACACATCGCCGACATAGACAAAATTCTCAAAGATTTAAACAATCTTCAAAAAGGAATAAAATCAAACAACGTAAATGAACAACAAATTAAACTTGCTGCTCTTCAAGCTAATCAACAAGCGGCCCTAAAGCTTAATTCAAATGCAGCAGTTAAAACAGATTGTTTAACAAGTAGTGGATCAAACAATTGCACTCCGCTTGCTAGCCAAATGAAAGCAATGCCAGGATTTGCGGATCTTCCAGACTCGTTCAAAACAGTTGCTACTCAAGCGGCTAGTTTAGGTGATGGATTAAGTGGAACAAACTCTCTATCAGGTTCTGCATTAACTGCAGCCGGAGCGTTAGCGAATAACAAAAATTCCATTGGGCGATTAGCTGCCAGTGTGAAATCAAAACTTAATGATATGTTAGCTAAAAATGGAAGTCCTAAAATTGATTATGATAAAGAAGAAAGTAAATTATTAGGTCAAATGAAAATACAAACGGCAAAAGCATTATCTGGAAGTGGAATGTCAGCAGGATCATTTCTTGCGAGCACAGGAGTGAGCGCAATTGATAACGCTAAAGTTGCGATCGCTAAAATTCCTAGTGGAAAAAAATCCGTTAATCTTGGTGGAGATGTTCCCAAAGCTGCTGAAGCAAAAAAAGAAAAAGATTTAGATTTTAATTTCAAGGAAACTCAAGCTGAAGGTGCTGCGCGTGGTGAAGCTGGTGCAGCAGCTGCTGCCGCTAAAGAGAAAGACTTAAAATATGATATCGGTGAAAACGATATTAATACTAATAGTGGTGATTCGATTTTTCAGGTTATCTCGAATCGTTATATTAAATCGGGCTATCCTAGATTATTAGAAGAAATTCCATTGCCAGTTAAGAAATAGTTTTTTGGTGAACAAAGAGGCACGTATGTTGAAATTACTTTATAAGACACTTGTGGTGTCACTACTTTCAGGCTCATTGCTTTTGCTGGATTTCAGCTATAAAGGAGCAATCGTTCAGTTTAATTCAGCGCGAGCTGAAACACTCACAACAGAGGGAGTTGGTGGCAACAACATGATGGCGACTTTGACGATGACTGCTGTCGGCTTACTCGCTTCGAGACTTTATAGATATAAAATGACCACAGATATAATGTTGGCCGCTGCCGGGGGAGCCGCTTATATTGTAGGCGATATTTTAGCTGTCTTTAAAAACAAAGAAGTGATGAAAGATTTAGAAACCCAAATCACTCGAGATGAAAAAGGAAATATTGATCAAAAGCAAATTGAAACTTTAGAAAAGTTAAAAAAATCATATGAAGCTGCAATGGAGACGGCCAATACAAAAAAGATGCTTCAGATGGCAGCTGCCGCTGCATTTGCTGCTGCAGGTATTTCAGCTTACATAATGACAGCAACCGAAGAAACTCAGCAAGCTCAATGCTTACTGGGATTACAAACAGCGTCTTCTGCTGGTTACTCGGCTGATATGGGGAAATGTACAGCTGCGTTTGGAATGTGTACTCCGGCCTGTACTGGACCTCATGCAGCTGCTTGTCTAAATGCATGTAATGCTCAATTACAACTTTGTAATGCTGGAGCAAATGCGTGTAAAGCAAAAATCGCAGCAGATATGTCTACAATGACTAGTTATATTTCTGCTCGTGAAGCGCCATCTCCATCTGCAGCTGGTTTTTCAACAACATCATCACTAGCATCAACAATTGAATCCTCTTTTCCGGCCAGCGCTGGTCCGTGTACGCCCTATGGATCAGGACAATTAGCAGCAGAAAATGGTGGTACATGTCCATTAAAAGCAGTTAACGATGTTTTAGATTCTTCATTTGGAACATCTGCTACTTTATATGCTCAATTCAACCAATACCCAAATATTCAAAAAATACTTTTCCCAAAATTAGAACGCAAGATTTATGCTGAAGCAAAGGAAAATAAATCCTTCATGGAAAAAACTCTTAACTTTTTTATTCCAGAAGTTCGTGCAGATTTATTCAGTCCAATGGGAATAGCTTCAGGACTAGCGATTAAATTTATATTAGCTGCCAATGTTTCATTGGCGACTACTTTAGATCTAAACTTACTGATTCCAAAAAGACGAGCGATTGCTTGGGGAATACTGGCCGCTTTAACGTATGCCGCTTCTTCCTCGACGGATGGAGAAATTGGGAAAATTCAATCGAACATTGATAAAATAGATGCAATTTTAAACAAACTTTATCCACTTCAAAATGGTGTCACCACTGCAAACGTTATTGCTGGAAGTAATCAAAAAATTGATAAGAATATTGCAAAAAATCCTCAACTTAGTTTAAATTCAAAAAACGGATCGGATATTGATTTAAAAGCTAAAGGTGGCGAGGCCCTACCCTGTATAACTGGAGATGATCCTTCAAAATGTCCTTCTTTTAGTGATAAATTAAATGCCCAAGCTGATTTAAAAAATATGCCAGAGGTAGCTCAACAGCAAATTGGAAATATTGCCAAAATGGCAGATGGAATTAATGGAACAAGTCAATTATCAGCTTCTACACTTTCTCAAGCTCAAACAGTTGCAAATCAAGCCAATGCTATTCGTGCAGAATTAGCTAATAGACAAAAACAAGTTCAAGCAATTTTAAAAGCAAATGGTAGCTCAACTGATCTTGCGAAGGATTCTGCTAAGCTCTCTGCAAACATGAGAGCAGTTATTCAAAAAGAACTAAATAAGAATAAAATGACAGCTGGTCAAATGTTCGCGATTTTCGGTAAAAATTCTACCATTGGATTATCTAATGAAACAAAGGCAACCCCTGACGCTAATCAAAATGCTATAAGCGCAAAAAAAGCAGCCGGTGGAGGGGGAACAGTATCTCTTGGTGCAGGAGCAGTCTCGCTTCCCAAAGTAACTAGCGATGAAGAAGCTTTATTAAAAGAGAAAAAAGAAGCAGAAGACTTAGCTGCAGCCAATGCACTAAATGCGGGAGCTTCAGCCTCAATCGATGAGTACGATTTAAAAAATGACATCACTCAAGATAAGCAATCAAGTATCTTTGAGCTTATTTCTAATCGCTACCAAAAATCTGGTTATCCAAGATTATTTAAAAGTGCTAAATAGAATTTAGGCTTACGACGTTTGGAATTATTTTTTCCAAACGTCGTCAATTCTTTGAGCGCTTAAATCATTCTTATTCAATGAATTCAATCCAAGCTCATCTTCATAAGTTTTTAAGAGAGTGTAGAAGTTGTTTGCATTAGCTGACTTTGCACCTGGAGCAATGTTGGCCCCATATAACAGTGTATAAATTTGGTTATTAGGTGTTGTTCCTTCGTCGAATGTTACTACAACTAACAAGTCTTTAGGGAATTTTGGAGAATGGAGAATTGAATCAAAAGATTTTTTAAACCATTTATCTCCAACAGCAACACCAGTGTCATGGCCATCATTTTTTAGATTTGGAACATACATTGAAAAAGTTGGCAACTTGCCGGCATCAAAGTCATTAAAGAATGCTTTTCCTTCTACTACTTTTGCACAACGAGCGGGAGTTTTTTGAACATTTACAAAACTTAAAAATGGAACGTGCTTTCTAGCATAGTCACCAGCAGTTGCTCCTAGAAAACAATTTCCAGGGTAATCTTCAGCGTAAATTTTCCAATCTTTTTTTACTTCTTCTAAAAGATCACCAATATGATTATCTGTCAGGTTGATTGGTTTATCGTTGGTGATATTAAAAGTAGATCCAGAAATCATCGCAATATAATTTCCTTGCGATGGATGAATGGCCGCTTTGAAATTTGTTAAGAGTGCTCCTTCTTTAGCAAGGCTTGAAAAAAAAGGTTGTTTAATGGCATTCACATACTCAGTATTTTCAAAAACAATAACCAATACTTTATTAAAATTTTGAGCGTGAGCGCTGATTGAAAAAAAGCTCAATAAAATTAAGAATAGATTTTTCATTTTTTATACCCAGTTTAGTGAAAGTCAAATCATAGAATCTCTTATTTGACAGAACTCTGACAAGGCACAAATAGTTACAGCAATATTAAACATTTGAGTTATATTGAGCTTATGAGAAAAATTATACTTTTTGTCCCAGGATATTACGGCTCTACCTTAGTCGAAACAAAGACTTCGGTTAAGCGCTGGGCGAATTTACGGGATTTTTTCTTTAGTCAAAAAGGAATTCCTACGACCGTTCCAGGGACCAAGATAAAAGCCGTTGAAGAGTTAATGCCGGACGATATACTTCACAAAGTAACCCTTTTTCCAATTTTAGCCGAAATTGATTCCTATGGAAAAACGCTTAGACAATTAAAAAAATTTGCAGATCAAAATCTTATGACGATAGAGAATGCTCCTTATGATTGGAGAGATGACTTTGTCAGTAGTCTGAAATTAATTGATAAAAAAATAAAAAGTTTAGATTTAACTTCCGATGATGAGCTGTACGTCGTAGCTCATAGTACCGGTGCTTTACTTATGTCTTATTATTTTCGCTATGGAGCCCAAGAAGTTGATTGTGCCATTGAAAATTGGGAAGGAGCGAAAATATTTAAAAAAGCAGCACTTTTGGCGGCTCCATTTCACGGGCTAATGGTTTTATTGAGAGATACGGAAATTGGAACAACAAAAGGCATCAACAAAAATTTAATGTCTGCTCGTGATTATTCAAGTTTTAAATCATCATACATGTTTCTTCCACCAGAAGGTGAGGATATAGGCTTGGATGGTTTAACGGGAAAGCAGATCCAGCTGTATTTACACAAAATAGAAACTTGGGAAAAAAACAAGTGGGGCATTTTTAAATTTATTTCAGATGACGAACTTTTTGCTGCTAGAAAATTTATTGAAGAATGTATGAATCGTTCTCAAAAATTTCACAATCTACTGCGAGCACCAATTGTGAATCAACCTCCTTCGGATTTCTCTTTATTATATTCTTGGGGAAAAGGACACAAGACAGTTCAGTTGGGCTTTGTGAGCGAGAATTTAAAACTATCAGGAAAACAAGTTGATTTTTCAAAGAAAGAAAGTTTTGTTGATGGCGATGGCACAGTTACGCTAGATTCTGGTAGGCCTTTAGAATATTTTAAAAAATTAAATTTAAAATTAATCCCCACCAAGCATTCACACTTAAATATGATTGCTCACAAAGATAATCAAAAAATAATTCAAAATTTTTTACTAGATGATTAAAAAACTGGAGGAGTCCTCATCCAGTTCGAATGCACTGTGAAATTAGCTAGTTATCTTTAGGTGTTCACTTTTTAAAATGCTCAACCAACTGACAAGAAGGAGTAATTTCCGGTCTGTCAGGGCAAATTGAATCCCATGACAGTGATTGCAATTTGGATTGAAGGTAATTGGTCAACAATTCGAACTTCTCGCGATGAGTTTGACAGTCGTTCAAATAAATAAATAAAGAATAATTAAATTTAGTTTTCCTTTCTAAGTGACGATAAATGATAAAAATTAAAGGAGTTCTCTGTGAAATTATTTACTCGTTTGTCTATGAAGGCAAAAATTATATTTTCTTTAATACCTATGATTGGTTGCTCAATCATAGTGTCTATATTTATTTATCAGCAAGGCATGAAAAAAGATCAAACTTTGGAACGTGCAATTTTAATCACCAACACAGTCGCCCTTCAAGAGCTTCAGATGGTTACTATGTCAGAGGCTTTGCGTGGTTATATACTCGATCCAAAAAATGCCGCAGAATTAGCAAGGAAAAAAGAGGCAGACAAAAAATATGGTGAATACTCAGAGGTTTTAGCGGGTTTAACAAAGGAAAATAAAGAGATTCATGACCTCAATGAGGAAATGGCAAAATTAGATGCTGATGAATTAGATAAAAAAGAAACGCAAGTTGCCGAGATGGTTAACGAGGATAGAGTAAAAGTATTAGAATTTTTTAGCCAAGAATATCTACCAGTAAGAATGAAGCAAAATGCAAATTTTGTTAGACTCAAAGAACTAGCCACTAAATATAGTGGCTCCATTGTTGAAGAAATTAATAAGAAAAAAATTTTTGAATCTATGCTTACTATTATTTTTGTATTAAGTGGGACGTTTATTGGTTCTGTGGTAATTTATTTTGTAAATGAAAATGTAAATAAAAATGCCTCAAAAGTGTTTGATTCAATTTATTCTTTATCTGACCAATTAACAGCTACAGCAAGAAATCTTTTTGAGAAAAGTAGAGAGCTATCAGATGCAACGACTCAAGAAGCTTCAGCCATACAAGAAACTGCATCATCGCTTCACGAAGTAACAGCAATGGTTCAAAGAAACACGGATAACGCCAATAGATCTCGTGAGCTTTCAATTGCAAGTAGAGATGCTTCTCATCTCGGACTAGGGTCGGTTCAGAAAATGTTAACTGCTATGGAGGACATTAATCAAACCCAAGGTGATATTATTCAAAGAGTTGATGAAGGTAATAAAAAGATTGGAGATATTGTTGGAGTTATTTCTGCCATTGGCGAAAAAACCAAAGTTATTAATGATATCGTTTTTCAAACAAAACTTCTTTCATTCAATGCTTCAGTTGAAGCTGCCAGAGCTGGAGAGCAAGGAAAAGGTTTTGCTGTTGTTGCAGAAGAAGTAGGGAATTTAGCTCAAATGAGTGGTAAAGCAGCTCAAGAAATAACAGAGATGTTAGATGAAAGTATTAAACAAGTTTCTGCCATTGTCGAAGAAACTAAATCCAATGTAGAAAAAATTGTCTATCAGGGTAAAGATAAAATTTCTGCAGGCACAAACATAGCCAATGTCTGTGCAGCATCACTAGAAGATGTAGTTAAAAAAATTGAAGAAGTAGATAAAAGAGTAGAGGAGATTAAAGTTGCTTCTAACGAACAAGCAATTGGTATTTCTGAGATCAATGTGGCAGTTGGGCAACTTGATCAAGCAACTCAAAAAAATAATACGATTGCGACACAAACATTTGAGTCTTCTAAAGATTTGACAGAAAAATCAACAGACTTGCGCTTAATGGTCGATGAGCTAGTTGTTATCTTCAAGGGAAAAAAAGCAGATGCTTGATAAAAAGATAATTTTAGAAACGCTTTTAGAAAACTTACGGAAAGAATTAAAAGATGTTGAGTCTGCAGCCAATTCAACTAAAGATCTTGCAACTGCCGATGATTTAAAATCTGAAGGGAAGTATGATACAAGGGCCATTGAAGCTTCTTATCTTGCCTCTGCTCAACAAAAGCGAGTAGAAGAAATAAAAATAGATATTCAAATGTTAGAAGATCTAGAAATTCACCCATCCACACAATTGCAAATGGGATCATTGGCTTTATTAGAATATAATAATCAAAGCAGATATTATTTCTTAACTTCTACCTCTGGTGGAACGATGCTAACAATTAACGGTCAAGCCGTTTTAGTTATTTCGGTTTTTTCTCCAATTGGAAATGAGGCACTTGGTTTGAAAAAAGGTGAAAGTTTTGAAGTAGAAACTCCTAAAGAATTAAGGAATTATAAAATTTTAGAAGTCTACTAAGTACTTTTATCCAACTTTCCATAGAGAAATAATTCTATTTGTTCATGTGTAATGGCCAATGTTTATTTCAATTTACTTTCTGGTGCAGGTGTTTGTTCAAACATTTTCGCATAAGCAATTTTGTTGTCTTGAGTGATACAAATTTTTTCAAAAAGTAAAATTTTGCGATTTAATTGATTAATTAAAAAGTTAAAATCAACATGATCAGAAGGAATAGCTGCTTTGGTCTGAATCAGAGGAAGGTTAAATCCCATGACAATATTGATTGTAGGTTGAATTAACACTTCACGATTGTCAAAATTGACTTCCATCTCTGTGAATGAAAGACCATATGCTTCCTTAAAGTATATAACGACTTCTCCTTCAGACAAGGCCACTTTTCCCTTAGCATCTGAAGGCATAATTTTATAAAGAGTGCAGGCATTATCACTATCACGTCCCTTAATAACTGCTGCAATTCCAGATGTAGAGATAAGTGTCAAAAGGACCAGGATAAATGTCTTTTTCATAATGTTCTCAATTCTTGTTAAGGTTAATTCTAATGAGTTTAACAGTATTGGAACCAGACTCAAGGGTATTGAAAAAAATACAAGATTCATGGTCCTATTTATGAAATTTATAATTCAAGCTTTGTATTAAAGAGATAAAAATGATCCATAGTTTCGAAATCATACAAAAATTGATTTTTATTTTCAAGAGCTTCCATTTTTTCATCTTTTACATTTTCCATTATATCCTCCATAACTTTTTTAAATAATCAGTCTTAACCATCATTGATCCTTGAGCAAAGATAGTGCCATAAGTAGCTCATTAAATTTTAATCGGACGTGATATTTGTCCGATGCATTTTGACCTGAAGGAAAAAGTAGGAGAAAGTTTTTTATGTTTAAAAAAAGAGTAGTTATTTTTTTACTGTCTTTCTTTGTCTATGCTTGTGCTTCACACAGCAGACCAACCTTATATCCAAATGAAGTATTTAAAGAAAAAGGCCCACTAGTCGCTAGGGCTGACATTGATCAATGCTTAAAGAGTGCTGATGAGTATTTAAAATCACCCGAAGGAAAAAAAGTAGCAAATGGCAGCCGCGGATTTGGGACTATGATGGGCGGAGCGGTGAGCATTGGTGGATCAAGTAATGTCGGAGTTGGAGTCGGCGTTGGAACTCACGATAATGGTATGAGTTCTATGGATGTTAAAAGAAGTTTTGTGAATCAGTGTTTGGCCAATAAGGGATATCAAGTTCTTGCTTGGGACTAATTTCCTTGAGCAATTTTTGTATTGAGATTATTTGCTAAAGCCAGCATTTTCAAACGAATCTCTAACTTGTTTAAGTAATCTTTTTTGTGATTCTTAGTGTTGGAATGATAGCGAGCATACCACTTATGATCTTTTTTAGAATATCGTTTTTTTATTATTGCTAATATCTCAGCCATTTTTGTAAGAGCATATTCTTGATCAATTTTAACTTTTTCTTTATCAATCATTTCATGCTTCATTCTCGTAAATTCTCTATTCCACATTTCCACGTTGATTTGGGCAACTGATACATCTCCAGTTCTCGAAATCTTGTCTGGCTGAAAATTACTTTCAGTATCGATTATGGCGACCATGATTTGTGGTTCGACTTTATGTTTTTGCAATGCCTTGGACATTTGAGAAGCAATATCATCTCTATCATCGCCATCCATTTCAGGTTGTACAATCGCAATCATATTTGCGATGACGAAAGCTTCGTTTGGAAATGGCTTGCGGTCAAAGTTTTCAAAGTTAGGAGGCATGTTAGTTTTATGTTTTTTAACAATTTTTTTATGTTCTTTTTTAGGAGCAATACTCGAACAACTTTGAATGAACAAAATCGATAGCAAAAGAATGGCCAATTTTATTAATTTTTTGATTGTAAGATTTTTCATTTCAAAAATTATAACTTAATAAGTGACTTAAAATTCAAGATGAGTGCTTTTTACAGGGGTGAGCTTTGATATCGTTGGTAAGTTGTTGATGTTTCTGGAAAATAGAATGAAACTTAAGGTACGTAATGCTAGTCAATTGACGTTTAGAAAAGAAGATTTTCTGACTACTTTTTCAGTCATGCCTTGTAATTCCACTGCCATTTTTCTATGTATTTAATAAGTCTTAATAATAATTTTGCCGAATTTTTCACCGCGATCAATATTAATTGAAGACCTAAAGGCATCTTCAATTCTTTTTAATTCCTTACCGGACAAATTTCTCCCACTTAGTATTAAATTAAAAACACCACCTCTTTTTTCGGGGACGTAATCAATGGCTGTTATGAATGTTTTTGCATTCACTTCAGAAATTTTATCAGCGCCAATAATTTTTGTTCGCAATTCTTTTTCTAAACTTTCAGCACGAACGATTCGTTGTGATCTCTCAGCCGCTGGAATGACTTCACCACCAGGGAAATGTGTAGAAACAAAAGTAATTCGATATTTGGCAGGATCTCCAAGCTTAGAGAGATCGTGAACGAGCTCCGTTTTTTGTTCAGTCGTCAAAGCACGAGTAGGCATGTGAATTCCATCATCACCTGAAAATTGTGGCTTACCCTTTTCATCTTTTAATTTTCCTATGGCTGCACTAAAAGTATCTTTGGCTTGATCCATCTGTGAAGTGACTTCATTAACTCCACCTTGCATGCGCTGAAAACTTTCATGAAGACGAGACTCTGCAGTTCCAGTCTTATAATCGACGAGTGTAAGGGATTTCATTTGTTCATAAATATTATCCACACCTATACCTGCGAAATCGACAGAGATAAGTCCATTATTTGCTTTATTTAAATCGATAACAACTCGCTCAGTTGCAAAGAGCGGAGGAGAAAGCGCATCAACTTTTAAAAAATATTGAGCCAACGCACGCGATGTTTCTTCATCAATTGTGGTTCCAGAAATTTCTTTTGTCTTCTCGGCAACTTTTTTCAAGAAATCTGCCTCTGTAGAGAAGTCATTAGGTTTAATTTTTCTCAAAATACCAATCATCAATTTTGACGGGATGATTTTCCCATCATGGGTTTTCTCTAAGATTTTTTTTTCGAGTAACGTTTTGTTAGATGCAAGAGCGTTTCTTATATCCTCTATACTTTGAACCTCGGCATTGAGTGAACCGACATGCTCTCTAAAGTGAGTTAAGGGTGGTTTTCCTTCTCCGGCTGTTTTGCGTGCGCTTCTTGCGGCCATATTAGCTTCAAGTGCATTGTCTCCGGCCCCGGCGAGAAACCAGGTTTTTGGATCTACAATATTATCTATACGAGGTGGGATTGTTTTTGCGACATCAATGAGTAGAGGATCATGAAGAAACTCATCACTTGTTTTTTTATAAAGTTCAGCGAGCATTGCTTCGTATTTTTTAGGATCATCACCGGGGTTTAATTTAAGACGCAAACGATATGACTTGTAGTCCTTATATTCTCCTTCAAGGCGAGACACAAGTTCTGGATTTTCTCTCAAGTTTGCATTAAATTTTTCAAAGAATGAATTATTAATTGAATCTACTGCTGTTTTCTCTACAAAAACCTGATCGTTCAATGTTTTTTGTACAGAGTTTTCGACATCGAAATAAAGAGTGTCTTTTGCTGTTGTTGCACCATCTTTTTCCATAAACTGGATAAAATCTCTATTGGCATTCGAGGCTAGTTTAAGCTCCTTGCTGTATTTTAATTTGAAAGCATTCATCTGTGGATTCGGATCCACCTTCTGTTGCACGGAAGGCTTAGATGATTTCTCTTTTTGTTCTGTTTTTGGTTTTTTAGATTTCCCAGTGAGTCTTTCGTATTGATTAATGCCATCGATCGTTTCTAGAGATTTTAATTCTTCTGGATTTATTTGGTGTAGCATCCCTCTTGAATCCATAAGCTTAAAATCTTCAAGAGTGTATCCATTCTTTTTATATTTATTAAATAGTTCTCTTGATTCTTTCAGTGAGATTTTGGGCGCATGTTCAAATTCTTCAATTGCGCTAAGAGCTCTACTTTGTCCGAGCTTTGCAATGAGACCTAACTCCACTAATTCTTTAGCCGCTTTTGATCCCCGAACGATGACTTTTGCCAGTATTGCTGGAGGCATTACCCATTCAGCAATGAGGCCACATATTTTTTCTACTTTTACTTGGGGACTCAAACAATCATATTGAGCAACCATAGGTCCAACAGCATCTGTAATTTTGTTCCAGAGCTCATTGAAGAATTGACCAGGATCTTTTTTAATTGACTCATAAACATCAGCAGTCATCGAACGAGCAGACTCATAAGCTCCTTTTATGCTGGCAAAAAAACCAGGAGATGTGGCAGCATGGTAAGCATCTTTAGATAAATCCCAAATTGCTTTACAAAGATCAGGCAAAAATTTAGTAAAAAATTCCACGAATGAAGTTGCCGCTGACTTCATACATCCTTTTGCGAAATCATAAACCTCAGTAGCGGTCATTCCAGAGTGAATTATTGTTTGTTCTTTTTCGTCACATGACCTGCGAATACGATCGGGAGTTCCTTTGCATAATATGTCGTCTATGCTATGGCATAGGCGAGTATAGGTTTCAATTTGCTTATCCTTACGACAGTCAACACTGGCCGAGGCATTTGGAATTGGTGCCTTCGAGTAGGCAAGTCCTGGAAGAAGGAGTTGAATAGAAAGAACGATAATTAAAATTTTTTTCATTATCATGGTTAATCAATCTCAACTTGATCTGGATTTATTTCTTTTATCCATTTATCAATTTCACTTTGATTAGGTAATGACGCTTCACTGATAACTTTTAATTGTAAGAAGTGTTCGTTGTGATAAAAATTTATTTCTCTAAAGTGCATAAGTTGATTTTTTAATCTGATGTACGAGCCAGAAATATCTAGGGTTGAATATATTTTATGTTTTTTTAGTTTGAATGTTGAAATTTGATATTGAGACATTCCTAAAAAAGATGACATGATTTTTCTCACACCGACCATCTTGGCAATATCAAAAGCTAAATTTTTTTCATTCCAACTTTCTTCTTTATCAAAGCTCTCAACTTGAAGATGGATGATGAGATTTTTATTTTCGAAATTTTTAAAACGAAGGTGATCCACGGCTAGAATTTCTTTTGTCCAACCTTTGAGTTGGATATTAGAAAAATCACTGGCAAAAAGACCAGAAGACAAAAAGAATAAGAATAGGTTGAAGAGAAATTTCATCACTGTTTTATCGGACTATTAGAGTGTAATATTTAATTTTCCAATTAGGTGACCAAAACTTTACAGTATGATTGTATAGTTAAGTAGGTGAATCAATATAGATAAGATGAATTAGGTGATAAAGTGCTGTCCTTTTGGAATATAAGGGTTAGAGTGTAGCAGTAAAGTCAATGTTTCGTTTTTTATTCGATTACAGTTCAATCAATCCAATAGCAAATCAAAATATTTTTCATACGTTTTTTTAACGTCACAACTTCGTGACTGTTTATATGGAGTCTTTTATGGGTCAGAAAATTTACGTCGGTAACCTTGGATACGGAGTTACTAACGATTCTTTAACAGATAAATTTGCACAATTTGGTACTGTTCAGTCAGCAAAAGTAATCATCGACCGCGATACTAATCGCAGCAAAGGGTTTGGATTTGTGGAAATGTCTTCTTCATCAGAAGCATCTTCTGCAATCTCAAGCTTAAATGGTACTGAGTTTGAAGGTCGTCAAATGAATGTTTCTGAAGCCAAAGAAATGGCACCAAAAACTAGTTCAAGTCGCTGGTAATTAAATAGAAAAAGCCCGTCAAATAACAGATGGGCTTTTTTATTTTCACGTTTTGATAACTTCCTTAAATATTTTTGCCACATCATAATCACCGCCAATTTCATCCAGCGCCATATATAAAGTAACTAACATTACTCCGAGATATAAAAAGTTTTTATCTAGTCGTATTTTGTTTTTTATCAACGTTTTAAAAATTGCAGAAAAAGATTTTTGAAAATGCTCAAGGTTAAAATGAATTTTTTCTTCACGTCCATTCGAGAAATGCTTTTTAAAAACTTCTAAGACTTCTTGTTGCTGCGCTTCGCTCCAATGATTTTTCACCAATTGACATTTCTTTAAACCTTCTGCAAAGTCTACGTCGTCGTCAGCGTAATACCCCTTATAAACCATCTGAATGCCTTGGCTGAAGTCTTCATCTAGTTCGGCCCACAAGTTTCCAGGCTTCCACTGTAGCCCTTCTAGGGATGTCTCTACTCTAGAGAAATGTTTGGAACGCAAATCTAAAAAGAAAATTTTTGAATGCATGACTTGGGAAAAATATATCTTTAATAGCATTTCACCATTGTCTGCTGTTAATTTTTTGCCTGAAAGTGTCTCTACAAATTCAATCTCTGAAGAAATGACACCTTTCAAATTGCTTTTTACAGCATCAACGCCTTTTCCGGTTATAAGTCTGTTAGACAAAGTTGTAACCTCTGATAACATCTCTTTCCATGAAATAAGATCTGAGAGAGCATTGGGGAGGTGTTGGAAGATTTCCCTAGTGTCATCATTAAGAAATTTTTTGGAGAATAAAAAAGTGTCAAAAATACTCATTGCTGGGGCCTCAGGTTTTGTAGGGAAAGCACTTATAAAAAGTTTAGAAGCTGATGCTAGTTTAAGCATCGTCGCTCTTTCTCGTCAAAAACATAATGTTGTTCACTCTAGATTAGAGTGGAGGCAAGCAGACCTTTTTTCTCTAAAAGATATCGCAGAATCTATGGAAGGTTGTGATCAAGCCGTTTATTTAGTTCATTCAATGCTTCCTTCTGCTTCTTTAGTTCAAGGAACTTTTTATGATTTAGATTTAATCTTGGCCGATAATTTTGCTAGGGCTGCAAAAATAAATAAAATCTCCCACATCATTTATCTCGGCGGATTACTGCCTCGCGATCAAAGTCATCTGTCTTGGCATTTAAAAAGTCGTTTAGAAGTAGAAGATTGTCTAAGGAATGCAGCACCTAAATTGACTGTTTTGCGAGCTGGAATGGTTTTAGGTGAAGGCGGATCCTCTTTTGTTATCATGAGAAGATTGGTTGAAAGACTACCCGTTATGCTATGTCCGAGTTGGACTAATACCCTAGCGCAAACAATCGATTTGAACGATCTTATTTTAGTTTTTAAAAAATGTTTTAGTGATGCGACTGTGCAAGGGAAAACTTGGGATATCGGTGGAAATAAAATTCTTTCTTATCAACAAATGATGAAATTAACCGCAGATATTTTAAATAAAAAAATTCCCTTCTTTAGCATCAATGTTTTTTATCCAACACTGTCTTGGCTATGGGTAACACTTATTACAGGAGCTCCAAAAGCGCTTGTTTACCCATTAGTGCAAAGCTTAAAGCATTCAATGCTTGTACGTGAAGAAGCGCGCTTTCCTTACTTGGAATTAACATCTACGCCAATAGAAGAATCCATAAAACGTTTAGTTTCAAAAAAAGAAGAAGAAGTTCACGCTTTCCAGACACCTATTGTTCTTAAAGCACCTAAACATGTGCGTTCAGTTCAAAGGCTACCTCTTCCGAGTGGAAAAGATGCAGCCTGGGTCGCTGATGAATACTTTAAATGGTTACCTGTATTTTTATCTTTTATTATTAAGACAAAAGTTCGCAATCGACTTTGCATTTTTTATTTTCTCCATCCCAAAATTACTTTGCTGCTATTAGAAAAATCAATTGATCGAAGCACAAATGACCGGCAACTGCTTTATATTAAAGGTGGGTTATTGGCCGCTAAGCAAACCAGAGCACGTTTAGAATTTCGTGAAGTTCTAGATAAAAAATATATTATTGCAGGCATTCATGACTTCAGGCCTGCACTTCCGTGGATTGCCTATAAATACACACAAGCGGTTGCACACTTAATCGTTATGAAGTCTTTTGGTAGGCATTTAAAGAAGTTGAAATAAAAATTTAAAATGGCGGATTCGGTAGGAGTCGAACCTACGACCTACCCCTTAGAAGGGGGTTGCTCTATCCAACTGAGCTACGAATCCATTTTTAAGATATTTGGTGAAGAGAAAATTAATAGTTTCAAGCCTTAATGTCAAGCGAAAGATAAGCTTTTAGGGTTTGTAAGTCCCTAGAATTTTAACATATTTCTTTGCTGATTAGGATTCCCCGCCTAGACTATACCTATGACACACGAAAAGACAAAAAGCTTTTATAATTGGGAAGAAGTAAAGGGCCATATTAAAACTGGTGTCCCAACGCTTTATCATTCTTCGCAAACATCAACAGTAATTCCTTTTGAAAATTTGAGTCTTGAATTGCAGGCAAGCACTGTTCTTGGAAACCTCTCAACTATAAAAGGTCATTTAGAATTTACAAAAGAAAATAATTTATTAGTCACTGGCTTTGTTACCTGGAAAGAAGCTAAAGAATTTTGCCGAAGCCAGGGAAGAGAAATCATGACTTCGCCAACAGAAGAGTTAGCAGGAGTTCTAGCTGGAATCGCGACAAGTTGTACAGGAGAGCGATCTTTTGGATTCAAAAATCTTCGTTCGCAAATCGTAGAACTTCACTATATCGATTTCGAAGGAATAGAGAAAAAATTATTAGCCGATAAAAAGCTAGTTCTGCCTATTGATCTTTCTTTTTATCAAAAAGATTTTGCGCCTTATAAGAATTTTAAAAATGCACCTTATCCTCGCCTAGAAGTAGAAACCGATTTAATGACGGGAACAGAAGGGCAGTTGGGAATTATCACTAGTGCTGTATTGAAGACTATTCCTTATGAAGAAGAAACTTATTTGTTTTTATTGCTTCCAAAGTGGGAAGAAGATTTTGAGCCACATTTAGAAATCTTTAATGCCGTACAATCTTTTAGAAATCAAATACGCGCAGTGGAATTTATTGATTCCAATTCACTTTCTTATTTGCCAGCCGAAAAAAATCCTGGAAAAAATCAAGATGTAGTTTTTTTAGAGTTGCGAAGTAGTGACTTTGAAATGATTTACGAAAATCTTTTAGAAAAGTTAACTCTTGTCTCAAGTGAGAATATTTTCGAGATGGCCTCTGGCAAGTGCCGCGATCTTCGCGTGAGTGTTCCTCGCGCCATTTTTGAAGTCAACAGTCGAATGGGTGTAACGAAAAAAGGAACAGACGTTCAAGTGTCTGCAGACAATTTTAGAGAGCTTTTAAAATTTTATAAAAGCTATACATTGCTCGGTGTGAAATACAATCTCTTTGGTCACTTTGGCGATGCCCATTTGCATTTTAATTTTATGCCGACGAAAGACCAAAATGATTTTTGCAACCATGAACTCGAGCGCCTTTATACGGAAGTTTTGAAGTGGCATGGTTCTCCATTTGCTGAACATGGAATTGGTTTATTGAAGAAAAAATTTATCGCTCCTTTTTACCACGACAATGAACGAATTGTTTTTAGAGGATTGAAAAAAATATTTGATCCCAAAGGACAATTTTTTCCAGAAGGATTTATGTCATGTTAAAAGCACGTGTCTTTAAATCTGCTAAACGAGAATTCGAATGCAAAATCCTAGATTCGGGCGAAAGAGTTGTCGCAACCGCATTAGGAAACCTGCTGAAAGGTGATGAGAATACAATCGTCGTAGGCGACTACGTGATGATAGATAATAACGTCATTGTTGAAGTTCTTCCCCGCACCAACGAAATGTACCGACTTATTATTCGCGAGCAAAAAAAGAAAGTGACCGCTTCCAATTGCGATCTAATGGTTATCGTAAGCTCTGTTTCAAGACCTGAATATAAAAGAGGAATCGTCGATCGCTTTTTAGTTCGGGCCCATCAATGGGGCATCAGGCCTCTTATGGTCTTTAATAAAATGGATGAATTCAATCCTGATGAATTAGATTTTCAATTTGAATTTGATCGCATGAATAATTTGGGGATCGAGTGTTTTGAAGTTTCAGCAACAGATCCAAATTATAAGACACAATTTTTGAGCTTGGGACTTAGTGATCTTAAAGACAGACTTGCATATAAAACGTCTATTTTTTTAGGCCAATCAGGAGTAGGGAAGAGCCGTTTGATTTCCCAAGTTTCTGATGGAGCAATCAATTTACTTTCTAATGAAGTTGGAAGAGTTGGAAAAGGGAAACACACCACAACGTGGAGTGAGATTGTTGACAGCGAACGTATGTCATTAATTGATTCTCCCGGGATAAGATCATTTGGGGTAGAAGATTTATTAGAAGAAGAATTAATAACGTACTTTCCCGATTTAGAAGAAGGGGCCGTGCAGTGTAAGTTCTCAAATTGTGAACATCATGAAGACTCTAAAGGCTGCTATTTCTATACTAAACTTGACCAAAACGCTCATTCTACCAAACTAAAAATGTCGAGACTTGAATCTTTTTGTCGGATGAAAGAAGAAATTTCCCAGACTCCAAGTTATCTTAAAAAGTAAGCTAAAAAATAAATGAAATTAACCGAGAAGCCCTTGAGTGTGAAACCTTTGGGGGAGTTTTTTATTATGAGTGATTTTAAAGTACTCGATTTCAACAAGAAAAAAGCTGATACAATTGAACAAAAAAGAAGAGCATTTAATAGAATTGTTTTTCAAAATTTTTTGGGTGCCTATTCGGTAATCGATGACAACGGAAGTATCTTTCCGGTAACAATGGTAGATATCGCTGGCGACGGGTGTTCATTTCAAGTTCCTTGGAACCCTCTTAAAGATAAAAAATTGGCACAAGATTTCGAAGTTTGCATGAGAATGTACTTTACCAATGCTTCATACATCCCAGTGATTATGAACGTGCGCCATGCCAAAGAAGTGATTGCTCAGGACGGAACAACCCACATTCAATATGGTTGCGAGTTTGATAAGAGTGTTCCTACTTTTGAAGCTATGCAAAGCTTCATAGATTTCATCTATAAATTCGCTGAACACTCGGCAATTGATAAGGGCGATACTAAAGTTTATTTTAAGTGAACTGAAAAAATGCAGCCGAAGCTGCATTTTTACTTGCTCCGTCACATTAAAAGGCGAATCTTCTTCAATGTGTTCGGTTCACTTCACCTCTAAACTATGATAGCTTTGTACTTCACGACTTTGGAGTACAAAGACTATGAAATTGGCCATCATCGGCTCAGGTCCGCTAGCTATTTTATGCGCACAACATTTTGACCAACTAGGGGCAGAAGTTGTTCTTTTTCAAAAAAATGCCTTAGGCGGAAATGCACGTTTCCTACTCGAACATTTTCCGGCAATGGAAGTTATTTTTGATGGAAAAAAATTATCACTTAATTCTTTATGGGAAGAACAACTCATTCCCGTTATTAAAAATATCGAAGAAAAAAACCTTACGAAGGCCGGCGAAGTTCTGCGTGTGCATAAACGTTTTTTGCATCCTAATGAAGTGATCTCTAAACGAACGCGTATGCATGATCTATTTAGAGTTATTTTTTCTGTTAACCCTAAAGAGGCCATCTTAAAACAACTTGAAGAAAATCCGGATATGTTTAAACAATTAGGCGAGCAAGTTGTTAATTCGCTCCATATGCCTGTTGAGAGCTTTGAAGATTTTGATATTGTTGTAGATGCTAGAGGAAGAGGAAAATCTCCTGTAGCGATGGGACCTTCTGCAGCAGCTGCTTTAAACGAAAACAACATAAAAATAAGTGCGCCGCTTTTTTATGAAAAAGATATTTTTACAAATTTTTCTTTGGAAGGAAAAACTCAACTAGTCGTTGTGGGCAATAGTGAGTCTGCAATTCTAACGTTGTTAAAATGCCAAGAATGGCTGTTTTCAAAACCCAATCATACTTTATCTTGGGTTACTCCAACTTCGGTTGAGAAAGAATATCATAACGAATGGATCAATACTCAGTTGAAAAATCTTTTGAAAGTTTCAAATGATTTATTTGAACAAGATAAAATTGTCTTTGAAAAGAAAATGTTTGAATGGCGTGATCTAGAAGATTACATAAAAGCAAAAATTCCAAAACCAATTGAGCCAGAAGCAAAACTAAAAATTTATCAAGGTTACGATGTCACTTCAGTGGATCGCCTTCTTGATAGAACAGGAGTTTTTGCAACAATTGAATCCCCTGACTTTAGAAGCTTTGCTCCTGTTCATGATTTAAAGACTCTGCCTGCCGAAGCGATTTTAATTGGCTGTGGAGTTGAAGACGATAAAAGTTTTGCTAGAGGACTGCAAGTGGACGAAGCTGGGTACTATTGTCTTGATGCCGATAATTTAGAAGATGGAATCGCAGGGATCAAAGTCATAGAAGAAAAAATAATGGCCTTTTTTTCGAGGGCTCAATGATTAAGTTTATTCTGCTGTTGGCCCTTTTAGGATTGATCGCCAGTTGTTCTGAAGTTGCAACTCAAGGATTAAAGCCTAGAGCTATTGAGGATTATTACACACCAACAGGAATTGAAAAATATTTTTTAACAGATATTCCTAGCTGGGCGAATTTTGATCAAAAAGCATTTTGTTATCGTCCAACTAATATTCGTTATTTTGATATAAATGCTCTTATGAAAAGTTATGGGCTAACCTACAATAAAGCCTTACAAGTGCAAGCTACTTTCAACGAAGAGTACAACGAATTTAAAAGCACTGACGTAAAGAGAACTATTACTTTAAAAGATGAAGAATTACTTTTTTATAAAGTCAGTGAAAAAGTAACCAACAAAATTTTATTTTTCGATCCACCAATCTTTAAAAGAGTGAACTTGGTCTGGCTAGACGAAGTTATCGACGACGCTAAAAAAGAAGCTAAACTAAAAAGTTTTCTCAATTCTAAAATTATGGATGATGGTGTTCCGGTACTAGTGAGTTTTTGTCTTACAAGGTCAGAAGTAGAAAAACGTTTTCCCACTTTTAATACGAAGATGATTACTGCAGAACTTTTTTCGGTTTTTGATAGTGCAGGAAATAAGACACCGGGATTTAAAATGGAACTCAATCAGTTTTTTGCTCCCACACAAAAACTATTTTATTATTCGCAATCGAATAATTTAAGCAATGAAGATTTATTGGGCTTATATAAAATATTAAACTATTAAGGAGAATTTATGTTTGGTTTAGGAAATGTTAAAAAAAGTGATTACAAAGAACCTGTTGATCGCTTAACTGCAGTGGTTACAACTAATCTTGGCGAATTTGAAATCGAACTTTACGCCAAAGAATGCCCAGAAACAGTTTGGAATTTTGTAAACCTAGCAGAAGGAAGACAAGAAACAACAAAAAAAGGTCCTTTTTATGATGGACTTGTTTTTCACCGTGTAATTGAAAATTTTATGATCCAAGGTGGATGTCCTGAAGGATCTGGAAGAGGTGGCCCTGGTTACCGTTTTCAAGACGAATTCCAACCAACTCTTCGTCACAGCAGTGCTGGAATTTTATCAATGGCCAATGCCGGTCCTGGAACTAATGGTTCACAATTTTTTATTACCCTCGCTCCAACGCCACACCTAGATGGAAGACATACTGTTTTTGGAAAAGTCGTTAAAGGAATGGAAGTCATCTCTACAATCGGTAAAACAGCTACTGGAGCAGGCGATCGCCCAGTGAAAGATGTTGTGATTGAAAAAGTTTCAATCCTCCGTTAGGCTTATAGAAAAAGTAATTAACAAGTAATATTTGATGGAACAAATTAATACGGAGTACTGAGTACTCCGTAAAAAACTTATTCGAGGGAGAATGAATGAAAAAGTTAAGTACAGTAGCAATGATTGCTACTCTAGTTTCTGCGAGTGCTTTTGCTGGTGAGCATACAATCAATGCTGTTGGTAGAGCGGGTTGGACTTACTTAGATAATGATTACAAAAAAACTGGGAATTCAAATTCTAGTTCATTCAATATTGATTACTTAAGAACAACTTTTGCTGGAACAGTTACTCCTTCAGTTAAATATTTTTTAACGACAGATTTTCTAACAGTTAATGATTCAGCAACTAGTGCAAAAAAAGATTCAGTTGATGGAACTTCTACTTTTATTGATGAAGCTTTTTTAACAAAATCTTTTTCAACTGGAACTTCTATTATCCTTGGGAAAAAAGCAGTTTTAATTGGTGGTAGAGAATACGATTATTTAAATTTTGACCGTTATTCCACTTCTTATTTTTTCCAAGCAACTCCAGCTAATCAAGTTGGTTTAACTCTTACTCAGGAAATTGCTGGTCAAACTTTAATGGCCCAGTATTTTAATGGGAACAAAGATAATGGAAAGGGAGCTGGAACAAATGCTCAATCAAAATTTGGTTGGTCAGTAGGTTGGAACGGAAGCCTGCTGAATGGGATTATTAAGCCTATCGTGGCTTATACTGTAATTCCAGAAGCTGGTGGAACAAATGGTGGGGCGACTTCGTTGAGCGGAGTACGTGATAATAAAGGAAATGACAACTTTATGTCTGCTGGTCTTCAATTCAATACTCCTCATGATGTTGTTTTAGAAGTTGATTACGATCTTCTAACTGAAAAATATGCCGTAGGTACAACAGCAGCTACTAAAAAAGATTTAAAAACTACTTCTCTTGTGGGCTTAGTTAGATATGCAGGAGAAAGATTTTCTCCATTCGCAAAATACATCGCTGACAAAAGAAAAACTGCTTCTGTAAAAACTGCTCAAAGATCAGCTTATGATGTTGGTGTTGAATTTAAAGAATCAAAAGAAGATGCATTTAGATATCACGTTGTTTATTCTGGTGCGACTGTTAAAGAAAGCATGAATACAACAGAAGTTAAATCTTCTCCAAAATCAATCATGGTTGGATTGAAATTTGATGCTGCAATTTTAAAATAATTTCAAAGATTTTTTTGATCGCCTAGAATCCAAATTCTAGGCGGTCAATCATTAGCTGAATATTTTCATTTCCATTAAAGCGATTCATTCCCAACGTAAAATAAACTGACAAATCTTCTTTCTTTAAATTTTGAGTTGAAAATATTTCAGAAGGACTTGTCGCTTCATATTTTCCAACATAATTGAAGCTTATTCCTTTGAGTTTTACTTTTTCTTGAGAAAGATTCCAGCGCACGTGAACGTCTTTCATGAGATCAAATGAATCAAGCTTCACACCTTTAATTTTAAAAATAGGTTTTTCATTTCCCATTCCAAATGGTTCAAGCATATCTAGTTCGCGCATAAGCTGAGGATTAATTTCCGAAGCATTGATTTCTAAATCGTAGAACTCCATGCGGGTTCTCTCAATGGCGGGAACATTTTTTAGCAATTGATTCATGTTTTTTATAAATTCTTGCAGGTTTTCTTTTTTCATTGAAAGACCAGCAGCTGCTTTGTGGCCACCAAATTTTATAAAAAGATGCTCGTTTTTTTTAAGTAGATTAAAGATGTCTAAAGTACCTGCACTTCGACAAGATGCTTTGATCACTCCATCGTGTTCAGAGTCAGTAAAAATAATGGCCGGGGCTTTAAAAGTATCAACTAATTTAGAAGCAACAATTCCAATGACACCTTCATGCCATTGAGATTGATAAACGATAGTGATTAAATGTTCATTATTAAATGGAAGATTTTTTCTTTCACGTAAAACTTGTTCACGCGCTTCTTTGAAAACTTCATTTTGAATAAATTTTCTTTCTTGATTGCAATTAACGAGATGATCGTAGCACTCGCGTGCGCGCTCTGGCGTGCTTGCAATAAGAAGTTGCATCGCTAGCTCAGGATGGTCTAATCGTCCTTTAGAGTTGATTAGCGGACCAATATGAAAAGCTAATTTTTCCGAAGGAATTGTTTTAGCCTTTAATTCTTCGGCCGTAAAAAAGGCGCGCAGTCCTGGATAGGTTGTGTCTTTTAAAAGTTTTAAACCATGGCGAACCAGTTTTAAATTTACTGGACTTAAATGAGCGAGGTCACAAATGGTGCCAATTGCAACAAATTGCAAGAGTGGATAAAGCGTAGGAACTACTTTTCCCGAAGCAAGTAAATCAGCTCTTATTTGTACCGCCAGCGCAAAAGCGACGGCAACTCCAGCAAGCGTTTTTAATTCTCCTGCTTCATCTTCATCACGTCGGTTAGGATTAATGACGGCAAAAGCATCTGGCATTGTCTCACGCGCATCCTTGTGATGGTCAGTAATGATTAAGTCCAAGCCTTTTTCTTTTGCACTATCGGCAGCTTCATTATTAGTTATTCCACAGTCTACAGTAATGAGAACACGGATATTTTTTTCAACTGCTTCTTCAATGCTCGAAAGGTGCAATCCATATCCTTCAATAAAGCGTGAAGGCTGAACGACATCAAGCTCGACATTTAACATTTTAAAAAAATGATAGAGAAGGGCACACGAAGTTGTTCCATCAACATCATAATCGCCATACACGCCGATTTTTTGATTATGGTTTATTGCTTCGATAATTCTTTTGGAGGCAATACTTAAATCTTTTAAAGAAGTAAGTTCTGGAATGGCCTTTAAATCCCAAGATAAAAAATTTTCGATTTTTTTATGATCGAATCCTCTTTTATCAAAGAGTCTTTGAATGATTGGATGAAGTTCTTGCATGTCTATTCATAGCATTTAAGTCATGAATAGACACCGTTTACCAGAGAACTGTAAGACCTTTTATGAGATCTTCTTCATGTAACTCATAGCTTGCTGCGAAAAGCTGGTCATATTCTTTCTGGGATTTAGAGTGAACCTTCGAGAAGTAGTTGACAGGTAGAAAGGATTTTTTACACTTTCCACATTTTGGGACTTCTTGGGCCCCTTCCATGACATGTCCGCAAACATGGCATTTTTTGATAATAATCTTAGCTCCAGATTCTTTGTTCGTTAGTTCTGCCTTCATGATATATCCTATGTTCATTGAAGTAGCATCCATTGCCTTTCTAGCTGATCATTCCTTAGTCCAGCTAACTTATTTAGCTTGTCGTTAGCTTTTTAAAAAAAATGAGGAATTTTTTTCCTCTTTCTTTATATTGACTGATTAATTCACTCCACTAAAACGAAAAAAAGGACATCATTTAGATGTCCCTTTTTCTTTTTATTGTGTGTTCGTACTAAGCGGAAAGGATTTGTGTTCTCGCTAATTCAACTGGTGCCGCCTTTTGCACTGGTGCCGGAGAGGTTGGCGCTGGAGCTTGGTTAAAATCAAATGGCATCATTGGATACTGTTGTTGCTTAAAAGAGAAGCCAAAATCAGTTGGTGCTTGAGCTGGTTGACGCTCCAAGCTTGGCATTACTGAGTATGGACTAGAGTAATTATTTGACCATGATTGCGTAGGCCAATGTGAACTCGTAGCAGGGATTCCTACATTCCATGCACCAAGTCCTAGAGTATCGTTGTAACTATAAGGATGGGCCTGTGATGAAAAGTCGTAAGCATATGGGCTCATTTGTGGCATAAAGTTAGTTTGCATTTGAGACAACATAGTCATCATTTGCACTTGTAATTGCATCTGTGCCTGCATTTGTGTCGTAAACATGGTAGTCATTTGAGACATAAGAGAAATCATTTCTGAGTTATCAGATTTAAATTCTTTGCTTGGTTTTGCATCAGCTTTTTTATCTTCAGTTTTAACTTCAGCTTTGGCGATAACTTCTTTCTTTTCTTCTTTCTTTTCTTCTTTTTTCTCTTCTTTTTTCTCTTCTTTTTTCTCTTCTTCAGTTTTTGCAATTGGCTTAATTTCTTCTTTTTTAATTTCTGTCAGTTTAATATCTTCAACTTTTTTTATAACAGCTTCTTTATCTTCTAAACCTTTTTTAACTTCATCCTGAAGTTTTTCACCTTTTGATTCTGACTTACAAATAACAACTTCAACTTTGTTGTTATTGACTATTTTGAAATCTTTAACTTCAGAATTTTTGATATCAATTTTTAATTTATCGATATCGGCTTTTTGATCAATGATCAATTTTGATAAAGCTTCAATCTTTTCATCAGACTTATTTATTTTTAATTGTTCTATTTCTTTAGATTTTTGGTCTAATTGATCTTGTTTTGCTTTTAAATCAATTTCAAGAAGAGCAAGCTTTGCTTTAAGATCTTGCATCTCTTTTGATGTTACTAGCTTTTTTGTAACTGCATTTTTAGTATAAGCTTTATTTGCGGGCTCACTAGCAGGGCCTCTATTGTTTAATGCGTTCGTATGAGCAATAAAGTCAGTTGGTGACATTGTTTGAAGTGATATTAAAGATATTGTTAATGCACATAAAAAAAGTTTGTTAGCTTTCATGATAAATCCCCCTGATCGTTAGTGAGTATATCTATTACAAGAGTTGTGCCAATTGCTATGTAAGGGATTTATAAGCCATTTTTCTCATGGGAATATTATTATGTGTTAAAAAAATCGACAGATACTTTTTACCTGTCAAAAGTTTTTACAGCTCCAAATAATCAAGATAGTGTTTTGGCATGTTTTTTAAAAATCTTATTTGTTATTCTCTCTTCACCTCAACTGCTCTCTATGCCGAAACATTTCCTTCAGCATTAGATAAAGAGCTGCGCTCTAAGCTCGAATTCTTTAGAGTTATACCAATTGAGCCTATTGCGCCTATTGCAAATAGAGCACTAGTTGAACTTGGAAAAAAACTTTTCATTGATCCCAATCTATCTGGGAATAAAAATATTAGTTGCATGACATGCCATAATCCAATGAAAGGATTGAGTGATGGATTGCCACTTTCTCGTACTGAAGATGGACAAGGTATCTTAGCCCGTAATTCTCAAGCTCTTTTTAACTTAGGAGCACCCACAAAAACATTTATGTTTTGGGATGGGAGAGTTCAACTTGATAATCAGAAGAAAATTTTTACGACACCAGAAGAAAGCCTAAATGGAGAAAATCCAAAAGCCAAAGAGATTGCTTCAGCAATGAGTAGCTCACTTGCGGCCCAAGCACTTTTTCCCATGGTCTCTACTAAAGAGATGAAAGGACAAATCGGACAAAATGAAATTGCCGACTCAAAAAATAATCTAGAAGCGTGGGATAAAATTTTAGCGCGATTAAAACAAGATCCTAAATTTTTTAAAGCGGCTTATCCGAATATCTTTATTGATAAAATCAATATCGGTCATGTGGCAGAAGCAATCGCAGCTTTTGAGCGCGAAACTTTTCAATCAACAGATTCTCCATTTTATCGTTATCTTCGCGGTGACAATTCGGCCATGACTGAAAAACAAAAAAGAGGACTTGCTGTATTTATGGGAAATGGGAAGTGTATTGCCTGTCACCAAGGTGGAGAGCTAGGAAATAATTCTTTTTTTGCTTCAGTAGGCGTTCCTTTTTGGGGAGAAGCTCCGGTTCTTCCAGACGAAGGACGGGGAGCTGTTTCAAAAGAGACATTTAGAAAATATTTTTTTAGGACGCCAAGTTTACTTAACGTGGGATTAACAGCGCCCTATATGCACAACGGAGCATTCAGAACTTTGAGAGAAGTTATTAATCATTATAATGATATTCGCTCTTCTATGAATAATTATGTCATACCTGCGGAAAGAGAAGCGACAATGCCAGTCAAAGTGGATGTTGAAAGAAGATCAGTGTATTTAATTGAATTAATGAATTCGATACAAGCGGGATTTTTGCGAAATGGACTTAATTTAATGGATTCAGAAAAAGATGATCTTGAAATCTTTTTAAAAGAGGCACTCACCGATTCATTATGGGAAGTGCCATCTCATTAATTTTTTATTTTACGTTATCAATTGCTTTAAGAGTTTGATTCATTGAAGCTTCTAGTTGACGAGCTAAGGCCATTTCTTGTCTATAGCGAATCATTTCCATCTTTTTTTCGATCATGATTCTATTGCGTTCTTCAAGTCTTTCTCTATACATTTTTAATCTGTCAGATTGAGAAACTTTTTTTGCGACTTTCTTAGGAGTAAGTACTTTTTCTACTACTACTGATTTTTCTTCTTTAGCTTCTTTAACTTGATATTGTCCTTCAATATCCACGGATGGATTTGAAATAGCTTCATCTGCTAAAGTTAGATCATCAGCATTTTGTGCTTGGACATTGAAAACAAAAAGTACACTTAATAGCATTAAATATTTCATAGGTTCCTCCCCAGATTTAGATGTTTGTAAGTCGGAGAAGATGGATCGTCTAGTTAGTGTGTAAAAAAGACACTCCTAAATAAAAAAGGCTGCGTTGGATGCAGCCTTCATTTTAATTGTTATGTTTTATTTATTATCCAAGCGCTTTTCTTAGATTATCATCTATTGCATCTAGAAACTGCTCAGTCGTTAAATACTTGTCTGCAGTCACTTTTTCGCCGTAAATACAAACCGCAAGGTCTTTCGTCATTTTTCCAGACTCAACCGTTGCGACACAAACTTTCTCAAGAGTTTCAGAAAAGTGGGCCAGTTCAGTGTTGCCATCAAGTTTAGCTCTATGGCCAAGTCCTCTCGTCCAAGCAAAGATTGAAGCGATTGGGTTAGTCGAAGTTGGCTTGCCTTGTTGGTGCATTCTGAAGTGACGAGTAACAGTTCCATGAGCGGCTTCTGCTTCCATCGTTTTTCCATCTGGAGTGATCAAAACAGAAGTCATAAGGCCCAATGAACCAAAACCTTGAGCAACTGTATCTGATTGAACGTCTCCGTCATAGTTTTTACATGCCCAAACGAAATCACCGTTCCATTTAAGAGCAGAGGCTACCATGTCATCAATAAGTCTGTGTTCATAAGTGATTCCTAGGGATTCAAATTTACTTTTGTAATCTGCTTGGTAGATTTCTTCGAATATATCTTTAAATCTTCCGTCATATTTTTTTAAAATAGTATTTTTTGAAGAGAAGTATAGAGGCCATTTTTTTGTCATCGCCATGTTAAAACATGAATGAGCAAATCCTTTAATTGATTCGTCAGTGTTATACATAGCAAGGGCTACACCATCACCTTTAAAGTTATAAACTTCTTTGTGAATCTTTGTTCCATCAGCGCCTTCGAAAGTCATTGTTAACTTTCCAGGACCTTTTGTAACGAAATCAGTAGCGCGGTATTGATCACCGAACGCGTGACGACCAATCATGATTGGCTTAGTCCAATTGGGAACTAAACGAGGAACGTTTTTACAGATGATAGGCTCTCTGAAAACAGTTCCATCAAGAATATTTCTAATCGTACCATTTGGTGACTTCCACATTTCTTTTAATTTGAATTCTTTTACGCGCGCTTCATCTGGAGTAATCGTCGCGCATTTGATACCTACATTATATTTTTTTATGGCTTCAGCAGCATCTACAGTTACTTGATCATTAGTTTGATCACGGTATTCCATTCCTAAGTCGAAGTATTTAATTTCCAAATCAAGGTAGGGAAGAATGAGTTTATCTTTTATAAACTTCCAGATTATTCTGGTCATTTCATCGCCATCTAACTCGACCACCGGGTTGGCCACTTTAATTTTACTCATACGCATATTCCTTTCGTTGGTGTTTCTCAAATTAAGTCTGAATCATAAGGAAAAAGTGTATGTTCGTCGATATGCAGTGCTAAGAATTTTTCAAAAGAGTGAAGTATTTTTGTGCCCGATCAACGATAGTTTGGTAATTGGATGTCTTCACTATATATTCGTTAGCTCCTTGAACAATTATCTCGCAAATTTCTTTTTCAATATCGGATGTTGAAATAAATAAAATGGGCAGTTCAGCCTTGGTTTTGTGAATTCTCACAAGGGAAATTATTTCTTCGCCTGGCATATCTTCCATATCCTCATGAACGATTATGAGATTATACTTCCAAGTTTTTTCAAGAACATGCAGCAAATGAAATCCTCCGGTCGCAAATTCCACTTGAAAGCCCAAGAGCCTCAAGCGCGTTGCGAGTGTGTTTCGAAACGGTGTGTTTTCATCGACTATAATAATCTTAAAATCGTTTTCTTTATAGGCATGCATGTATCGTTACTCGTAATTTTTTACAGCTGATTTAACTAATCTTTCAGCTTCGGCCATTATTTTTTTCTCTTCATCTTTTGTAAACTTTTGTCCTTTAAACAATGGAAGAACATAATTCTCTTTAATGTAGTTTTCGGCGGCAACACCTTCAGAAGTCTTTCCCACTTCTCCCCAGTTCAAGGATTTGTTTCCATAAAGAATTTTTGCAAAGAACTTAGTGAACATATCCGTCTCATTTATTTTTTTCTGGATACCCGATTTAATTATCTGCTCACCAAAAGTAGGTGCATTAACTAATAGTTTTATAACTTTATCTTTTACTAATTCTGTCCCCGCGGTCATTAGTGGCGAGCTCATACTTGCTTGTTCCATTAAAACGGGCTTTAGAATTTTTTCCATAACCATGTCTTTGATGGCCAATCCTTCAGGAGTCGCAAAAATTTTATCAAAATTTTCTTTTTTCATTAAAATGTCACGAAGATCTTTTGGAAGATCTGCTTCAGAGGTTTGTTCTAATGCATCCTTAACTTGCCCACGGACCATTGATTTAATAAATTGATCAAGGGCTCCATTTTTATAAAGCAAATCAATTAACTCTTTTTTAGAGGCAGGGTTTGTTGCAACATCTTTTAAATCAGTAGAGAGCTTTTTAATAATTTCATCTAAACTGCGCTTAGCATTTTCAGGAGAGTACTCTATATATTGAGATAGTAGCATTGCTACTGGCTTTAAAACAGAATCAATATTTTGTTCCATTTTTGGATCGTAAGGTGAAGCAGGAAGAAGAGCACTCATACATGGAAGAAAGTGTGCGAACTCCTGCTTCACCATGGCAGTTGCAGCATCTTTTTCTTCTGAACTCATCCATGTGTTAACGGTGTTAGAAACGAAGTTAATTCCTCGGCGTTCCAATGAACTTGTACAGGTCGAAAGTTTATCTAATAATCCATCTTCCAATCCATATTGTTTTAAATCATCCAAGCAAGCATTGTATTTAGCGAGCATATCATCAATGCTTTTTTGTTGGTCATTGTAATTTTTTAAACCTAAGACTGATTTCATCAATGTTGTTATTTTTAATTCACCTAACGTTTTTGCAAAACCTAAAGCAAATTGTTTTGTACATTCATCTAGGGCCTTAGAAACTTCTTTTGGCCCATAAGATTTGTCCACACAAGCCGTAAATGCATCTTCGACCGGTTTAATACTGTCTGGGGTAAAATCAGCATTTAACTGATCTTTAATTTGGCTTTTTTCATATGAGAGCACGATTGATTTAGTAGCAGCCTTAGTTAAATCACCAATGCAAGAATCTAGCACTTTATCAGATGGATTAGCTCCAAGACAGTCTTTGAATTTTTTATTAACTAAATTATCAATCAGCGCGTCGGTGGCGGCAGGAGTCACTTTTCCAGCAGCATTCACTCTGATTTGACTAGCGGCCAATACTAACGAAGCGTTCTTTTTTAAATCACCAGAGCAACTATCAAGTTTAGCGTCTGATGGACTAGTACCTAAACAAGTCATAAATTTTTGATCAACATAACTCCTCACCATTTCTTCTGTGGCTTCAGGAGTAAGTTTGTTTTCCAGTGCTTTTAGACGAATTGTTTCACGAGCAACTTCAAGAGCTACGCTTTTAGTAAGTTTATTCGAACAAAGTGATGTTGATGCACTCAAATTTGTAGCCTCAGAAATATTCGCTGGAAGTTCTTTTTCTAAACAACTTGTGAGATCTTTAATAGATGTCTTAACCAAATCACTTTTATCTTTTAAATCATCGGGAATGGCTTTATCTAATTTAATGGCTCCAAGTGATTGAGAAAAAGACAAAATGGTTTTTCTTAAACAAGCTTCGCGTTCTTTTCCATTTTGGTCATTGTTCCAACATAAATCGAGAAGACGTTTTCCTTCGTTTGAGACATCGCTGATATTTTTTTCATCTTTGGGAAATGATTCCTTTGCAGTTTGAGCAAGGGTTTTTACAACAACTTTATATGTAACATCATTGGTTATGCTATTTTCACACTTACTTGTGTCTAACATTCCATCTTTTCTTATGTCATTTTGTTTTTGTTCAGCAACACAATCACTAAAACTTTGAACTTTGTCTGCTATCAATTTTGTAATTTCAACTTTTGAAAAATTAGTTTTTACTGCAGGCGTATTGGCCAGTTTATCTTGAACAACTAATGCTCCTGTTGATTTAACGAGACCATCGATACAATTCATGAATTGCTTATTTAGCGGAGTAGAGGAAGCTGTGTCTGCTCCAACATTTTGAACACAAGTATTTAACCCAGGTAAAACTGCCGTTTTGATTTTTTGAGCAACAGCGGGGGAAGAAGTGGATTCAGTAACTGTTTTTGCTAAAGCTTTACTACTAACCTTTAGCACTCCCGCACGCATAGCAACGATTGCACATTTTTTAACATCGCTTGCTTCGCCACTGGCTTTTCTCATGCATTCTTTATAGAGGTCTGTTTGCTCTTTTTTAAATGATGGTCTTTCAGCTGCTGATAATGAAGCATCTAGATTGGAACGGCTTAATTCATAAACAATACCGACTCCGGCACTAGGCACTAAGCTCGAAGTTAAGGCATCTAGGCAGCGACTTGCGTCGTATTGGGAATTTTGAGCAATTGAGATGCAATGATCAAAAGGAGCTAACATTTTATTAACCCATAATAATCTTCTTGCAGGGTCAGTAACTCCCTCTGTTTTTAAAATTTTATCAGCAAAACCACCAATTAAATTATTTCCAAGATACTCGTAAAATTTAATTAACTTTGCATCTGTTAGATCATTGCCTACAGTTGCATTTTTTCCTTCCGATGCAACTTTGCTAACAAATGTATCAAGCTCGCCTGGTTTACTAAAATAAGCCGCCAGATCTTGTCGGTAAGGCTCAACTTTCTTTTTAACTTCAGCTGTAACATCGGTTTTTATCAAATCTCCAATTCCAACTTTGACTTTAGAAGTAAAAGTTTGAGTCGCAGATGTTTTTTGTTCATATGAAATAGGAGTTAGTAATGCAATAGAATCCAACTCGCCAGCAAATGATTGTTGGGAAAAGGAAAGAATTAAAAATATGCCAAGTAAAGTTTTCATGGGCCATTCCTATAATTGGTACTCTGTGGTTTAACGGCATATCTTGAGGCCAGCTTTAAACAATATAGGGTTAAAAGGTGACTAAATTTCTTGCAGGAATTGTAAAAACATTTAAGTCTGAGTCAATTGGTCAATTAAAAATCTTAGGTATTAGTTAAACAACAAATAATAGTCGAATTAAATTCGACAAAAAAAGGCGAGGGAAAATATGGGAATCAAGACATTTTTAAAAGTTTCGATGCTTTCAGCACTTCTTGCACTTGCTAGCTGTGGCGGTGGCGGTGGCGGTGGCGGTGGTGGTGGATCAACTTATGGTGCACACTCTTCCCCAAGCGTTTTAGCTTCTGAGTTCGTAGCAGCTCTTAATACTAACGATGGGACTTATTCAACAGCAATTCAACTTTATACAAACGAAACTTTACGTTCAATGCAACCAGGTCAAGAGCAATGGTTTGTTATCTGGGATGCAAAATATAGTGAGTATAAAGCAGTTAGCTTAAACTATGTTCGTTCAATTGTTTATTACGATTACTATTCAAACAACCGAGCAGTTGCATCTGAGTTTAGATCAATTGAAAGAAGTGATATTCTTGCTGGTCGCTACCAAGGTGACAGTTATGGAAATGACTATGAAGTTGTTGATTACCATTTTTCTACAGGATACTACGAAGGAAGAAACTCTGGTTACCTATACGAAGACGAAGCTGGTTCAACAGACGTAAGTCTTCTTGCAAAAGAGCAAGAAAAAGCTAAGTTCTACGAAAAAGCTGCAAAAGTTTCTTTCGCATATAGCGTAAGTTTAGAAACTTCTATGTCAATGGTAACTCTAGGATCAAAAATTGAAAAAATGCTTTCTCACGGCAATGGTGAATTAACTCAAGCTGATCAATCAGCTCTTATGTCAGATCTTAAAACTCTTACAGGTGTAAGTGTAGAAGAAATTCAAGCCGCTGCAGGGGACTCAAAAGCTAAAGCTGACGTACTTGCAAAAGTTGCTGTTAAAATCGGAACTAGTGCTCAAAATCTTGAACAAAAATTTTTACCAGAAGTTTTTGGTATCACTCTTTAAGATATAGATAATTTAGTTCGAAAAACCGAGGGGGCTGCTTAAAATGCAGCTCCTTTTTTATCAAAATTTGTATTGTAAAAAATATCTACACACTACTAAGAGTGACTTATTATTAGTATCTTTAGGGCATTGATTATCTTGTTGGGGAAAATATGTTGAAAATAATTTCATTTTTTGCGCTTTTGTTTATGGCCGCCAAATCGAATGCCTATTTAGTTACTGCTTACAATGCAGACAAAGTAAATTACGATGCACCAACTAGAATTTTAGTTGCTGGAGCAGGTGATGATTTAGGGACGCAGTTCCAAGAAGTTGCACGCGGAAAAGCACTTAAATACAGTCAACAATATCCTAGTGAACAAATTGTTTTAATCACTGCAAATGAGCCTCAGATAGATGATAAAGCACTCCTGAAAGCTTGGGGGTTTGGAGTAATAAATGAAGATCGCTCTACATTCAATGGGAAAACATTAATTGATGAAGCAGTTAAATTTAGTAAAATAGATTCAATTGATATTTTTAGCCATAGCTCAGCTCAATATGGAATTCACTTAGATGGTAAAGCTCATCGCTTAACATTAAATACCAAAGGTCTAGACGCGCTTAAAGGGCATTTTACAAAAGATGCATATGCTTTTCTCCATGGATGTAATGGTGGATTTAATTTAGCTCCATTTCTTTCAGATATGTGGGAAATTCCGGTTGCCGGAGCAATGACTTCTACAAATTTTCAAAAACTAAACAATGACGGAAATTTCTATTTAACAGAAGAAGGATTTTTTCCGAATACAGATTGGGCGCAACAAAACTCAAAATCATTTGATACAACATTAGACTGTAGTAAATCGGGAATCTGTTTAAGATTGAAACCAGACAACAATCCATATACAGGATTTTGGGGAGAGTATACTGATGGTGGTCTGCCATTTTATAAATTTTTCTGTACAAAAAATTCAGAAGTTGATTGCAAGAGAGTAATGGCAAAATCACTCTTATCTTTCATTGGAAATACAAACTTAAAAAAGACTGGGACTTTAGTTGAATACAAAAAATTACTCCAAGATTTTCTTTGTCCAATAAGTGCAAAAAATGATTTAAGAGGCGAGTGTGCAGCTAATCTTGAAAACTCTCTCTTAACTAAAGATCAAACTTACAATCCATTTTCTCGCAATCAAGTAGAATGTGATTTTAAAGGGTGCAAAGCGGAAATCAAGTGTAGCAAAGTTCTATTAACTGGAGTTTATAAGCCAGGAACTTGTACGCTGGTAAATAATTTTGAAGGAAAAGCAACAACGCTCGCTAGAGAATATAAAGCTTACCTAGAAGGATTTGTTAATTTAAATAAATAGCAAAAAATGAAAAAACTAATTCGCGTATTTGTTATATTACTTTTATCTTGAAACGTTCTATCAGTGGATCATGAAAATAAGCATTTTCGTCCAGAAACAACAAAAAAATAAGCAGGTGTCTAAACTTTAGACACCTCTCCTTTTCCCACTTATCGAGATTCATAAGGGGCCCAAACTGGATTTGTTCTTGCATAGTTAGGTCTTATGAAGATTTTAATCACAACAATTTTATTGTTTTCTATTTCCTTATTGGCCCAAGCTGGAGAATCATTCGTTCCTTTGCAAAAAGGGGTTAGGATGGCCAGTGATGACCTTATCTACAGGGATAATGTAGTATCTTCTAGAGAAGCTCAGGATTTAAGTACACTTGAAAATGTGGACTTGTCTCTGTTAGATCCAAAGTCCAATGAAATTTGGTCTCAAGAAATAAGTGCGGTTAATGATCAAGAATCAATTGAAGTCAGAAATAACGAAACTCTCTCCTTTGAAGGATCTTTAACTTCAAATTCAGGCCTATACCGTTTTAACGCTATTCCAGAAAATGGCTCTAAGATTTTTACGATTCATTTAGATAAAACGCTGCATACATTACTATTGAGAAAAAATCTTTTAAGAAAGTTAGGATATAAAATTCCAGCGATTAAATACTTAAAAAATATTTCAATTCGTTTTAATTCGGTAGAAGATCGCGAATTGTTTTTGAAAAAATCAATTCCCGAAAACACAGATGGTGCCTCAGCTCGTTGGGTAACAAAGTCCAAGGAACTAACAGTAGATATTCAAGATGTTGCTATCACAGAGCCGTCTGAAAATGATTTTTACAACGTTGCCATGGGTGTTCCAACACAAACAATAAATAGCAGAACGCTGCGCTCACTTTTAATTCCTTATTCATTGGCAGACTTATATGAAAGTATCAATAAGTTTAGCTGGATTGATGGAAAAATCGATAACCGCGCTGCGGTCTTCTCGCATTTTACGGGGAATGATTTCGCGACAACCCTGGAGGATGCGCAATGGATGCTTCGTAAACTTAATAAACTTACACGCGCAGATATTAAAGAAATAGTTGATGGCGCTTATTTTCCAAGTGACATTGCTGCCGTTCTAACAGAAAAAATTGTTTCAAGAAGGAATTCACTAAATAGACTTTTTGAAGAAAAAAGTGCAGGAATTGCCTTTAATCAAAAAATATCTATTGGAGAAAGTGTAAAAGATGGAAAAATAATTGATAAAGAATTTCCAGGCTTTGCTTCCCGGTTTGCTTATGGAGATGCAGAGTCACCTTTCGAGCAGTTGAGATTTTTCCTTTATGCTAAACTTCAAAGTAATGTGATTGATAACTTAGTGACAAAATTTAATTCTTACCTTGAAGGGTATGATATCAAAAAAGTTCGAAGTTCATTTTTCCAAAAACAATTTGAAGATGGATTAAATCATTTTATTCAAACTGGAGAAATTCAACCTATTGGAGTTGAAACTTGGAGTAGTCCACTCGCTAGTGCACAATTAATTTTTTCTCGCGATATTGTTCTAGGAAATTATTTAGGAACAGATAACTTAGTTCAACTTGCCGATACCTTTGGTGCTAGTGTAAATCTGGGTGCTTATTTAGGAGTAGAAGGACTTGGAAATGGATTATCTGGAAGTGTGAAGGCAACGGTTGCTCTTGTGAGAACCTTCTCGCATGTTAAACCCGTTAAAAATTTAAAACAAAGTTTAAAAGAACCGTACAAAAATATGTTTGTAAATCTTTTAAAGAAATCACTGCGAGAGCGTTATTTCTCATTGTCTGAATTAAAAAACTCATCAGCATCTAACGATGAAAAAGCAAAACAAGTCACAGCGCTTTTAAAAGAAATTGATCAATACTTAGATACTGGTGAATCACTTATTATGACAGATCGTCTTATGCCGTCGGCAGAAGTGAAGCTTAATTTTTCAGCTGGCTTAATTGGAGCTGGTGTTGGTGTGGGCGCAGGTGTGACGACTATTAAAAGAATTCACATTTATAAAAAGAGCCCAAAGATTCTTCAAATCTTTGATGACTTAGGATTTGTTAAAGATATCAATTTAAGTTTTTCAGTAAATGAATATATTTCACTTCTGAAAATCACTGGACAGTATGATGTTGGTAAATACAATATAAAGTCTTACATGGTTAATTTATCAAGTGATCTTGATGAAAACCCAAATTTATATTCAAATGCTTTAGGTGTTTACAATGTTTTGAAAAATAAAAATTTTGAAACATTAAATAATAATGTAACTCCAGTAAAGCTTGATGCTGATTTTCGCGATAGGTCTACAAGCTTCTCTTTATTATTTTGGAAGATGAAGTCGATAAAAGGAAAAACATATTATAACTTAGACGCTAAAGATGGAATTAACGGACGATATTTCAGCTTGAACAAAGATTTCATGAGAGGAGTCAATGTTGAAGCATTCTCAAAACAGATGGCCAACTATTATCTAGCAGAACAGACTAAAGGTGACTTTGTTTTAACTGAAGAAGGCCAGGCTAATCCAGGTGATAGTTTCTTTGGTCGATCTTATACACAAAATATTCGTTTTGAAGCGCAAGTAAACGCTGAGAATAAATTTGATCACAAGTTCTTATCACTCACTGATACTAAGCAAGGATGGTCACTTTCACCTAAAAAATTAAAAAAGATGATGCTTAAAGTAAATGAAAAATTTCAAGCAACTCTATTTGATGTTGATCAAATTGATTTTGAGAAATTAAGACTTTTCAGAGTCGGATACCATCTCAATTTATATGACAGAGGTATCGAGCGTTTGAATGCAATTAAGCTTTCAGATATTGAGGTAATAGAAGCTCGTTATAAAAAAGATCGTGCTTGTAATGCAGAAGATAATCAAAATGCCAATTCGGCAATGTGTGGTGATCTAGGAGCGCTGAAATGGGATTTGAAAAAATGCCAGAAGGCTGACAATGATGAAGATAAAGCATCATGTAACGTAAATCTTATAGATGATTTGCTTGCTTCGTTGGAGTTTAAAGATTTCAAACAACTTATTGGCGAGAACAATCTGTACGTTTACGGCTCTATGGATGGATTTAGACAACATTCAGAAATATTAAACGACACAATATATTCAAATACTGTGGGTAAAATTGGTAGCAAAGAGTGGAATGGACCTTTAGATGTAGTTCGCGATTTATTAGGTTTATCTGGTGGCGAGTTCTCGGGCAGCTGGTTAAGGGAGTCTCTATGAAATTAACAACACTCTTCACTCTATTGAATCTGGCAACGTTATCATCAATGGCAATGAGCGCAGATAATTTAGTGAGCAACGATCCACTTTATAACAAACAATGGGCACTTCAAAATAGTGGACAAGTTATTTTGCAAACGACTTCAGATCTTGAGCGCGTAAGTATGAAAGGAATTCCTGGAAATGATATTAATTGGATAGATACGAGTGCCATTGCTACATCAAAAAAAGATTTAATCGTTGCTGTTATCGATAGTGGTGTAGATATTAATCATCCCGATCTAAAAGGACGAATTTGGTATAATGAAAAATTATGTACAAACGCACCAAACGCTAAAATTTTAGCGTGTAACGGTTTTAACTTTCTAGATGGTAATAACAATGTAAGTGATGATGTCGGCCACGGAACACACGTTGCTGGAGCAATTGCTGCCAATAGAAATTCTATCGGTATAGCGGGTGCAGCCGATGCCAGAATTAAAATTATGCCCATTAAAGTTTTAAATTCTCAAGTAAATGGTTTTGTTTATAACGGAAAATTAATTACTGATGTTATTGCTGATGCCATGATTTTTGCCATTAAGAATGGAGCTGAAGTTATTAACCTAAGTTTAGGATGGCCTAAATTAATTGATACTGCCAAAGTTCGCCAAGCCTTCCAATTGGCAGAAGAGCAAAACGTAATGGTTATTGCAGCTTCAGGAAATAACACAAAAGATCTTCCCACTTTTCCATGTGCCTATGAAAATGTTGTCTGTACGGGGGCAATTGATAATCGTGGTGAGCTAACTGGTTTTTCTAATTTTGGATCAAAAGTTGATATGGTTGCTCCTGGTGAATACATTATCAGTACGATTCCAACGAATATTGAATCGCGCGTGTTACGAATTGCTAATTACGATGTTAAGCGCGGCTCTAGCCAGGCTGCTCCGTACTTAACAGCTGCTGTAGCGACCTTAAAATTATTAAATCCTGGATTATCAAACGATAGAGTCCGATCTTTGATTTTTAGAAGTTCAAGGGCCTTGAATAAAAGTAAAAACAATCGTTCAGTAAAATTTGGTGCGTTAGATTTAAAAAATCTTTTAAGTTTAGCTCAAACTAATGAAGAAAGTGCATTTTTAAATCCACTAGTGAAGTCGATTACAGAAATTAAATTTCGTGTAATTGATCGCCGATTTGCTTTTAATCTTCCATTAAAAAACTTATCCAATATTGATTACAATGGCTCAGTATGTATAAACAGTTCATCGCAAGCATTGTCTTTTGATCAAAATTGTTTTGAGCTAAAAGACATAAAAGGGCATTCGATTACAACACTTAATATCGCTGGGACTTTACTGGATTTAAGTAGTGATTCTCATTTAAATATGACTATTCAGGTAGATCAAAAATTATTTCAGACAAGTCTTGTTTTTAGTCGCGATTTAAATAACGACTCTGAAGTAATATCAATGCCGATAGCTGGTGGAAATTTTGATGATATGGGAGTTATGACTCCAGATCGTAAACTTTCTCGTATGGCTCGCGTGATGGATAAATTTCACCGCTTAAATTTTCCAGAATATTTTTTCTTAGAAAAATCAAAGCAAAATGCAACTTCAACAGTTGTTTCGCTTCTAACTAAAGTTGACGATGCCTTTGTCGTTAAAACGATCACACTTCCATTGGTTAATCGTGTGCTTTCAATTCACCGTCAAGATATCAATCAAGACGGGAAATTGGATTATTTTATCTATGCTCTTTCTGTTAAAAAAGATGAATTATTATTTTTTAATTTTGATTCTAGTTTAAATCCATTATTTGGAAAATATTCAAAATGGGCGATGACTCTTTCAACTTTTGAAGGACTACCGATTGATGGTGGAATAGAAAAATTTGAATGGTTAAAAGTTACCAGCACTCAATTGGGCTCAATCTTAGTTCCTTCTATTTTTAAAACATATGGTATGCCAGAAGTTGATAACTCAAAAAATATTTTAGATCGAGTAACAACTGCTGGAAACCATCAGTATTACTTAAATCCAAAGTTGTCTGCTATAGACGATGTCATGAAGATTGAATTGCGAGTTGTCGATAATGTCACCGTGATGAAAAAAATGAGAAGTGATTTTCATTTATACGACGATCAAACAATCACAATCATAAAACCTTTTCCTCAAACAAGTTTACAAGCAAGCAGGGGCGAAATTCATTCTCTAGCAAGTCTTAATGATGGAACAAAATCGACTTATTTAGAACTTATTTTAGCTGTAAATAGTATTCAGTCGAAATCTTTAACAAGTGCAATGGGTTTAGATGGAGCTTTAATTTATCCAATCTTAAATACCAAGAGTGGAGCAATGATCAATGAATCTATTCTTACTTCGCTACTCAATCGCGCCAATGCAGAATTTTTAGTGAAAAACGATACGGGAGTTTTGGTTCCTCTAGTCTTAAAGCAAGAATGGGAAAATCCAATTATTGGTTTAATTGGTGGTTTTGATAACTCGGGAGATAAGAGTTTTCTGGTTGAAAATCGCTCGAGTATCACTTTTTTAACGAATAATGGAGATCACTCTGAACTTCCTGTGTATAGAGATTCTAGCTTTCCGGGCCAAAATTTTTCTGAGACGCTTATGCCAATACTTTCAGAAGGTCGCCCTGGAGTGTTTATTAATTCAACTTTGATTTATGGTGAACGTCTTTACAGTATGATAGGCACCGAAAATGGCCTTATCAGACCACTGCGCTTAAGTATTGATATTATTTCTGGATGTGTGCCGTTAAATCCTGAAACTCTCGAGGAGAAATCAAGCTTTAATTATGCCTTTTTGTGCACCGATTCCAACAAGCAACTCTCTCTCAAATTCCTTCCTATGTTAGAACATTGATGTTATCTTCCCCTGATTCAAATTTAATTACTCGTCCAGTCCCATAGGGGGGCTGGACCTAATTTTTATTAGTCCAGGGGGATTTATGATTTATGAGTTGTCAGTAGTGACAAAGCCCGAGCTAGGTTCAGAAGCTCACGCACAGATCGCAGAAATCGTTAAAGACGCATTAAAAGGGTTCGAAGGAGAACTTTTAATCGCTGACGATTGGGGAAAACTTCATTTAGCACAACCATATGCTAATGGAGCTAAACACGGTCATTTCCATTACTTTATGTTCAAGGCAAACACTCAAGCTAACACTGAGTTGTCTAGAAGATTTGGTATCAACGAAGGCGTAATGCGCTCAATGATTTTCGTAATCGGTAACGATGCAGAAAAAGAAACTCTTGAAAAAGCATTTGTTTCTCCATTCTCAAAAACTCGCCGCGGATCAGTTCTTGATAACAAGAAAGATGATGACGAAGAAGGTTTCGAAGATATGGAAGACGATCGTCGTAAATTTGCTAAGAGAAAATCTTGCTGGTTCACAGCTAAGAAAATCAAAGCAGATTGGAAAGATCCTCAAACTTGGAACTGGTTAGTTTCTGAATTCGGAAAAATCTCTCCAGCTCGCGTTTCTGGTATTTCAATGAAACACCAAAGATTTTCAAATTCAGCTATTAAGCATGCAAGACAACTTGGAATTTCAAGTTATCTTTCAAACCAAACTGCTGAAAGAGCATAATATTTAGGTATAGCTAGAAGATGATTAAACCAGAAGTTCAAAGCAACAAAATGTTCGATCACAGAGCATCCTTCGGGAAGCTAGTGTTTCTTGCAGTTATTTCTGTTGCCCTTTGCTCATTTGGACCTCTATCAGTTTTTGCTCCTGTTCCATTGATCCTAGCTTTTCTTCTCTATGGGCGATTAACTACATTGTTCATTGGTGGGCTTAGCACAAGTGCTCTTTGGTTCCTTTCAGTAAAGTTTAGTATCCCACTCGTGATTGCTGGAATGTACTTAACTGCATTTCTTTATGCCATCTTGATTGCGGAAGTGATTCTTCGAAATATTAATCCGGTTAAAGGATTAATTTACGCAGGCCTCATTCTCGTATCAATAATTGGTGGGTCACTTGTAGGCTTTAATCAGCTTAGTAAGATTTCAGTAAAAACAGAACTTCAAACTTCTGTGGTGAAATTAATGACGATGGTTAAAGAGCAGAATAAAGATAATGAAGCGTTGAATTCAAATGGTGAAGAGGCACGCGCGTTCCAAGATTTTATTTCTAAGCCAGAAGAGCTTTCTAATGAAATTTACAGCGTTCTGCCAGCTATCATCTTTGTTTTTGCCTTCTTCGGTTTATGGGTCAGTCTTTATATGACACTCCGTAATTCAGTTGTATGGCGCTATAAAAATCTTTACTCGTATACTCTTAAGGATCTGATTAATTTCAGAGCTCCAGACTTTTTCGTATGGCCATTGATTGTCTCTTTGGTTTGCATTGTCGGAGGAGATTACGGTCTTCCTAAAGTTGCTGAGATAGTTGGGAACAACTTATTATACTGCTTAGGCGTGTTTTATCTTTTTCAAGGATTCGGCGTTTATAATGCATTTTTGCATTATTTAAAAATCGGCGGATTCTTGAAGACAATGTTTGTCGTTTTCACTTTAGTGATGGCGTACAAATTTTTAGCTATCTTAGGAATGTTTGATCTATGGTTTGATTTTAGGAAGTTTTTTACAAATTCAAAAAAGGATGAAGGAGATATATTATGAAAGTTATTTTAACTGAAAAAGTTCCTGCTCTAGGAAATATCGGTGAAATCGTAAACGTATCAGCTGGACATGCTAGAAATTATCTAGTGCCAAATGGTTTTGCGATGGTAGCTGACGAAGGGAACAAAAACCTATTAGCTGCTCAACAAAAAAGTCTTGCGAAAAAAATTCAAGGCCAAAAAGATGTAGCTTTAGAACTTAAGAAAAAAATCGAAGGAACTACTATCGAACTTATTAAAAAAGTTGGAGCAAGTGGTAAACTTTTTGGAACTGTAACAAACGCTGAACTTTCAAAAGAACTTGAAAGCCGCGGTCTTGTTGTTGAAAGAAGATTGATTCACTTAGAATCTCCAATCAAAGGTCTAGGAATTTTCAATGCTAAAGCGAAAATTTTCCAAGATGTTGAAGCGACTTTCAAAGTAAAAGTTTCTATTGATCCAAAACAAGCTGAAGAGCTTAAGAGAAATCAAGAAGAAGCTCTAAAAGCTGCAGAAGCACGTAAAAAAGCTGCTGCTGAAGCAAAAGAATCTGGTGTAACAGCTACTCCAGTTGCTGAGCTTACTGAAGAGCAAAGATTAAAAGCAGAAGTTGATAAACTTCTTCGTTCTTAATTTTTACTCTCAAATGATGTAATATTGAAGGACCTCTTAGCCGAGGTCCTTCTTTTTTATGCCCAGGATGTGATTTATTATGGCCAACAATAATCAAGTAAATGAACTTCCACACGATCTTCTTGCTGAAAAAGCATTAGTCGGATGTTTGATTATAGACGGATCCGTCTTTGATGAAATCTCAAATTTAAAAATCACCTCGGATCAATTTTACGATCCACGCTACGGTATGATCTATGATGTGATCGCCGATCTCTCACTTGCTAATCGCGCGATCGATTACGTTACTGTGTGCTCGAAACTTCAAGAAAAAGGAAAACTTGAAGAAATCGGCGGACAATCATTTGTTCTAAGTTTAGTTGAAGATCAAGCTTCTTCAGCAAACGTTTATGACTACGGAAAAATTGTTAAAGATAAATCTTCAATAAGAGAAATTCTAAGAACAGCAATGAGAGTTGTTCAAATGGGAATGACTTTTACTGGAAATGCTGAAGATTTTATTCAAGATGTAGAATCGCAATTTTTCAAACTTACTAATGATGCCAAAACGGGTGGAATGGTAAAATTAAATGCTACTTTAAAACAAAACTTGAAAGAACTAGAAGATACAAGCCGCTTGATGGGCGAGATAGCTGGTCTCTCTACAGGATATCCTCGTCTCGATGAACTTTTACTTGGAATGCAACCAGGACAATTAATTGTTCTAGCAGCTCGTCCTGCGATGGGAAAAACATCACTCGCTCTAAACGTCGCGGTTAGCTCATGTATTCAATCAGGACTTCCTGTAGCAATTTTTTCTCTCGAGATGTTGGCGACAGAGCTTTCAATGAGACTTCTTACAGGTCGCGCGAAAGTAGACTCAAAACGAGTTCGCAAAAAAGCTTTCTTGGATACAGATTTAAGAAGTATTGCAAAAGCCACTCAAGAATTATCTGCTCTGCCGATTTATATAAATGATTCAGGTAACACGACTATTTTAGATATTCAAAGTCAGTGTCGAAAAATTAAAGCAGACCAAGGTCTAGGTTTAATCGTCATCGACTACTTACAGTTAATGGGATCAACGAGCAAAAATATTCAGCGTGAACAGCAAATCGCGGAAATTTCCAGAGGTTTAAAGACCATGGCCAAAGAACTTGGCTGTCCAGTTATAGCTCTCTCTCAGCTTAATCGTGGTGTTGAGTCACGGCCTAACAAACGTCCATCTACTGCTGACCTTCGCGAATCTGGAGCAATCGAGCAGGATGCCGATATCGTTATGTTCGTATATAGAGATGAAGTTTATTATCCAGACACTAAAGAGCCAGGGATTGCGGAAATTATCATTGGTAAAAACCGTGCTGGAGAAATTGGAACGGCGAAACTTGCTTGGGTTGGTGCTTATACCAGCTTTGAAAACTTAGCTCATCGTGACGGACCTTAGTTTTTATTCAATCATTCCTTATAAAGATTATTTAATAAAATTGGATAAACCGATTTCTGGTTTTGCGTATTATAAAAATCACGCGATTAATCTATTAACGGGTGAAAAAATAGTTTCCAATTTTTCAAATTGGATTAGTTCATTAGAAAAAAAGAAAATTAATGAAGAAACAATTCATCCTAGAGTTATTCATCTGTTTTATGAATTGGGTTTTTATATTGAAAACGAATTGGCTTATATCGCTGAAGAAACATTGCTTGCGATTGATTGTGAGTATGAAAAATTTCAAAAAATATCACCGGGCTTACCTCCACAGATAAAACTAAAATTAAAATCTAGTCCTAATATTGTTCAGTATAAAAAAGATTTCGATAAAGGGTACGTCGAATTGTTACAAGGAAATTGTTATCAATTTAATTTAACTTGTCCTTACGAGTACTCTTTTGATGAAGATTACGAGCCTCTGGATTTTGTTTTTTCCTTATGGAAAAACGAAAGAAAACGTGGTGCCTTTGGTTCAGCCACTTATATTCCAATATTCAAAAAGCTCTATTTGAGTAATTCTCCTGAATGCTTATTTCAATTTAAGGGCAATACGCTTTCGAGTATGCCAATTAAAGGAACTTTTAAAAGAGTAGATTGTGCAGATTGGAAACCACTTTGGAAGAAACTAAAGCGTGATAAAAAAAGTCAGGCAGAGCTTTATATGATCAGTGATTTATTACGCAACGATCTTTCGCGCATTGAAAAACCACAAGCACAAATCGTAAAAAAGAAATTTCCCAAACTCGTCCCGGGACTTATTCATCAATGCTCCCAAATCGATGTGGAGCTCTCGGATAATGTGAGTCTATGGAGAGTCATTGAAAAAATTTTTCCAGGCGGAAGCATAACAGGAGCTCCTAAGTTGCGAGCGATGCGCTTAATTTATCAATTAGAAAAAAGACACAGAGGTTTTTACTGTGGATCAACCTTGATTCTCCTAAAAAAGATGAAGAGTGCTTCTATCAATATCAGGTCAGGTGAGATTGATTTTACGACAGAAAATCGGACACTCCTTTTCCAAGCAGGTGGAGGAATTACGCTCTTGAGTGAAGCCGAGGACGAATTCCAAGAGATGACTTACAAACACAATAGTTTTATAGACACTCTAACTCTATAAAATTGCTCATTTTCTAATAAATTCTTACATTGAGACCATTAAGGACAAGAATCATTGACATGCATTTGACTGAGTCGATATGATTTTTTTGCGTCATAGTAATTGACTATTTGGCCAGGATAAAAGTTCTGGAACTTCCCCCTTCATGGATTGAGGGGAGTAGCTCAGGATCGGCCAAATGATTTAGACAAAGGAGTGTTGAATGGGTGCTGCAGGATTACAAGAAGTATCGAAGCCGACTACTGATGAGGTAGTTTCTTTAGGGACCCTAGCGGAATTAACTGGCTTTCCAGTTGATTACATAAAAAGAGAGTTATTGCTCGGTGATGAAATGGAATCCGAGATGACTATGGAAGAATTAAGAAAAAAAGTTTTAGTTTATCTTGATTCGAATTTTTAAAAAAAGTTATTAGATAAACCTTTTGTCAGTAGGACTTTTGGTTTTAGCTACTAAAAAGCCTGGCTTTATGCCAGGCTTTCTTATATCTAGAGGTATGGACCCAATCACTAAAGTTGAATATTGCCTGCTGGAATCCACTTCTTCTGTCGAAGAATTTTTAAAATCTACATTTAATGCAACATCATCAAAGTTAAAAAAATATTTTGATAAATCTTTTCTTTCGCGTTCGATGAAGGCCCACTCAACACTTAGTCTGCCTCTTAATTTTGTGAATGATGGGTTGATAAATCCAGATTATATAGGTCCTTTTATTCCTAGCTTATATGAAGACGAAAATTTTCTAGTATTGGATAAACCGGCCAATCTCTTTGTTCACCCTCTCGTATATGAAGAGAAAAATAATTGCTTGAGTTTTTTACGACAAAAGCAATCAAGTCTTTTACTGGTTAATAGAACTCATTATGATCGGGGTCTCTTATACCGCTTAGATTTTGAGACCTCTGGAGTGCTCGTCTATGTAAAAAATGATTTGGCCTATACATTGCTCCGAGAGAATTTTAAAACTGTCGCAAAACGAAAAATTTATCTTTGTAGAGTTGAAGGGGAGTGCCATTTGACAGGAAGCTTTTCTCATTCTTTTTCATCTAGTGAAGCGCGTGGAAAAAGAGTTGTCGTAGGTGAGCTCAATGAACTAGCTGGCGACAAAGGAGAGCTTAGTCTTAGAGCTATCTCGTTTGATGGGGTTACCAACACGACTTTGATGGAAGTAGTTTTAAAGAGTGGTTTGCGCCACCAAATCCGCGCCCAGTTAGCTTTTCTAGGGTTTCCTCTTCGAGGGGATAAATTTTATGGAGGGCAGCAAGCCGAGAGGCTTTACTTACATGCCCAGACTTATGAAATAGAATACGTTGGTAAGAGATTTCAGTTCCATTCAAGTCCCAATTCTTTTAATGGGTTATAGCCAATTCCTATCTAAAACAATAAAAAAATTCAAGGAAGACAGTCGAATAACCGACAAGTTTAGTAAGTCTTCTAACTCCTTCATTAGGATTATCGATGTCTGAACAGCAATTGGTTTTAAATGATAATTTTTGGAAATTTTTAGTTTCACTAGAAGAGCTTAATGAGAAAAAAGATAAAGTTCTCTTTTGTAGTATGCTTAGTGTGGATGAAGCAACCCTAAATTCATTTGTAGAATTTTTAAATCGTTTTGATGTTATGTGTGTGAGTGATGATGAATATATTTATCCTTTAAAAGATAAATGCAAAATCAAAATGGAATTCACACTTTCAGAGTGGCTTGCTTTACAAGCAAGTTTTGGAGCCGATAGCGAATCAAAAAGTTTCAAATATTATTATCAGAGAATTATGCAAAATAAAATGCAAGTTGCCCTAGTGGCGTGCGAACAATTTAATCTTTATAAGAGACCAGTTGATGTACCTGTAAAAGCATGTGACTTTGAAAATCTAAAAAAGAAAATTGATTACGATATTTGTTATAAAAAGACGACAATAGTTCATTTTTATAACAACAAAGAATGCATTATCTATCCTCATCGCATGGTTTTTCTCGATGGAGTTCTCTGTGTGATTGGAGAAAGTATTTATGATAAAACACTAGTGTATTTTGGTCTCGAAGATATTAAAACCGTCAGCGAATTTAAAGTTGAATACGATCCAAATCTTAGCCAAATTGAAGTGAATGAATTCATTTGTCACCTAAGACTTATCAATGGAAATGAAGAGCGATTGGTTTTAAAAATATATAGCCAATATGAAGCAGACCTACTTCCTAGTCATCACTTTTTAGGCAATCCGTTTGTAACTACTAACACGGAAGGCGACATGATCTGGGCCGCGACCATAGAAATGTGTGATGATATTTTTCACTGGCTGTATTCTATGAAAAATCGGGTGGAGGTGCTAGATCCAGGACATATGAGAAAAGAATTTGCACATTTTTGTGAAATTAAAAAGGTAAATGCAGGTGCAAAAAAAGCATCTTAAAACAATATCGAGCATTTACCTCAAACGTGACTGTCTAGAATTTAGACAATGAAGATATAAATACATACTGCCCTAATTACTTCCTATAATCATCAGCATAATTGTTTAGAATATTCTATATGAAAATCATAAAGTCTTTTTTGCTGATATTGCTATTATCTACTCAGGCGCTTTATGCATCTGAACGAATTGATAGTATCGTTTATGCCGATACCTATGCATCTCTGGAGGGAATTTCAAAACAAAAAAATGAAATTCAAGAGAAGAAAGATTATCTTCAAAAGATGCAGGCGAGTTTAAAGCAAGCTAAAAAGGGTCAGGCAACTTATGTAAAGATTCGAAATATCGCTGGAACTTTGGCGATTATCGCAATTGCTATTGGTGCTTACAAAACGACTTTCCCAAGTGGAGTTAAATTTACAGGATTAAAGCTAATGCTTAGCTCTTATATTGCCGTTTCTGGTCTCGGGCAAGGAATGATTAAATTAAGCCAAACAGATATTCAAAATTTAAGTAGAGAAATTATTCTATCACTTATTAGTATTTCAAAACTTGAAAAGGGCATTGATCGACAAGTGTTTATTCTTTGCAAACAAGAATCGCGACATGAGCTTTGTTACACAATCAAAAACTAATTATGAATAAAACGAAAAGTAAGGTTTAAACGAGGATCTTTGATTTTAGTGCTCTTGGCTATTTTGTGTACCCAGAAGTGTTGCAGCTCTCCTTTCATCACTAATAAACTTTGTGAACTCAATTCAAATTGCAGTGGTGCGAGACTTTTTTCAAAGCGATGCTTGAGAAGAAATTTTCTTTTTTCTCCAAAACTTAAAGAAGCGATGATTGGATTCGTTCCTAGTTCTTTCTCATTGTCGGAATGATATGACATATGATCGAGACCATTTCGATAATAATTCACTAAAACTGAATTAAATTTAGTTTTCAAATCAATTTCCAGTCTATTTTTAATTTCAAAAAGTTTAGGAGTCCATCCTGGAGAAATCATTTTAATTTTAGAGTAGGAGTAAGCAAGATCAAGATCACCGTGCCAAGCGGTTAAGCGTGGTTGAGGATAAGTTTTTCCAAACATCGTTATAGTGTCATTTCGCCAAGTGATATCTTTTGTGATTTCTTCGAGAGTCGCATTGAAATAACTTTCTTGATACAAAACCAAGCCATCATGATCCAGAAGAATTTTCATTTTTTAGAACGTTCAAATAAATCGGTTTGCAGTTTTACTGATTGTTCGTGAATAGAGTCAAAAATTTCCTTGATAAAACCTTCATCTAATCCTAAGGTTTTTCCTGTATCGAGACGCTCTTTCATCAAAGTATCAAAACGACTACTTTGGAGCGCCGTTATGTTTTGTTCGATTTTAGCAAAAGCAATTTTTTCAACAACATTTGATCGTAGTTGTAATGTATGGAGAAGTTCATTGTCTAAGCGGTCAATTTGGGCGCGAAGAATATTTAATTCAGCTTCAAAACCAGCGTCATTTGAATACTGAGTTTTAAGCGCTAGTTCAGTTAGGATTGTATTCAATTTTTCTGGAGTAATTTGTTGAGCAGCATCTGACCAAGCTTTCTCAGGATTGAGGTGAGTTTCAATAATCAACCCGTTCATATCGAGATCCATTGCTTTTTGGCAGACTTTTTGAATCAGCTCGCGCTCACCAGTTATATGTGATGGATCGCAAAGAAGTGGAAGATTAGGAAACTTTACTTTGAGTTCCATTGGAATACGCCAAAGAGGGTCGTTTCTAAATTCTAATTTATCAGCAACAGAAAATCCTCTATGAATAGCGATGAGCTTTGTAATGCCGGCATTGTTTATTCTTTCAATGGCACCAATCCATAATTGTAAATCTGCATTGATGGGATTTTTGATCATTACTGGAATATCGACGCCTTTAAGTGCATCTGCAATTTCTTGAACAGAAAATGGATTAGCTGTTGTGCGAGCGCCGATCCATAAAATATCCACACCATTTTTTAAACAAAGTTCAACATGTTTTGCAGTAGCTACTTCTGTCGTTGTAAGCAGACCTGTCTGCTTTTTTACTTCGTGAAGCCAAGGTAGTGCAATTTCGCCTAGGCCTTCAAAATTATTTGGACGAGTTCTTGGTTTCCAAATACCAGCGCGAAAAATTTTTACGGCAGGAATATTTTTTAATGCATGAGCAGTTGAAAGCACTTGCTCGAGTGACTCAGCAGAGCAAGGTCCTGCGATCACAAGAGGACTAGTGTTATCTTTAAAAGTTGGAAGCCAAGAGCTAATTGAATCGATTTTCATGTCTATACCTTACACTCTCTTTAGGCTATTGTTAAGGGGGCTGGGCTTAGACAAATTTAACATTTTTGTTAGGACAATATATGCAAATGGTTGATAAGAAGATCGAAGACTATTGTATCGCTAAAAGTAATTTACCTTCTCCTGATTGCGACAGCATAGAGGACTATACTCGTGCGAATGTACATGGGGCGGGGATGCTTATTGGTAAAATGGAAGCGTCGTTTATTGGCTTTTTATTGCGCTCAATTGAGGCTAAGCGAGTTTTAGAGCTTGGAACGTTTACTGGTTACTCGGCACTTACTATGGCAGAAAACCTGCCAGAAGATGGTGAGATTTTAACCGTAGATATCAATAAAGAGACTGTCGTTCTGGCACAGGATTTTTGGAACAAGTCTAAACACGGTCATAAAATAAAAAGTTTATTAGGAAGTGGTCTCGACATTATTCCTAAGCTTATGGCTCCATTTGATTTTGTTTTCATTGATGCCGATAAAAGAAACTATATTGATTATTTGAAACTCACGGTTCCACTTTTATCTCCCCGTGGAATTATCGTTATCGATAATGTTTTGTGGGGCGGGCAAGTCGTTCCGGGAAGTGAGTCAACAGGGAGCAATTTGCGCGATCGCAATACTGAGTTTATGCGTTTGATGAATGATTATATCGCCGCGGAGAAGACTTTGTATGGCACACTACTTCCCATTCGCGACGGTATGTTTTTGATAAAAAAAATAGAAGGGAATTTATGAGTGATAAAAAGCCAATCGCACTAGAAGCTTATGAAAAACTAGCTGAGTCTTTTTCAAGGCTCGCTCCTTCAAAAGCAGAGAATGCTTACATCGAACAACCGGCGATGAGAAAGGCAGTTGGAGAGGTTCGTGGGCTTAAAATTTTTGAAGCTGGTTGCGGGCCAGGAATTTTAGCAGAGTATCTCGTGCATGAAGGGGCAAAAGTTGTGGCTTACGATGTAAGTCCAAAAATGATTGAGCTTGCTCGCACACGCAATCCCAAAAATGCAACTTTTTTTGTTGCTGATGGATCTGTTGCTCTTCCACTTGGTCCTGAGCAAAATGGGCAATTTGATATGGTTGTTGCTTCACTTGCGATCGATTATATCAAAGATTGGGCAATTCCACTGGCAGAGTTTCATCGTTTACTAAAACCAAAAGGAAAATTTATTTTTACTATTCAACATCCATTGGGATCTTGGAATTGGTATAAACCTGAATGTGCTTTTGGGGTTCAATATGTAGAAGCCAGCTGGAAAGGATTTACAGATGAACCGGTGACGATGCCGGATTATTATCGCTCATTCGAAGAAGTTATCAATCCGCTTATTACAGCAGGATTTAAAATATTGCGAGTTGAAGATTTAAAACCTATCGATGCTCTTCGCACTCTTGACCCATTTAAGTTTGGGAAATTTTCAAAATTAGCGTCATTCATGTGTGTTACTGTAGAAAAAGAATAAGTCGTATAGAAAATTTAAATATTTTAACTTATAAGTGATCAATGACGTTGCAATTTTTTAGAGTAAAATAAATGAGGAGTGGCGATGCAGTTGTTTGAACTGGAGGGAAAAGTAAAAGCTCCAGAACTTAAACATATTGGATTACATGAGTACTGAAACAATCACTTCTCTCATGAAATGTGTAAAAAACATGGATACGCGGACACAAATATTGTTATGGAGAAAGTCTTATGACATTTCACGAATATTTAAAAAATGCTTGGTCTATTCATCCACTTGAATCTGAAAAACTTTTTGGTGAATTTAAAAGGCACTTGAATTTGATTCAGACATCAGAAGATGTAAATGCTTTTGCTCATCTAATAACTCATGTCTCTGGCGAACACCTTGGGAAATGGAAAGAAGGATTGCATTTACTTCAAATTCTTAAAGCCAATCCACTTCTCAATGATTATTTAATTATTGATCGATACATTGCGACTCTTTCCTTAAGCCTTGATTCACATTACTCTATAAAAAACTTTTCGGATTCTGATCAAGCAAGAATTTTGGCCATGGCCGCTTCAGCACTTGCTTTTAATAACCAAGCCAAAAGAGCGGCAGATTATATTGAATTGGCTTGTCAAATTGCAAAGTCAAAATTAGATAAATCTGATCCGGCCAATAAAAGTTTAGCGATTGCTGGAAACAACCTAGCGAGTAGTTTAGAAGAAAAAGAATCACTAACTCATGAGGAAACTAAATTGATGGTTCAAGCGGCTTATGTCGGTCGAATTTTCTGGGAGCTGGCCGGTACCTGGAAAGAAGTCGAACGAGCGGAATACCGTGTGGCCCGCTCATTTCTAAAGGCAGATATTTTGGATAAGGCTTTTTTACACGCAGAAAAATGTTTAGAGATCGTTGCAGCCAATAACAATGAACCACTAGAAGTTTTCTTCGGGTTTGAAGTAATGGCCCTCGTTGAAAGGGCCCGTAGAAATAATTTAGGTTTTGAAGAATCGATAGAAAAAATGAAAAAAGCTCTTTTAGAGCTAACGCCAGAAGACCAATCTTGGTGCAAAGATGTTTTGGAGAAATTACATGGCAGTAATGAAACCGCCAATCAATCTATTTAAGAGGTAAGTAGCAGCGGATCTCTCTGACGTGACCTTCGTATTCATCGCGAGAATCAACTACAAGTTTTTTGGTAGCATTTTCTACTCTCATTTTTAAATTTTGTGCGCTAAAACAGCCGGGCTCTTCAAGTTCAAACGAAGTTTGAGTCCATGAAGAAACAGGAGTAATCCCGTAAACTTCTAAGTCTAGGGCTATGAAAATCTCATCTGTGGCCGTACGTGAATACACAGTATAGTAGCCATCTTCAATTCTTCTAAGTTCAACTTCACAAGGGGCACCACCTGGAGTTTTTCCGCTCAGGTTCGCCTTATTCAGCAATCGACTTACCTGCTTTACATTGATGAGAAGCGATTCGTCATAGGCAAACGAACTTGATGTCATTAGAATAGTAATTACAATTGTGATAAAAATTTTCATTTTCCCTCCGATTAAAAGTAAACCGTAACTAGCATGTGGAAATGAAACTGTCGTATAGGAAATAATTATATGAAAACGAGAAAGATTCTATCAATGGGCGGTGGCGGATTTTCCATGGAACCTGGAAATCTACTGCTTGATCAATTCTTTTTTTCACTCGCTGAAAAATCTAAACCCAATGTTTGTTTTATTGGAACCGCCAGTGGGGATTCACAAGGCTATATAGATCGTTTTTATGATTATATGAAAGATCATGAAGTTGCACCTTCTCATTTATCACTGTTTAAAGCGCCTGCTGGATCAATGCGCGATTATATTTTATCAAAAGATGTAATTTATGTTGGTGGTGGCAACACAAGAAATCTAATGACTCTTTGGCGTGAATGGGGATTAGATAAAATTTTATTAGAAGCTTATCAACAAGGAGTTGTTCTCGGAGGCCTTTCGGCCGGAGGACTTTGTTGGTTTGAAGAAGGTGTCACAGATTCTATTCCAGGCTCTCTCAGCAAGCTTAGTTGCATGAACATTCTCGAAGGTTCTTTTTGTCCGCACTACGATGGCGAAAGTGATCGTCGCCCTAGTTATCATCGATTAATTCAAGATGGGCTTAATGCCGGCTATGCTTGTGATGATAGTGCCGCTGTCTATTTTGAAAATGAAAAATTCATTGAAGCGGTTTGCTCTGTTGATACTGCCAGTGCTTATCGAGTAAATTTAAGAGATGGTAAAATCCTAGAAGAGAAATTGCAGACCCGTTTTTTGGGTTAAGTATTAACGAGTCTGCAATTTATATTATTATTTTACTTCTTCGACTCCAGGCTCATTTCCTTCTGACTGAATCTCAAAAAGTGACAAAACGTTGGCTTGCGCTTTCTGTTTTGGGCTTGATAATTTTTTAAATATAAAAATTCTATTTATAATAGGAATTAAGATCAGGCTTTTCCGAAATAATTTTTTCATTGAATAAAAAATCAGAAACTTTTTCTAAGTTTGATTTAAAAGCTGGAGTAATTTTAATGTCAATATCACTTAATTTTTTGGCATTATAATTTTTATTAACTTTTGATGCGGCATCCAGTGTATCAATAGAAATGCCTAACATATCGCTATACCATTTGTTCACCTGCTCTTTGTGAGTAATGAAGTAATAAAAAGCATCTATGAAAGCGCCATTAAGTTTTTCGATAGCTTTTGGATTTTTATCCGAATAAGACTTGCTCAGAAGATTAATTAAATCAAAATCAGAAGTTCCTAAGAGTCTAACTTTTTTTGCACGCAATGCATCTTCTAAGTAGGGATCCCATGACATGATGGCATCAACTGAGCCTGCTTGAAGGGCAGAATTTAGAGCTGCAATTGAGGCTAAACTTACAAGCTCAATTCCTTTATCGTCTATTTTATTTTTCCACTCAAGTGCTCGTTGGTGAACTGTTGTTCCAAAAAGTGCACCAATCTTTTTTCCTTTGAGATCGGAAAGTTTTTGAATTGGGCCCCCATTCTTAACCACTAGAGCTAGTCTGCCGGCTGAACCTAAAGTTGAGATAGCATAAGGTTCGAATTTACTTCCGCGAAGAATGACAAATATAGATTCACTCGTAAGAATTGCATCGAGCTGATTAGAGACCATTGCTGTTTTTAATTCTTTTTCAGTATCCAATCCTTTTACAGTTGCATCGAAGCCGTAAATTTTAAGGATTTCAGTTTTTTCTAAAACTAGACCGATTTGAGCGCTGATTACTGTGCCTAAAGCAGGATAACCAAGATTTAATTTGATTAATTTTTCAGGAGCAGTGGGAGCAGCCAATGCAGTTGTTATTAAGAGGTAAAAACTTAGAAGTAATATGGATAGTAATTTCATTTTTTTAATTCCTATAAGTATTCATCAGTAGCTCTAACGAGAGCATCAGTTATTCCTTTTTCAGAAAGCGAGTGTCCTGCATCTGCAATGAGATGGAATTCAGCTTCAGGCAGAGCTCGATGAAGATCCCAGGCACTTTCGGCTGGACAAACGACATCGTAGCGACCTTGGACAATGACTGTTGGAATGTGACGGATTTTATCTACATTATTAAGGATAAAATTATCTTCTGTGAAAAATCCTTTATTCATAAAATAATGACACTCGATTCGCGCAAAAGCATCGGCGAACTGATCGTCGCCAAAACGCGCGACTACATCTGATTCAGGTACAAGTTTAGAAGTTGAACCTTCCCATATTGACCAGGCTTTTCCTGCTTCTTTTCTCACGTTAATATCATCAGAAGTTAATCTTTTATGATAAGCGCTGACAAAGTCATGCCTTTCATTTGCTGGAATTGGTTTTACATATTCTTCCCAAGCATCGGGATAAATTTTTGAGCAACCTTCTTGGTAAAACCAATCAATTTCTTTTTTCCGCAATAAAAATATTCCGCGCAAAAATAGTGCAGTACAAGCTTTAGGGTGCGTAATAGAGTAAGTTAGAGCTAGTGTTGAGCCCCAAGAACCACCAAAGACAGACCACTGTGGAATTGATAAATATTCGCGGAGTTTTTCAATGTCTACGACTAGATCCCAAGTCGTATTTTCACGAAGCTCAGCAAATGGAGTGCTCTGTCCGCAACCTCGTTGATCAAAAAGAATAATGCGCCATTTTTCAGGATTAAAATAGCGACGATAGTTCGCAATTAATCCACCACCTGGACCACCGTGAAGAAAGACAACTGGTTTTCCTTTCGGATTTCCCGCTTCTTCAAAATAAAGTGTATGAATTTCGGAAACTTTTAAAAATCCCGTGCTGTAAGGTTCGATCTCAGGATACATTTCTTTCATATTACCACCAAGAGAGTTGGATTAAAAAATCGTGCATGTTATTCTAACACTTATGCACAAACAAATAGAAGGATTTATTTTATCGGGACAAAGTTTTGATAGGGAAGATCACCTCTTAATTAAACTTTATGGACAATCTAATGCCGGCGCATTTCTTGTCACGATTAATCATTTCCAAAATTATTTTTTTGTTGAAAGTAAGTCCCAGACTTCTTTTAAGAATTTAGATGGAACTTGGGTTGAAAAAGTTTTGTGCAATACTCAAACGGATTTAAAAGCACGTAAAAAGCAATTTGAAGACGAAGGGCTAAGAACTTTTGAAAGTGATATTCGTCCACTAGAGCGCTATTTAATGGATCGTGGATTTTATGCACAAGTCAATATTGAAGGTGAGGCTATTTTAAAAAATGGAATTCTTCATTATATAAATCCAAGTATTGAAAAAGGAAATCATTATCCAGACTGTAAAATTATGTCTTTTGATATTGAGACTGGAAAAGATGGCAGGCTTTATTCTTTAGCCTATTCCTTTCGTTCTAAAGATTTAGTTGAAAATAAAGTGTTCATGCTTGGAGATGCCACATCTGATGAGACAGTAACTTTTTGTTATACTGAGAAGAAAATTTTAGAATCATTTCAAGCCGCAACCTTTCGCCTCGATCCAGATATTTTTACTGGCTGGAATGTCATTGGGTTTGATTTTCATTTTTTAGAAAAAAAATCTAAACAATTTAAATCTCCCTTATATCTAGGAAGAGGAACGAGACCTTTGGAAATGTATCAAAATGCCAGAGGTGAATGGACGATGAATCTCGAAGGACGAGTCATAATCGATGGTCCTTGGGCATTAAAAACCAATTTTTTCTCATTTGAAAGTTATAAGTTAAATAACGTCGCCAAAATTGTTTTGGGCGAGGGGAAAGATATCGATGAAGATGAAGTTTACGACAAATGGGAAGAAATCGAGCGGCGCTTCCGCGAAGATCAACTCTCTCTTGCTCGGTATAATCTAAAAGATGCGCAATTAGTTCTAGATATTTTAGAATCTACAAAAATTCTTGATTTACTTTTAAATCGTTCACTCATCTCGGGCTTATTGCTTGATAGAGTTGGAGGATCAACAGCTGCATTTGATCATTTTTATCTGCCACCTTTGCATGAATATGGATATGTTGCTCCGAATGTATCTGACGTTGAATGGTTGCGACAGGCCAAAGGTGGTTTTGTTTTAAATCCCAAAGTAGGCGTCCATGAAAATGTTTTGGTTATGGATTTTAAAAGTTTATACCCAACATTGATTCAGACATTTTTCATTGATCCACTCTCAAGAGCAGAGCGAGGAGTGAACCCTCTTACAACTCCAGTAGTTTTAACCTTTTCACGTGATCATCACATTCTTCCTGGAAAAATTAAAGAATTATTAGGGAGAAGGGCCGAGGCAAAGGCCATGAAAAATACTAATCTTTCTCAAGCTGTAAAAATTTTAATGAATAGTTTTTACGGGGTCATGGGATCAAGCGGATGCCGTTTTTACCAAGAAGATTTGCCAGACGCAATTACTGGAACTGGGCAGTGGCTTTTAAAAACAGTTATACATTTTTTAGCAGAATTAGGTTTTGAAGTATTATATGGTGATACAGATTCTTTATTTGTGCAGCTTAAAGAATTCGATGGTTATGAAGAAACAAGCATTCTCTTAGTAAAAAAAGTTAATCAATTCTTAGTGGAAAAATTACAAGTAGACTTTAGAGTTGAATCAAAATTAGAAATCCAATACGATAAATTTTTTAAAAAACTTATTATGACTTCTACCAGAGGAGAAGGTGTTGGGGCTAAAAAAAGATACGCTGGATTGATGTTAAAAACTAGTCCCAAAGGCATCGAAGAGGAAATGGTTTTAACGGGAATGGAGTATGTACGTTCCGATTGGAGTGCTCTCGCTCGAAATTTTCAGTATGAATTGATTCGCAGAGTGTTTTACGGAGAAGATATCCGCCCCTTTATTGAAAAAATATTAAAAGATTTAATGGACCATAAGTTAGATGATTCGCTCGTTTTAAGTAAGCGTTTAAGTAAGCCCATCGAGGAGTATGTTAAAAATATTCCACCGCATGCCAAGGCTGCAAAAATTCTTTTTGAAAAAACAGGGATTATAAAAAAACGTCCTCAGTACGTAATGACTTTGAGAGGGGCGATCCCAATCGAAATTCCTCACAACGATATTGATTATGACTATTATATTGAAAGGCAAATAGCGCCTATCGCCGACAGCATTTTAGCTCTATTTGGGCAAAACTTTGAAGATATGAGAGGATCCCAACTTTCACTTTTTTAGTTTTAGGTTTTAAAATGCCAAACTTTCCGCTAGCATTGACTAATGGGAACCATGACTCAATTTTTAAAAGACAGCCTTGCCAATCTTTACAGAGGCGCCATTCTTTTTTATAGAAAGAAAGGGACAACGCTGGCTTCATCTTCAAGCTTTTACGCCTTGATAAGTTGTGTTCCTTTTGTCCTTTTGCTAGTGAGAGGGATAGGATATTTTTTAGGAAATCTTGATCGAACCCAAAAATATCTTTTTATAATCGGAAGTCAATTTTTCCCAGATATAGCACCTCAGTTGTTAATGAAAGTGCAGGAATTGATAAAAGGCCCACTTTTTGCTGGAACAAACTTCACCATTTTAAACTTTTTCGTTTTAATTGTATCGGCCATAACATTTTTGAATTCTATCTGGATGGGAATATTTTTTATTACTGAAGATAAAAGCATTCTCTCTCTTTGGAGGATTTTAAAAGGATTTGTGATAATTGCCATGACCCTTTTGATGTTAGGAATGATCTTTCTTCTGCCACCTATAATTATTTTTCTGATAAAGTTTTTACAATCAAATTACCTTACTCGATTTATTTACGATAATTTTGATTTATTACGGCCGCTGATTTCATATCTTTTAAAAATTAATTTGAAAAAATCTTATTGGCTTCATTCCAACACACTTCACATTAGTGTACTCATTCTCTATTTCACCATTCTTTACCGCTGGCTTTTTTCTTGGAAAATTCATATGCGAGAAGCTTTTGTCGCGGCGATGGCGTTTACGTTTTCAGTTTTTATCGGTAAATCTCTTTTTTGGGTCTATATCTATTACGTCCGTACAGGGTTAATGAGAAATTACGGAGACCTCTACACCTCAGTAATGGGAGTGATTTGGCTTTTTTATCTAATGTGTTTTTTCTTTTATGGAGCTTGTGTGTGCCATGTCTATAGAGAAAGACGAGAGTTGGGAGTAGCAAAATGAGTATAATAAGACCATTGTTAGTTCTGTATATTTGCCTGCTTATTTTAGATGCACTATTAAGCTATTTTCCCGAGATCAAGAAGTATAGGTGGAGAAGCGAGTTGCATAGAATTTGTAATTACACCTGTGATCCAATTCGAAAAAAGCTTCCTCCGCATCTTCCTTTTGATTTTTCTCCACTAATTGTGATTATGCTTATCAATCTTTTCATGTTTCTTTGGTAGAATAACTTGTCAGAGAATGTTTTTTAATTTTACAATAATTACTGAGATTAAAAATTAGTTTCCATCATAGGATTTGATAGGATTAAAATGAGCGAATCTGAATTAAGCTTAGATATTTTACTGCAAGAAACACTAGCACTCACAGAGTACTTGCGTTCTGGCACTTCATCTTATTCACCTGCTATTCAACCTTCACTATTTAATGATGATAAAGATGATGATTATCTCTACGACCTGGCCGATAGTATTGTCTTAGATGTTCCTGAAAATCCCATAATTGTTAATGTTAAAAAGATCGACGAGCAAGTTCTTCCAGAAACTTCGGGGATCGTTTATAAAATTGATAATGCGAGTAGTACTTTTTGTGTCCGAGGTTTTTCGACAACTAATATCCGCCAATCATTTAAGGAATTAGAGGAGCTTAATTCTTCTAAGCGAATCATATTAAAGCTCGATAAAGAGTTCTCTCTTGATAGCGTAGAGTTTTTCGAAACAAAAAGTTATGAGTTAGCAGAAGCTGTGCGCGAGCAAATTATAAACCGCCGTTTTCCACATCAAGAAGATTCTGTATGCAATATCAGCGATCCTGGATTTAGTTGGTGGATGAATATTGATCAAGATTCGCGTGAGGCAAATGCTGGAGGGCGTTTTGAAATATTTTTTCGCTCACATGGAATCAATCGAGCTGAAAAATATATACAACTTGGTCCTATCGGTGATGGTGGAGTGGCCGCACTTCGCATGAATCAAGCGCGTACACTTCTACGCAGTTCATTTCCAATTAGTGAATTTTCTTGTGATGATAAGAGTTTTACAGTAGCCTCTTCAAAACCTGAGCATTTAAGTTTTATTTCTTTTAAGAATATTTTTCTCGAAGGCGTGAATCAAACCGAACTCGAGAATTTCCCGGATAACAGCGTGGGGCGGACTTTGTACTATTACTTTCATGAACTAGCGATAGTTCGAAAGTTTTGGATTGAAGTCAAATCCAAGCTCGGCTAAAATAGAATAAAACAGGATGTTTTTTTCTTTAACAGGATGTTTGCTTGGAATTTTCATTTGACCGTTCAAACGAAGCGCGACAGCAGCAACGTAATACTACTCAAAGCGAGCCGGCGAGAGCTGGAGTTCAGACTCCACCGCAAGCTACTCAAGCATCAACCGAACAAAACAATTCTCATGAGGATGGCATTGATACATCAACGATTGCCAATGAACGTTTAAGAAAAGCGATTGAAAGAAATCGTGCGCGTCAGGCTGATCGCAATCGCAATCAACCTCCGCAAGCAGTGCCTGCTCAACAAGAACAAGCGACATTATTTGATAAACCACAAGCGCAAGCACCTGCTGCTTCAGAAGAAGAATCTACAATACGGGTTCCACCTCATAGACCTCGCGCTCAAGAAAGAGCACAAGCAAGTAATCCTGTTAAGAGTTCTGAAGTTGTTACTAGGCGAAGTGCCGCTCGCCCGGATGAAGCTGATTTTACTCCTGTAAAAAGAGCTCCAAGAAAAGTTTCTAGCCAAATAAGTTACACAACAGCTAGCAGTAGAAAAAAATCAAAGTCACTTGATCCTAAACTAGCTGGATATTTAGTAAAAGGTTGTTGGATTTTTTGTGCAGTGATGGTGCTGCGATTATTCTTTGCCAATGGTGGAGTGACTGATTATTACTCAAACCGTTCAGTCTATAATGATCGCCTAAGTGAACTAGATCGAATTAAAAAAGAAAATATGCAGCTCGTGCGTGAGATTGAACGCATGCAGACTGATGTAGCATTTCAAAGAAAATTAGTTCGAGACAATTTAGGATTTATTGCATCAGACGAGTTTTTAGTGCTATTTCCGAAAGAGAAGTCGGTCCAATAAATTTGAGCTGATCATTTCTTTTTAATTTTTTTCCAAAAGCAGATCCTGCTTTTGTCTCTAATACAAATTGTGCGTAATAATTTTCTGTTTTATAAATAGTTGGTGGCTCTTTCATGCCAGGATGAGCAGGGACGTCGCGCTCAACTCCTACAACTTTTAAGTCACGATCTAAAAATATAATATCTAAATTAAAATAAGTATCTGGCATCCAGAAGCGGCGCGGGCCCATTTCGGAATTTACAAAAAGCATGCCCTGCGATTCTTTGAACTCATTGGATTTTAATCCACTTAATCCTTGGGTGTGCTCTGCTCTTGTAAGGGCAAGTCTGAGATTTACTGAATTGCCACTGGGATTTTTAATCTGAAAACTCTCTTTTCCCAATGCAATATTAGTATTTAACCCACTGATTATCATTGTGAGCAAAAAAAGATTTTTAATGAGCTTTAGGGTGTTCTGAGATATAGTTGTCATGGTCAATTACCTCGTATGTGTAGGGTAATTGTCGTCAATTTTAGGGGAGAAATCAATGGCCAGCGCGATCAAAGGATTAATGAGAACTCATCACTGTGGAGAACTAAAGGCTTCTGATATCGGAAAGTCTGTGACACTTTGCGGATGGGTAAACAAATACAGAAATTTAGGGAGCCTGCACTTCATTGATTTACGCGATAAATTTGGAGTGACTCAATTAGGATTTGTCGATTTTAAAGGTAACCTTGATGATTTAAAAAAGTGCTCGCTTGAATCTGTTATCTTGGCAACTGGAATAGTAACAGCACGGCCAAATGAGGCGCAAAATGCAAATATGGACACTGGTGCAGTGGAAGTTCAGGTTACTGAGTTGCAAATTCTTTCTCGCTCAGATGTAGATACAATCCCGTTTCTTCCTTTTGGATCAGTTGAGGCCAGTGAAGATCTTCGTTTGAAATATCGTTATTTAGATCTTCGTACAAAAAAATTACAAGACATTCTGTTACTTCGTTCACGGACGATGAATAAAATTAGATCACTTTTGGTTGATGAAGATTTTGTTGAAGTTGAAACCCCAATTCTTTATAAATCAACTCCAGAGGGAGCTCGCGATTATATTGTTCCTTCACGCGTGCATCCTGGCCAAGTTTATGCACTTCCCCAATCACCACAAACACTCAAGCAGCTTTTAATGATTGGCGGGACAGATAAGTATTTTCAAATTTGTCGTTGTTTTCGCGATGAAGATTTAAGAGCTGATCGTCAGCCTGAATTTTCTCAAGTGGATATTGAAGTTTCATTTTCAACTCAAGAATATATGAAAAACTTAGTTGAGAAGATTTTGAAAAATGTTTTTGATTTAGATCAAAATTTCACACTTCCGATGATGACCTATAAAGATGCAATGAATATTTATGGCTGCGATAAGCCTGATGTTCGTTTTGCTCTTAAACAAATGATTGTTACAGATATTTTTACTGATTCTGAATTTGCAACTTTTGCAACAGTCGCGAAAGCGGGTGGTTTAATTAAAGCGATTTTTGTGCCTGAATCGATGGGACAATTCAGTCGCAAAGATACGGATGCCTTTGTAGAAGTTGTAAAACCTCATGGTGGAAAAGGTGTCGCTTTTTATAAACTATCGAAAGCTGAAAGAAGCACTGGTATTTCAAAATTTATTACAGAAGAAATAGAGAAAAAATTGTTCTCTCTATCAGAAGTTCATGGTGATGGGACTTGGTTGTTCTTTGCTGATAATGATCACTCAGTTGCTCACGCAAGTGCTGATGCACTTCGAAGAAACTTAGGACACAAGTTAAATCTAATTGAAGCTGGAAAAAAAGCTTTTCTTTGGGTAAATGATTTTCCACTTTTAGAGTGGAGTGATGGCAGATACACTGCTTGTCACCATCCTTTTACAATGCCTGCAAGAGAAAAGTTAGATGTATTCATGAATGCTGATCATAAAGATCCAAATGGTCCACTAAGATCACTCACGGCAGAAGCTTACGATGTTGTTTGTAATGGATATGAAATTGGTGGTGGATCAATACGAATTTACGATCAAGCCGTGCAAGATAGAATGTTTAAAGTTTTAGGATTCACTCCTGAAGAAACAAAAAATCAATTTGGATTTTTTATTGAAGCTCTAAAATATGGAGTTCCCCCACATGGTGGATTGGCTTTTGGGTTAGATCGATTGATTATGATCTTAACGGGTAATGATTCAATCCGTGATGTTATTGCATTTCCAAAAACAACTTCAGCAAGCGATTTAATGTCGCAAGCACCATCAAGACCAAGTGAAGCCCAGCTAAAAGAGTTACATTTCAATTGGACTAAGTCCTAATAATAATGGGCTTCTAAAATCTAGAGGCCCATTTCTATAACAATTCTCTATATTATCTTTGTTTTTATCAATTGTTCATCCTTGCTTAAATATCTCATACTCTTTTGAAAGGGAGAGTGATCTATGGGTGGACTTTTCTCAGGTTTAATTGGTGGTCTTATTTTTGGTGGAGCGACGATAGTTGGCTCTGTGGCGATGTTATTCTTCGATCAATCATTTGAACATGAAAATAAAATTGAAAAAAAATTAGAGTATCTTTTGGGATTTTTATTAGTTTTCATCGTTCTTATTTTTATTACCCCTGTCTTTGAAAAGTTTTATCAATTTTCTTTTAGTAAAAATTACGAACTATGGAGTTTAGTAATTGCTTTTCTTGTAGGGACACTTTTTATAAGTCTCGCAACCAGATTTGTTGAAGAAATGGCCGATACTAATATTTCATTCAAGATTTATGATGAAAAAAAAGCAACCATTTTACTTCTCTTAACGATTGTTAAAACAATTCCCTCTGGACTAGCTTCAGGAGCGGCCATCAATATAGGTCACCAAGGATTGAGTTTTTCAATAGTAACAGGAATTGGAATGCATGCTCTTTTTCAAGGAGCAGTAGCAGCACTCTGTTTTATGCAGCTTGGAATTGACCCAGTTCTTACTATGATTGGATCTTTGTTTTTCGCATTTATCGGATTGGCTGCAAGTGCTGTTGGAGGATTTTTGGGATATCAAAATTTGAATTTTATTCCAATCATCTTTTCATTTGTGGCTGGAACATTAATTACACCCAAGGTCCAAGAAATTTTTAGAAAAATAGAGCAGAAAGAAGGTCGTTGGAAACTAAACCCTAATTTTGTTAGTGGTGTAATTGTGACAGTAATATTTATTGTTTGGAAGGAGTTATTATGAAATCAAAAATTGACATTGGAATTGACGAAAAACACCGTGAAGAAATTGCAAGAGGCTTATCTCATTTTCTAGCAGATACTTATACACTTTATTTGAAGACACATAATTATCATTGGAACGTAACGGGACCCATGTTTCAAACGTTACATATTATGTTTGAGGGACAGTATGGCGAATTGGCCATTGCAGTTGATGATATTGCCGAAAGAATTAGAGCTTTAGGAGTGAAAGCTCCAGCGACTTATGGAGAATTTTTAAAACTCAGCTCAATAAAAGAAAATACAGGTGATATTTCAGCCACTCAAATGATTGCTGATTTAGTTCATGGACATGAAGCCGTAGTGAAAACAGCTAGAGGGATTTTTGGAATGGTTACAGAGGGGCATGATGAGCCAACCGCTGATCTGCTTATTCAAAGACTTCGTGTGCATGAAAAAACAGCATGGATGTTAAGAAGTATGTTGGAATAATAAATTTTTTAAAATTAATAAAAAGGCTGCTTTTTTGCAGCCTTTTTATGGCGAGGGTTATGAATTTTTTTTCAATTTCATTAATTTTTTCGTTTTTTTTATCTCCAGTCTTTGCTCAAGATAAAAATATTATCTTAGATCCTGTCATTCACGAACGATTAAATTATTACAATATTAAACCTCTCACAGCTCCAATTCAAGACCCCAATAGAGCTAAAATTTTTTTGGGGAAAAAGCTGTTCAATGATCCGATTCTTTCTGGCAATAAACGAATGAGTTGTAGCACTTGTCATTCGCCAGGATTGGGGACAAGTGACAATCTCCCCATGTCTCAGAGTGAAAATCAAAAAGAAATTTTGCGCAGGAATGCACCAGCCTTATTTAATCTAGGTCTGCAAAAAAAACCATTTATGTTTTGGGATGGTAGAGTTCATTTTGATCTAAATGAAAAAGTTTTTACGACTCCAGAGATTGGCTTAAATGGAAAAATTCCTAAAGCTTCATTCATCACAAAATATTTATCAAGTGCGCTATCTGCTCAGGCCTTATTTCCTCTGGTCAGTCATAACGAAATGATGGGAGAAAAAGGTGAGAATGAAATAGCTGATGCAAAAAATAATTTAGAGGCTTGGGAAAAAATAATTAATCGTTTAAAAAATAATGATCAGTACAAAAAACTTTTTCAATCGGCTTACCCCGAAATCGCATTAAGAAATATCAATATCGGTCTGGTCGCCGAAGCGATAGGATCATTTGAGAAAGAAGAGTTTCAATCTTTAGGATCTCCTTTTCAGCGTTATCTAAGAGGAGATAAAGCAGCTATGACTAATTCTGCAAAACGCGGATTGGTTGTTTTTTTAGGAAGTGGGAAATGTATCAATTGCCATCAAGGTAGTGAGTTGGGAAATACTTCTCTGTTTGCTTCTGTTGCAGTTCCACAATGGGGTGCCATGCCGGCTAGCCAAGACTATGGAAGAGCCGAGGTTACTCATGATTCGGCTGAAAATTTCTTTTTTAAAGTTCCAAGCTTACTCAATATAAGATTAACTGCCCCTTATATGCATAATGGAGCCTTTCAAACATTAAAAGAGGTTGTTAACCATTACGATTGGCTTAGTCATTCATTAAAAAATTTTGAAGTGAGTAGTCAGAGGAGACATTCAATGCCTGTAGAAGTTGAATTACTTAATTCTCCATTAGTTTTGGATGAGATTTGGCTGTCATCACAAATTTCAAAGAATCCAAAAATTTCTAATAAAATATTACTCACACCTTTGGAAAAAAATTATCTATTAATTTTTTTAAGTGAAGCACTGACAGATCCTAAATGGATTAACAAGAAAGAGTGATTTTAAGATGCTTTGTTTTGTTCGAAATATTCAACTTCATCTTGCTCTGTAGTATCTTCTGAACCCGATTCAAGAGAAACAGTTTGAAGAAGTGTGAGTTGAAATTCGGTTCCAATTTTTTCTTTCTCTTCAATAATTACTTTGTCGTAATCAACTGTAGTTCCTGAAAGAACGTCCGCTAAACTTTTGCCATCTTTTCTGATAAAAGAAAGAGCAAAAAGAAACGAGCCGAACATTGCGCAAACAAAATAGGCAAGTGTTCTTTGAATTGCTTGTTTAAGCGATATCTCGCTATTGTCACTATTTCTTACCTTTAGACCAAACATGGTCTTTCCCATTGTATGACCATTAGTCACAAAATAAAAAAGTGAAAAATAAGCAAATGTTAATGTCATCAAAGAAACTGATGACATTACTGCTAATTTACTAATTAAAAATAATTGCGACCGAAAAGGTAAGTAAAAGAAAATGGTTTTTAAAAAGTTGGTGAATGAGGCCATGAGAAAATAGTTAGTCACTACAACGATAAAAAAATCCATGGTTAAAGCATAGACTCGTTTTTTTACTAGATCGCTGGTTTGAAACATATAATCCTCCAGAGCATTCAACATTAGACTTATCGAATGCCGGGAGGAAAAACTTAGGTATTATTGGTGGGCAATTTTTGCCGATTAGTGAAGCTCTAACTGTAATTTCAATTGATTCAATTTCAAAAGAGCATCAATTGGAGTCATTTTCATTACATCAAGTTTCGAAATTTCTTCTTCTAATACTTTTAGGTATGTCGGAATTTCTTCTGTCTTTAAATCCTCCAGAAAACAAAGTTGAGAACTAGGATGCTTAGTTAAAGAGGATTTTTGATCAAGCACCACTGGGGTATGGTTTGTTTCTAGTTGATGAAGAATTTCTTCAGAACGTAAGATAACAGACTTTGGAAGGCCTGCGAGGTTTGCTACATAAATACCAAAACTTTGAGAAGCAGGTTTTTCAATTAAGCGGTATAAAAATTGGACATTCCCTTTGTGGTTAACTGTTTCCACTGTAAGGTTTTTAGCTGTTGGATTTTTTTCGGCGATATCAATAAGCTCGTGATAGTGAGTTGCAAAAAGTGTAAGGGCCTTTGTCTCTTCAATAAAATGTTCAACAAGCCCCCAAGCAATTGAGAGACCATCATACGTTGATGTTCCTCTTCCAACTTCATCCAAAATAATGAGTGATTTATTAGTAGCGTGGCGAAGAATTTCTGCAGTTTCTGCCATCTCCACCATGAATGTTGACTGACCTTTTAAGATATCGTCACTTGCTCCAAGGCGGCTAAACAGAAAATCACAAAGTCCAAGCTTAGCAACTTTGGCCGGAACAAATGATCCCATTTGCGCGAGCAATTGAATGATGGCGACTTCTCTCATAACTGTCGTTTTACCCGCCATGTTGGGACCAGTAATAAGACCAAAATAAACATTGCTATCTAAATGTAAATCATGGCTGACGAATTGATCTTTTATTAAAGATTTAATAAGAGGGTGAAAGCCATTTTCTATATGGAGAATTTGTTTTTTTGGTTCAATTTGCGGACGAGTAAAACCTTCTTGAAGAGCAATGCTCGCTAAACTTTGGAAGGCATCAACAAGAGCAATATGACCTGACATTGTCATGATAGACAAATGTAACTCATAAACAGTTGCGATTAAGTCTTTAAATATTTCGCGTTCTAATTTTTCTAATTTAGATTGAGCTGTAATCGTCTCTTTTTCTAGTTGAGTAAGCTCTGGAGTCGTATATCTTTCTGCGTTCACTAAAGTTTGTCTGCGTTCGAAATTTTTGGGAACTTTAACCGTGCTTCCTTTAGATACTTCAATAAAAAATCCGGCCACATTATTCGATTTGATTCGTAGTTTTTGAATCCCACTATCAGATCGAAGCTTTGTTTCCATTTTAAGTAATTCTTCACCAACGTTTAAGTGAAGTTTTGCTAAACGGTCGCGGTCTCTATGAACTCCTGCGCGAATCAAGTTGCCTTTTTCAAGACTTGCACCAATTTCATCATTCAACGTATCTGTAATCTTGTTAGCAAGTTCTGAAAGTTTTTTAATTTCAGTCGGAGATAATTCTGCTTTATAAGGCAATGATTTACTCAGAGTTAGCAATTCAATATAGGCTTTCGTTGCAATGGCTAAATTGATTAGATCGGAAGCTGAGCCTTTGTTCATAGCTACTTTTGCTAAAATACGTTCGATATCGCGAATTTTAGCGAGCTCAGATCGTTGATCTTTTATTAAAGAATCATTTTGAGTAAGGGCTTCAATAATATTTAAACGATCATTGATTTCTTTTTCATTATAAAGTGGCGAAGAGAAAAGTGCTTTAAGTAAACGCGCGCCCATTGCCGTTTCTGTTTTATCAAAAAACCCCAAGAGAGATTCTTTGTATGTTTCTCTCGACTTTGGCAGAATTTCTAAACCAGTTAGTGTCGGTTGGGTCACCTTCATAGTTCCAGCATTAGAAATCATTTTAAAAGGACGGATGTGCATGAAGCTCTCTAGCAGTTGAGTCGAGCAAACATAAAAAGCGAGAGCACCAATGGCAGATAGAATATCTTCATCAAGCTTTAAAATTTTATCTCTTTTAAATCCAGGAATAAGTTTTTCAATATAAATTTCAGAAAATTTTGGAGTGAAATACTCAACACTTAAATGTGTTTTAAGAACTCCGTAATGTGAGAGTAGACTCTCAACATCGCTTTGATCGTCCCACTGCCCCATGAAAGTTATAAATTCACGAGGCGCCAAAAGACGGAGACCTTCAATGTATTCTTCGAAACTCTGGTACTTGTATCCGCGGAAATCTCCAGTCGTAAAATCTAGCGCGACTAAAAAATAATTCTCATTCTTTTTGAAACTAGAAACCATATAGCGGTGATCATGACCTTGAGTTTTATCTAAATCAAAAGGCATTCCCGGACTCACTACTTGCGTGACTCCACGTTTTACGATTCCAACTGCATCTTTTGGATCTTCAATTTGTTCACAGATCGCAACTTTTAGTCCGCGATTAGTGATGCGATCAATATAAACTGAAGCAGCATGATGAGGAATTCCAGCCATTGGTATTGGAGTGTCACCAATCTTTCCTCTATGAGTAAGAGTGATATTTAATATACGTGCAGTCGTTCTAGCATCTTCAAAAAAAACTTCGTAAAAATCTCCCATGCGAAACAATAGTAGAGTTTCTGGATAATTTTTTTTAATTTGAAAGTATTGCTCCATCATTGGCGTGAGTTTTACGCCAGAGTCGATGATCTTTTGCAGGTCTTTTAACGACACTTGATAATCCTTTGATTAAATCCGCTTAAAAAGTACTTGATGAATAGGGTCAACTGTAACAAAAATACAAGGACTTAGTAAAGCAATGTTGGATGAAAACAGAAAAAATAAATGCTTAATATTATAAGAGTTTGGGCGCTATAATACGATAAGAAAGGTGTCCATAAATATCCCTTTATGACTTTTGGAAACGCTTTGAAAATACGTCAATATGCCACTATTTTTTTATTTATTAGTTCTTGTGCGGGACTAAGTTTAATTTCGTATTTTGGTCATTTTGATAATTTCGGAAGTGAACACGCGATACCACAAAATAGCCAGGCCCATGATCAAGTAGACGAGAGTTATTTTAAAAATGTGACTTATTACTCTGTCGATAGCTCACAACCATTTTTACAATTAGATTCAGAAGAATTGAGTATTTCTTCATTGGATGGAGTCGTTATTGGTTTTAATCCAAATGGAATTGTTTATCGATATGATAAAAAAGACAATGAACCATTAGAGCCGATTTATTTTTACGCAAAAAATTCACGGGCCTTGTTAAAGAAAAAAGAAATATTTTTAGAAAATGCTGTTGAAATAAAAATGAATGCAACAAATCTAAATGCAGATAAAATTTCAATTCTCGCCAAGGGAGAAGTTTTATTCGCCAACAATAATGTAAAAACTTTAAGCACTGTGGAAAAGACCGGTGACCAAATAATGGTCGATTCCAATTCTGCGATCTATAGACCCAAAGAGCAATTTTTTGAGTACAAAGGCAATGTGAATGGCAAGATTTTAAGAAAACGGCAATACGAAGAAAGTATCAGTTTTAAAACAGATCTTTTAACTATGGATGTGCCAAAGTCTCTTGCAGAAATGAAAGGGAATGTTTCCTTTAAAAAAGAAAACTTAGAGGCCAATGCCTCAAGAGGAGAAGTCTTTTTAGAGAACTATAACAAAAGACTCAAGTATTATGCTCTTTATGACGATGTTAGATTACAGGAGAGGTTATTGCAGAAAGGAAAGCCTCTGATGAGAAAAGCATTTTCTGAAAAGTTGGAAGGACTTATTAGTGATAAAAAGATTATACTCACAGGTCTCCCGAAAGTATTTCAGGAGAAAGATGTGATTAAAGGGAATAGAATTATTATTAGAGAAAATGTTGAAACCGTTGAAGTCGATGATGCCAACACCAACATTACTCTTGAAAGAGACAAAGAATAGATATTAAGAATAAACCTAAGGATAGGTTAGAAGGGATATGGAACAAACAAAGCTTGAAGCTTTAAATTTGAAAAAAACCTACGGCGGAAGAACAGTCGTCAAAGGTGTGAGCTTATCAGTTAGCCAAGGTGAAATTGTAGGACTCTTAGGTCCAAACGGTGCTGGAAAGACAACTTCATTTTATATGATGGTGGGTCTAGTAAAAGCTGACGAGGGAACAATAACGTTAAATGATCTCGATGTAACAGAGCAACCAATTCATAAGCGCGCTTTAAACGGTATTGGTTATCTTCCACAGGAAGCCTCTGTATTTCGCGACCTCTCGATTGAAGAAAACATCATGGCGGTTTTAGAAAATAGAGATCTCTCTCGCCGTGAAAGAATAGATTTAAGGGATTCACTGATTCACGATTTTAAATTGAATCATGTGAGAAAATCCAAAGGGGCGGCACTTTCGGGTGGGGAGCGCAGAAGAGTAGAGATCGCAAGAGCGCTCGCACTTGAACCGAAATTTGTTTTATTAGATGAGCCTTTTGCCGGAGTAGATCCGCTGGCCGTCTCCGACATTCAAGCTTTGATACAAGGATTGAAGAGTCGGAATATTGGAGTACTAATCACTGATCACAACGTTCGTGAGACATTAGGAATTGTTGATCGAGCGTACATCATGAATAGTGGAGAGTTACTTGTAAGTGGAAAACCAGAAGAATTAATTAACGACGAGAGAGCAAGGAAGTTCTACTTAGGAGAAGAATTCAGGATGTAATTCGAAGGCACAAGGTAAGACTATGGCCGTGAAAATGTCCCAAGGGTTAAAGCAGACGCAGAATCTTGCAATGACACCACAATTGCAGCAAGCGATTAAGCTTCTAACTCTTACTCACCTAGAGATGACTAACGTGATTGCCGAAGAGATGGTGGAAAACCCCATGCTCGAGGAAGCCGAAGGCGTTGGTGAAGTAGAGGCCGCTAGCGATGAAAATCGTGAAGCTACTTCAGATGACTTTTCTGAAGCACCTCTCATGAAAGAAAAAGATGATTTCGACTGGGATTCGTACGCCGATTCATTCAATTCAAATTCTTCTGCGCCGAATATGGCGAGCCCATCATCTGATTCAGATGAAATGCCTGGATATGAAAATATTGTTTCAAAATCGATGACTCTTGCCGAGCATTTAGAGTGGCAGTTGAAAATGGAAACATTGAGCGATGCCGATTGGAAACTTGCTCATTTGATCATTGGAAATATAAACGATGATGGATACCTCGAAGTCAATTTTGATGAACTTATTGCTGAGTCAGGGCTTTCTCGCGAAGATGCTTTCGATGTACTAGAAGTCATTCAAAGACTAGATCCCGTAGGTTGTGGATCGATCAATCTTCAAGAATGTTTACTTGCTCAAGCAAGAATTGCAGAAGAGAGATCACCTTTATTAGAAAAAATTATTAGAGATCACTTGGAAGATTTACAAAGTAAAAACTTTGAAAAAATTTCTAAAACTTTAGGTGTAACTTCTGAGCAAGTGAAGAAAACTTCACTATTACTTCAAAACTTTCACCCGAAACCAGGGCGCTTGATTGCGACACCTGATACTCACTATATTTTACCAGATATTTTTGTAGTTGAAGTCAGTGGAGAGTTCGTTGTGCAAGTAAACGACGAAGGAATTCCACGTTTAAAAATTTCAAAACTTTATCAGGAAATGATTAAGCGTGGAGCTGGTCATAAAACCGATGAAGCCAGTGAGTTTGTGAAAGAAAAATTACGTTCAGCAGAGTGGTTAATTAAGTCTATTCAAAATAGACAAAAGACCATTGAAAAAGTTTCTAAGGCCATTGTTGCCAAACAACAGGAATTTTTCAAAAAAGGTCCCAAATATTTAAAACCGATGGTGCTAAAAGATGTCGCGAATGACATTGGAATGCATGAGTCTACTGTTTCACGGGTGACAACCAATAAGTATATGCACACACCTCTTGGAACGTTTGAGCTTAAGTATTTCTTTAATACAGGCATTGGAGGTAAGGATGGTGGAGCTGATATTGCGAGTGAAGTTTTAAAGATGAAAATAAAAGCAATCTTTGAAGCTGAAAACCCACTGAAACCATTATCAGATCAGAAAGTAGTCGAGATTTTAGCTAAAGAAAATCTAACAGTTGCTCGAAGAACAGTTACTAAATATCGCGAGATGCTGGGAGTTCTTCCATCATCAAAACGAAAAGAAAAAAACTAGAACTTTTTAGGACAAGGGCGTTTATGAAAATTACAACATCTTTCTTGCACTTAGAACACACTCCTGCACTTGATGAAAAAATTAAAGAAACGTCAGAGAAGCTGACTAAATTTTTTCACGATAAAGGAACGATTAAATGGTCTTGTTATGTGAAAAACGGTGTGCACTTCGCCGAACTTTATTACCATGCTCCTCATTGTGAATATCACGCGACAGCCCACTCTGATAATCTTTATCACAGCATCGATATGGCGGTTGATAAGATTGAAAAACAAGCTTTCAAGAAAAAAGATAAATACAATAAAATTCACAGAGAAAAAAGTGATGTGGTTATTTTAGAACCAGCTGACGCTTGGATGGACCATGAAGATGAAGATGTAGCTTAAATTTTTTTAAAAAAGCCGCTTTAATGCGGCTTTTTTTTTACTATTTAGCAGTGATTATTTTAAGTACTTTATCTTGAAGATTTTTTTCATAGAATGGCCTGGGTCATCGTCAATGATTAAAGCATCACCGAAAATTCTCTATGGTTAACTAACCAATGCCTTGATCCTAAGGCTTATACTTTGGCACTCTTTTTGTAATCTATAAGTAAATGAAGAAAGTTTTTTACGATACTCACAGGTTAGCACTTGCGAGATTCGACAGTAGCCTAAAGTTTAGACACTCACTAGTTATCATATCAGTGATGTTGTTAATGATTTCAGGTTGTGGGAAAGTCAATAATAGAAAAGGTGCTTCTAATCTAGAAAGGAATCTTTCTTTTTTAATGATGGAAAATCAATGTGGACAAGCAGCTCCTCATGATTCTGAAATTTCTCAAAAAATAAAAGCGCTCTTTACCTTTCAAAATACTAAATATCCGCAAAGTTTTTTCTTTGTTAGCCCTCGTTCATATAACTATGAAAATCCATTAATTTTGTCACAAGCGATCTTAGGAGAGGCTTACGATCGAGTTAAAGTGGATCCAAATCTAAGTGAAAATGGTGAGAATTTATATCATCTCTATAATGAGAGTCGTAGGTATGAAGACCAAAAATGCTCATTTGGAGCATTAGTCGAAAAGAAAAAGAATGATATCCGTCCTTATCTTAATATTGCTCATGCTTGCTATAAAAAATATCAAAATGAAAAGTGTGATGATGATGAATACTCTGGCATGTCTCCAGATAAGGAGAGTTGGACCAGAGATAATACGATAAATTTGTGTAAATCCTTCACTAAAGAAGCGAATTGCCTGAACGAATATCGGATTAATCAGAAAAAAAATCTTATAGGTCCCATGGTTAGTAAATACTATGAGAAATTCCAACAAGAGCGATTTTTACCGCTGTTTAAGCTGCGAGCACCACATCAAAAATATGCATGTCAAAAGGATAATGGAAAAACGGTAATGACTATCCAAGTTTGGGAAGGAGCATTTGACCACAACTACCTAGTTGAGCTTCTCAGTAGCGTTGAGAATATATGGAACAGCAAAAATTTTTCCTTAAAGCTAGAATTGGTTAAAGAATATCGAGAAGGTGTAGTTCAAATTCTTCCAACATCTAAAGGTATTTCTTATGTCCCCGACAATAACAACCGATTAGTTTATTTAAGCACTACATTGGAATTTGACGAGAATAAGCATGTACTTGCTCACGAATTTGGACATGTTTTGGGATTTCCTGATTGTTATATAGAGTATTTCGATGATTCAAAAAAAGAATTGGTCTACTATGAATTTTCTAAGAACAATACCAATATTATGTGTTCACTTAAAGCAGGTGTTAGCGTACCAGATGACTACTTCTCTCAGCTCTCAGAGAATTCTTGCGTCTTTAATTAAAAAAGAGCGATAATAAAATCATATGAAGAATCAAAACCATAATCATGAACATGAGGATGAAGGTGGAACTTCCACCATTATCAAACCCAAAATTGAGCTTCCTAAAAAATACAAAGTTCTTTTACATAATGATGATTACACCACTATGGAATTTGTCATTTTTATTCTCCAAGGAGTTTTCCATAAATCGATCGAAGAGGCTGAAACTATAATGATGGAAGTTCATAAAAGTGGAATTGGTCTTTGTGGAATTTATACTTTTGAAATCGCTGAAAGTAAGGCAAAAAAAGTCGAGCGTCTGGCCCGCGAACAAACTCATCCATTAATGTGCTCGATCGAACCGGAATAATTATGCAAAGTAAACGTCTGGAACTCATTATCAATTCAGCTATCGTAAAAGCAAATTTGCTTCAACATGAATACCTTACTCTTGAACTCATGTTTCAATCGATGTTGTCCGACTCTGAAGTGCGAAATATTTTGGAGCATTGTGGTGCTGATGTTTCCAAATTGGAAGCTGAATTAAATATATTTATTAGTGACAAGTCGCATTTTAGTATTCTTTCAAAAGAAGAAATTGAAGAACTTTCAAAAAGACAATTTGAAGATTCTGGTATACGTGATTTAGCTCGTGAAAATGGCATTTACTATCAACCAGAAATTTCAATGACTCTACAAAGAGTCATTCAAAGGGCCGCTATTCACGTTCAATCATCTGGCAAAAAAGACATTATGGGAGTGAACCTCTTAGTTGCTCTTTTTAACGAGCAAGAAAGTTACGTTAATTACTTATTGGCTTCCCATGGAGTGGAAAAATTCGATGTTGTTAAATTAATCGCACACGGAATAGATAAACCGGTCAATAGTGAAGCTTCTGTTAATGAAAGCATTCGAGAAGAATTGGGTGCCGAAAAAAGCGGAGGAAAATCAGCCTCAGCACTAGATGAATATTGTTTGAATTTAAATCAAGAAGTAGAAAAAAATCGCATTGATCCTATTATAGGTCGAACTGAAGAAATTGAACGTGTGGCCCAAATCTTAAGTCGTAGAAGAAAAAATAATCCACTTCTTGTTGGTGAAGCAGGTGTCGGTAAAACTGCAATCGCAGAAGGACTCGCTTATAGAATTGTAAAAGGTGAAGTCCCAGATCTTTTAACAAATGCGACTGTTTTTAGCCTAGATCTCGCCAGCCTATTGGCGGGTACAAAATACCGTGGTGATTTCGAGCAAAGATTAAAAAATGTGATGAAAGAGCTGATTTCATATAATGAAAGAGGACTTGGTGAGGCAATTCTATTTATCGATGAAATTCACACGATCATGGGCGCCGGAGCAACAAGTGGCGGATCAATGGATGCTTCTAATTTATTAAAGCCGGCCTTAAGTGCAGGAAAATTACGCTGCATTGGAAGTACTACGTATGAAGAATATAGAAAATTCATAGAAAAAGATTCAGCCTTCAATCGCCGCATGCAAAAGGTTGATGTCAATGAACCGACACTTGAAGATACATATAAAATTCTTTTAGGCTTGCGCTCAAAGTTTGAAGATCACCATACCGTTAAATATTCTAACTCGATCGTAAAGCTCATGGTCGATTTGGGGAATAAACATATTACGGATAGAAAAAACCCAGATAAATCTATCGATATTATGGATGAAGTCGGTGCAATGATAAGGATTATGCCGGAATCCAAGCGTCATTCAAACGTAACAAAAAAAGATGTTGAAACAATTGTTGCGGCCATGGCCAAGATTCCCAAAATGTCTGTTCATAGTGATGAAAGAGAAAAATTAAAGGGATTAAAATCTAATTTACGTCTTTTGATTTTCGGTCAAGACGATGCAGTTGATAAGGTTGCCGATGCCATTTTACTATCGAGATCAGGCTTAGGGCATGAGCATAAGCCCATCGGATCTTTTCTTTTCACAGGGCCCACTGGTGTGGGAAAAACGGAATTAGCAAAACAGCTTGCTCGTGAAATGGGAGTTCATCTTGAACGCTTTGATATGTCGGAGTACATGGAGAAGCATTCAGTGGCAAAATTAATTGGCGCTCCTCCAGGTTATGTTGGGCACGAAGGCGGAGGATTACTGACTGATGTAATGAAGAAACATCCGCATGCCGTATTATTGTTGGATGAAATAGAGAAAGCTCATCCTGATATCTTTAATATTTTATTGCAAATAATGGATCATGGAACGCTAACAGATTCGCATGGTCGATCTTCTGATTTTAGAAATGTTGTCATTATTATGACATCAAATGCAGGTGCTAAAGAAATGGAATCTGGTTCAATTGGAATCAACAAAGAAGCCAATTCTCAAACTTTTAAGCGCGATCAATCGATTAAGAACTTCTTTACGCCAGAATTTAGAAATAGATTGGATGCAATTGTTCATTTCAACAAGCTTGGAGATGAACAGATCCTAAAAATCGTCGATAAATTCATCATCCAACTCGAAACATTGCTCTCACAAAAGAATGTTGAGCTGAAAATTTCTGAATCTGCACGACTTCATCTCGCAAAAATTGGATTTGATCCTCAAATGGGTGCCAGACCACTCGCTCGAATCATCGATACTGAGATCAAGAAGCCACTTTCGCACGAAATTCTTTTTGGAAAATTAGAAAAAGGTGGTGTTGTAGTGGTCTCATTTGATGAAATTAACCAAAAAATCGACTTCAATTTCCCAAATTAGGCATTTTTTTACCTCCAAAGTAGATTATTTAAAATTATTTTGCCCGCCATGAGCGGGCTTTGAGATCTTCATGAAAAATAATTTTTAAAATAATTTAGAGACGTGGAAAACGGCTGAAACATCGATGAATAAAGCATTTCAGAGCTTTCAATAGAGATAAAAGAAGCCATGAAATGAGCAGAAAGATCGATTTGATGAAAAAAAAAGTTAAAGGAATAAAAAAAAAATACGAAAAATAAATCAAAGATGTAATTTTTTGTTTGCACGAAAATAAAAAAATGTTTATTCTTAAAAAAAGAATAAAAACTTTTGGAGGAATTTATGGCTGTTAAAAAAGCAACAACAACTAAGAAGAAAGCTACTAAAAAAGTAGCTAAGAAAGCAGTAGCTAAAAAAGCTACGAAAAAAGTAGCTAAAAAAGCTGCTAAAAAAGTAGCTAAAAAAGCTACGAAAAAAGTAGCTAAAAAAGCTACAAAAAAAGCTGCTAAGAAAGCTTAATTTATTAAGCGACCTAGTTAAAAAAGGGACCTTTCGAGGTCCCTTTTTTATTTTAGGGGTTCAATCTCAATGTAATTTTTCCAATCCGTTTACTTCTGGCCACCATCCTGTTAACTTCCCCCCACATTCAAAACGTTAGGCAATAAGGCTTTTTAACAGGGTAATCTTATGGCAACAGGTCTAGGTACAAGAGGCGATGGTCCTCGCGAACAAACTATCATCGATCCAGTAACAGGTGAAAAAACAGTAGTCATGGGTGATCTCGCTTTTCCTCCGCGCAAAGTCTGGATGAAAACATTTGGCTGTCAGATGAACTATCACGATTCAGACCGAATCGCGGCCCATCTTCAAGATCTCAATTTTCAAAAAACAGAAGAATTAGATGAGGCTGATCTGGTCCTATTTAATACATGTGCGGTCCGAGACCTTTCGAATAATAAATTTTATTCGCAATTAGGTGAGATTAAGCATGCAAAAAAGAAAAAAGGTGGCCTAGTTGTTGGGATTGGCGGTTGTGTGGCCCAAACTGAAGGTAAGGAATTAGTAAAAAAGTATAAACATTTAGACTTTGCTTTCGGAACTGATGTTATTGATACGATCAACGATATGGTCTTTCGTGTTTATGCCGGTGACAGTAAGTTTACGATCAATTCTTGGGATCGAAGTGAGAATTTTTCAATCGAAACAAAAGTCTCTGGGGACTCACCACAAGCATTCGTAAACATCATTAAAGGCTGCAATAAGTATTGTACGTACTGTATCGTCCCTTATACTCGCGGAAAAGAGAGATCACGTTTAATGGCCGAAGTTGTTGAAGACGTAAGAAAGCTTGTGAAGTACCAAGGGATTCAAGAAGTCACACTTTTAGGACAAAACGTAAACTCATATGGAAAAGAAAATGGTGAAAGTTTAGCTCAACTTATTACTGAGCTTGATAAAATCGACGGTCTTGAAATCATCCGCTATACAACATCACATCCGTATGATGTCAGCGACGAATTAATCGCAGTTCACGGAAGTTCAAAAAAATTATCAAAGCATCTTCATTTACCTGTTCAATCCGGATCAGCAACAGTGCTAGAGAGAATGCATAGAGAATATACACCAGAGCATTATTTGGGATTATTGACAAAATTGCGAGCAGCTCAACCTGAAATCGTTCTTTCGACAGATATCATCGCCGGTTTTGTTAATGAAACAGAAGAAGAGCACAAAGAAACAATCGATCTTTTGGATAAAGCCCAGTTTGATTTTATTTATTCATATGTTTATTCACCAAGGGCTAAAACTCGAGCGGAAAAAATGGAAGATAATCTTCCTAATGACGTAAAAGGGGAAAGACTTCGTGAAATTCAAGCCCATCAATTAAAAATCCAAGATAAAATTCACCAGACGATGATCGGAAAAACTTATCGCGTGCTTGTTGATAGCGATGGAAATATGGGGGGGATAAAAAAATGGAAGGGTCGCACAAACTGTAACAGAATTGTCCACTTTGTTCCGGAAAATACTGAAATAGATTTCAAATGGCATTGGGTAGACGTAAAAATCATATCGGCAACTGCTCTTTCGACTCAAGCCGAGCTAATCCAAGATCTTGGTCGTAGAGCTCCATCAACAATACAATAAAAGAACTATAGTAAAGGGGGAATTTCTTCCCCCTTCGTTTTTTCTCCCCTCACAATTGATAGAATAGTAGCAGTCGAGGTGACTGTGAAGAATCTCAAGTTTTTAATTCTCCTAATATTGATATTTCCTATCAAAAGCATGGCCGTGTTTGAGTTTGATTTTGATTTTGGGTATGACCGTCAAATCTATGGGGCCAATCGGCAGAATTCCGTGGTGAGCAGAAATTATTCGGTAGGCCTTTCTAGTTATATTTTTGATTTAACCGCTATCGATTTAAATGTATCCAATACTCAAGACATAACTTCTCAAAATGACCGCTATACAGTCGGGACAAATCTGGATGTTGTTGCTCAACAAAATAGGGTGAAGACTAATGTTTATGGAATGGGAATAAAACAAATGCTCGCGGGAAGAGGCTCAAGAATTGTTCCTGTTATTAGTGTTGGATATGCGAGAGAATTTGTCACTTCGTCTGGAGATATAACAACAGAAGATACGACCAATAATGCCCATAAAGTATATAACTTATCCGAAACAAAGCAGGTCTATAACTCAGTGTTTGGATCTTTCAGTTTACAAATAAAATTAACAGAGAGATTCTCGCTAAAGGGTTCAGTGCGAACACTCTTTCCAGCTTTTGAATATAATAAAGCAAAAGATAATATAAAATACTTAGTCGGATTTTCATGGATTTTCTAAAATATTTGGTTCTGCTACTGGTATGCTCCAACATCATTAGTTGTGCAAAATTTGATTATCTTTATGAGCAAAGTGTAGGGCAAATTTCGCTACAATCTCGTGCTCGAGATAATAATGAAATGCTCAAAAGTGTTCGCGTTACTAAAGATCAAAAAGAAAAAATTAAAAAAATTCAGGAGCTAAAAAAGTATTTTTACAAATACTGGGGTAAAAAAGAGACTTCCATCTATTCCCAGACAACCATGCTCCAGAATAAGGCCGTTACGTATTTAGTCGTTGCCTCATCGTTTTCAGAAATCAAAGCAATTGAAACTTGTTTTCCTATTATGGGTTGTTTTCCTTATTTAGGATTTTTTAACCTTGCCTCTGCTCGCGATTTTGCCAAATCAAAAGAAGCTGAGGAATTGGTAACTTGGGTTCGCCCCGTTTATGCTTATTCAACGTTGGGTTACTTTACTGATACCATCCTTTCTTCATTTTTCCATTATTCAGATTATGAATTAGCAGAACTTATTTTTCATGAATTATTTCATACGATTTTTTTTGTTAATAATCAGGTAGAGCTCAATGAAAATTTGGCAAATTATTTTGCCAAGGAAATGATGGAAGAATATTTTAAAAATACTAATCAACTTGAATATCTAAAGATTCAGCAAAAAGAAGAAATAGAAGATAAAGCAGTAAGAAAGTCTGTTGTTAATTTAACTACTGAGCTGCAAGATTTGTATCACCAATTACTTCCAAAAAATAAAGAAGATGCCGATGTTATTTTGAATGAATTTATGGACAAGAGATTTAAACCAGAGATTCTTAAAAAATGTCAGGAACTTAATGTTGCACCAAAGGCCTGCTTTCCAATCCAGAGGCAATGGAATAATGCAAGCTTTGCAGCATTTCTTACGTATGAAAAAAAATCTGATGATCTCGAAGGACTCCAGAAGAAACTTGGGCTAAACTTAAAAGGCTATTATAATTTTATTACTAAAAAGTATGAAGATTATAAAAATCAATCAGAGGTATCTGACTTTTCGTTGTACCTCTTTAGATAAAAGGTACGTCCATGAAGCATATTCTCTTTATCGATCCAATAGAAAAATTAAATCCTAAAAAAGACAGTACTCTCATGTTAGCAACAACAATGAAAGCGATGGGAATTCCAGTTTTTTTGCTTTTTGAAAAGGATTTTTACTTAAGCAACAAACTTACTCCAGAATTTCAAGTTTACGATTTTGCTTCAGAGTTTTATGAAGATGGATGTTACTTAAAATCTTTTCAATTGGGGAATGTTAGCCTGCAGCCAGTATCAATTGAAGATATTATTCATATGAGAATTGATCCACCTTTTGATGCTCGTTATTTACGCTATCTATGGATGTTGCGTTTTTATCAAGAAAAGGGGATTCGCGTAGTCAATTCTCCAGATGGAATATTAAAATTTAATGAAAAGCTTCATGCCTATGCTCAGCCTTCTTCACTGCCCACTTATGTAGGAAGTAGTGCAAATGAATTTTTAAATTTTGCTTCTCTCATGAAAAAAGAAAAGCATGTTGAGTTGATATTAAAACCTTTGGATCTTTTTCAAGGCATTGGAGTAGAGAAAATCACTCTTGATAGATCTGATTTGCGAGAAAAATTCGAAGCGAAGGTTCAAGAAAATAATGGACCAGTCGTAGCTCAACCTTTTTGCAAAGAAGTAATGAATGGTGAAATACGTTCTCTGTATTTTAAAGGAATCGAGCTCGGCTCAATTTTAAAAGTTCCGAAAACTGGAGAGTTTTTAGCCAATATTGCTCAGGGGGCTGACTTTCATGCTATCGAACTATCCAGTTCAATAAAGGATGAATGTAATCGCATTTGTTCGGAACTATTGCGTGATGGAGTAGACTGGGTTGCCTTTGATATTATGGGAGATCATGTCTCTGAAATCAATATCACATGTCCTGGTTTATTAGTGGAAGTTAGTTTCGCTCATAAGAAAAATCTCGCGCACGAATTAATAAAACTACTTTAAAATTAAGAAGCTTTTGATCCATCTATCCTTGATATAAAATTAAAGTTTGTTAAAATTTCGTTTACATCTTCATTCTGATTAATTCGCAGCAGTACCAGGCAAGTCGTATGTTTCATCTGTTGAGTATTGAATATCAAAACCGACACACTCAGTTGGTCCAGCAGTATTGATAGGAATATCATAATAAGGATTAGTCGCACATCCACTTAAATTTGTCCCATACATTCCCGTGCATCTTGAATCTGATTGTACGTTTACAACTTCTAATACCAATGGAGCAGATGTTGCAGGAACAGAAAAATGATATACGTTCGAAGCAGCTCCGATTGTTGAACTTAAAGTAGCCGTTTCTCCAACGCTGACTCCACTTTTATGTAACATTAATTGAACTTTTACTTTCGTCGCATACATTCTAGAAGCACTACATACTTTTCCAAATGTTGAAGTTGCATTTGCAACTGGTGTTCGTGGAATTATTCTTACGTTAAAAGTAGCATCCGAAGAAAATTGATTGGGTGAATTTCCTGAACTTGCAATGAAGTTAGTAGAAGACCACCAGGTTTGTCCGGAAGTTCCACCACTGGCCATTATGGTTGGAATATTTTTATAGTAACAGCGAGTTGCTCCATCATGATAAACACCATCACAAGAAATTCCGCCTGTGGTTGTTGTAGTTGTGGGAGGTGTTGTTGTTGTTGTTGTGCTTCCCGAAGTTCCACTCGTTGATGTGCTAGTTGATGATGTCGTTTTAGACGACGTCTGTTTTACAGTACAGGCTGAGATTGCACTCATCATCATTATAATCGCTGAAATTTTTTGATAATTCTTCATAACTAAACCTTTTTAAAAAGAGAAGGGGCTAATCTTTCTCTTCAAGCTAATCGACTGATTTGGTAAAATTCTTGAAATTAATTATTTCTTGATCTGTTTTAAAGCTAAGTGTCTGAAATGACATAGTGGCCACTAGTTGAATTCATTTGAGGGAATGGTGTAGAATAATAATAACTAATCGAGGAATGATTAAGTTTAAAAGAGCCAATGAAAACCGAAGAACTACAAAAATTCATCCAAAATTTAAGCCCAGAACTCTACAGCTTTGCTTATGTTTTAATACCTGACGACTTACAAGCATCGCAATTGATGATTGATTGTGTGCAGTCTTTTTTAATTCAAAAAAAACCACTCGTCGAAAAAATGGCGCTGACAAAAAACAAAATAGTCCGAAATCTATTAGATGAAACAAAGTTACACCTATTAAAAATAGTTTATGAACTTTCGAAAAAGAGATACCAACAGCTCAAAATGAGTTTTTCGGATGTCGAACAAAATGGTGGATTCTTTTCATTAGAGTTTGATGAAAAAGCCATGCTTTATCTTAAAGAGAAAGCAGGACTTGAATTAGACCAGATTGAGTTCATTGCATGTGGAAGCAGAGCTGAGATTTTATCTCATCTTTATTCTGCAAGACTCAAAATGACTGAGCTTATTCCCAATCATGAATTATTTGATGAATTGGAAAATGGAGGAGTCGCCTAGGTGCCACAAGAATTAAATTACGAAAAAATCCCAGCAAGACATTGCGTTCACACAAAGCATATTTATACACTTCTAGATACGCCCAAAAAAGAAGAAGCCTATAAACGTATGAGTAAGCATGTTGAAGTATGCCCTGTTTGTGCAGAAGAATTTAAAAAATTCCAAATGAAAACCTTGGCAGCACAAATTTTTATACCTAAGGTCGCAATGGATAGAGATTTGCGCCAATCTTTTGAACGTGAAGTTAGTGAGCTTTTTAAAGTAATGAATTTAAATGAGCGCATTATGCTAAAGCGTAATATGAAAAAAGGAATACGTTTCATTGATAGTATGGGCGTGGAATTTTTGAAAAATTTGGCTTCTAAAACAATGCTTAAAACTTATGTTTTTGCATTCGCTCTCTTTATCTGTCTTAAACTTTTTCTATAACTTCGGGCTGACCGAAACTCTTAGCATATAATTCATTTTTTTATCAGTCAGTTAATCTGAATTTGGTAATAAGTTGAAAATGCTTTTTTGTTTTTAACGAAACTCTTGGGGGGATTAGGAAGATTTAATTGTTTTAAAGTCTCTTCAAAAAAATAATGAATATCATCACTCTCAGAAGACTTTAAAATTTTAATTGCCACTATATTTCCCTTTTCATCGTAATCGATTTTACCAATCAATAAGTGCTTTCCTTCAAATGCTTTTTCTAATCCCGGACGTTCCACACTGACTTTGTCGTAAGTTGCATAAAGCTTCGAGAGATAATTGGCATAAGATCTTTTGAAAAATGAGTAATAAGCTTTTTCATCTGAATTGAGTTCATCTTCTGAAACTCCTTCTGGGCGTTCATAGCGTATTTCAAAATTCGAGATCTTATCAGCAACAGGATTTGACTTACTTGTAGTGATATTTTTATAGGCTTCTTGTTTTAAACTGTCTTGGTCATGATTCTGAACGATTTTCTTTTCTTTTTTGGGATTGAAATAAAAATGCCCACGTTCTTCATCGGTCACTAAATTAGGGCGAACTATCGTATCAACTATAGCAGAATTTTTTGCGGATTTATCCTGAGCTTTTCCTTCAGGTTTTTTTGTCATTTTTGGTGCAGGCAAATCTGGAGTGAGATTTGAAAGAGAAAGACCTGGAGTTTTAAGTGGAGCAAGCTTTGGGATTTTTAAGTGATCAGGTCTAAAATATTTATCTTTTGCTCCATTTTTTATACCAACTCTTTTCATCATCGGTATCTCATCTGGTCGAATTAATTGGATGCGATCAATTTTAATAGGAGAAGAACGATAAGAATTTAGACTTGCAATATTGAATTGAAGAGTACTTTTTTTAACAAAAAGAAGGATCACCAAATGAAAGAGAATGGCGGCAACTAGAGAGGCCAAAAAATTGAACTTATTCTCAACGTTTCTGATCATTTCAGTATGATACATTGGCCAGGGCGGAAATTATAGGTAAAAGCCAGGAATTTTTGACCCAATCTTGACCCTGATGCTTACAAATGTACACTTAAAGTAGCGTCATTACCCATAACTTTTATGGCGCAAAACTATTGCAAGGATTGCAAAACCTATGAAGCAGATTACAAATTTATTAGAAAGCAAAAGAAGCATTGCCGGACTCTTTCTTCTGTCGGCCCTAGTAGGTATTACTTATAATATTCAAGAAAATTCAACTCGTATTAAGCGATTAACTAATTTTGAAAGTGGAATGCAAACTTGTTTTGCAAGAGTCAATCAAACTTACACTGCTAAAATGTTGGCCGATACGACTTCAAATTACCTCACACAAAATTTTCAAAATTTAACAGAAGAATGTTTCGCAGAAGGAATTTTAAATGTTGAAGACAGCTTTAAAACTGAACTCTCTCAAGTCGCAAAAAAACTCAGCACTCTAGCTTCCAATGTTCATTGGTTTCATGAAGATATTCTCTCTCCAACAGGGGCACGTAGTATTGCCAGAGATGGTGAAGAGCGAGATGTCGGAGCAAGATTTGAGAAAATTGAAACAACAAAAGATGAGATATTAGAGGCCAGTGATCAGTACAAAACAGAAATATCAAATTCTCTTAATAAAGAGAAAACCTTTTTCTATGTATCAGCTACATTTCTGGTCTTCTTAATGATTTCAGAATTTATGAGCACAACTCGCCGCCGTCTTTCTAATCTTGCTCGTGAAAAAGAAGCACAAGCAGAGTTGATGGACCACGATGGAGTTGTAAGTGTGAAGGTGGGGGAAATTATCCGAACAGCACTTGAACAAAATGGTCTGATAAATTGTTCGAAACTTTTTTCTAATTATCACGCAGAACAATCAATGGGAAAAATAATTAAAAATAAAAACAATTTTTCTCTAGAGGGATTAGTTACTCCCATTGGTCCACAATCACTTGAAGCGGTTAAGGAGAAGATTGATAAAATTTGGAACGATGATAACATTGGTGTAGCCGCAGATATTATAGAGGAAAAAATGTTATTCGATTTGAATTTAGAACAAATGAGTTCGAGCACTATTGATCTTTTAGCTGAAAAATTGTTTTCTCAAGGGATTCAGCTAGACGTAAAAATTCCTGAAAATCTTACCATTAAAGGAAGAGCTGAAGAACTTGAGCAAATCCTTTATCACTTAATTAATTATGCTATTAATTCAACACATTCTGAAATAGGTGAGAAAACGATATCTATTTTTGCACACCGGTTAGGGGATATTGTAGCCTTCGATATGATTCACTCTGGTCTGGGATTCGATGAAGAGATTTTAAAAAGTAGAGTAGGAATTTCTAGCTCAACCAAAGCTCTTGATGTAGATCTACAAATTTGTCAATCACTTCTTGAAGAAGTCCATGCCAAGATTCAGTTGGATAATAAGCTTAATCAAAATGGAAATATTATTGGCGGACGAGTGAAAATTATCTTCAAAGGTGGAGAGAATTCAACTCGCTTAGTTGATCTTAAAATCGGCAGCAAAAAAGAAATTCTTGCGACTTTAAACTCGCAAAATAATTCAATCATTAACTAATAAAATTATTTTGAAATTTGAGTTCTAAGAATATTTGAAATCAAATCCTCTGTTTCTTTGAGAAGCAGAGCTTTTGCAATTTTAATTTGCTCAACATTGTTAGTAACAACTTCTAGCTCTTGAATTGTTGGAACTTTTAGATTGAGTAAAAGATCAGCAATTTTCACACCAGTCGCATTTTGAAGAATAAACTTAATAAAGTGATTCATTGTGCTTGATGAATGTAAATGAACAATATCTTTGTCTTGAAATTTAAACTGCAGAACAGAGCTTTCTTCAGTGTTTTTAATTTGCAAAGAAGTTAATGGGAGCTGCAGTTCCTGATGTGTTTTAATTTTGTAATCGATATAAACATCAGGGTTATTCGGATAAATAGCAAAGGTTTTTAATTTTACTAAGGCTTCGCTTATGAATGGATTATCAAAGTTAAAAGTATTGGGTCTCGACTGATCAAAATCAGATAGAGTCGATTGAACTTGTAATTTAAAATGTGAGAGAAGTCCTAACAAATGCCAAGGATTAAGCTCTGCATATTGGTGGAAATCAGCTTTTACTTTTTCAAATTGGGCTTGCAGTTCCGCTGGGTGATGTGTTTTTAAATCACGGGCATCAAAATCTAATAATGCAAATTTCTCTTTTACCGCTGCTTCCATCATTTGCGTTTTGGCGAAAAAGCTTGGAATGAGCATAGACTTTAATTTCGCTTTTAACTTAGTTGGTCCATCAGAGAGTTGAAGTTGAATAATCTGATGACCTAAAACGGAAGTAAAGAACTCTCTAAATACGTTTAAGTTTATGACCTGATTTTTTGGGATAAGACCAAAGTAATAAAAGAAAGCCGTTCCGTATTGTTCTACTTTTGCTCTGTAGCTATCTGTAGTCGTAAGTTCTATTTTAACGTTCATCGGATCAGTTTGATTGATAATTAAAAGGAGGGGGTATTGTTTTTCTGGTCCAATTTTGAGCCCTAGAAGCTCTGAAGCAACAGACTTCTTCATTGCTTGGTAATCATCTTGAGTGATCTGATCAATGTGAAAGAATGATTCAAGAGACGTGCATGATTTAGTTAGGTTTTTAAAGAAGCTAGGATGAGGTAGATGGCCATTTTCTTTTGTGGAAACAGAAGAAACCATCTTGCCTTCTATAATAGCGTCTTGATGAAATTCGAAGCTTATATTTTTTTCAATTTCATTTATATAAATAGGAGTCGTGATTGGATTTTTATGACGAGTAAAATGTTGAAGCTCTTCAACGAGTTTATTAAATTTATTAAAGCGCGACAGCACTCCTTTAAATTCAAATGAAAGACATGATTCTTTTATTGTCTTGTTCATTTCAAAAAGATGCTTATTGCTTTTAGGCGCAGCAGCTCTTTTTGTTAGTACGTAAATAAAGTGAGCAATTTCTCCTTTGCCCTTAAGTTCCTCTAAGTTAAAACAAGCTTCAACTTTAAAATCTTTCAAGAGTTGTTCAACTCGATCACTTTGGCTAGGAACAAAAAGCTTTTGATTGGTGAATACAAAAATCATTCCATCTTTTTTTAATTTATCAGACTGACCAAGAATTTGTTGCACTAAAAAGTGATGGGGGTTGTTTTTAGGTAAATCTGTTAAGTTAAGCACTATGCGATGATAGAGAGTTTCAGTATTAACTAGATTTCCTAGATTAAACAAAGAAACTTGCGATCCACCTGATTCATCGCTGTTGTTGTGATACTTCTCACGCATAATTTTGCAAATAAATGGGATTATTTCATATTTATGTTCAACCGCAACTCGAGTTAAGAAACTCAAAAATTGCAATTCCTGACATATCTTTAAGAATTGTCCGTCGATGAATTCTAATCCTTCAAATTCTGGGCAAATTAAATTATTCCATTGGGATATTTTGATATTCGTTTCTTGAGCTAACCAATGAGAAAGTGCAAAAGAAGAGACATGGTTTCCAATAAAGCGCGTATTGATTGTTTTTGGCAACAAGCAAACTTTTTGAGAGTTTAGAGTTTTGGATTTGCTACTAGGGTTTAACCAAGTTGGAAGTTTTATTAAAAGTTCATTTACCAATAGACCAAAAGATAAATGAGAAAGAGAATGAGAATAATTTCTAATGGAATAAATTTGGTCATCTTTAGGAGTTGAGATGAGTTTAATTAATTCGGTCAGAGTGATGTTCTCAAAAGCGTCTTTAAGTTTTAATAGCGACTCTTTATATTCACTTGATGGACGGTACCAGCTAAATTGATTGATTTGCAGGGACTCGCACATCAATTCGGTAGAGCTATCTTTTTTAAAGATTTTCCCTAAGAACGACAGTGGGTTTAAAAGAATATCTTCTGTCATGGCAAGGTTTTGTTCTTTGCCTAGATCCAAGATAAATTTAATTCTAAAAAGATAAATAGCGACAGCCCTGAAACAATGAATTTTTACGAAGTCATCTAAATGTTTTTTCAGAGGAGAAGTCTCATCTTGCATGTGCAGCCAGAAATCATTTTGTTGGCCGAGAAGTGATTTGTCGAGTTTTGCATAATCAGCAAAATGCATAAACTCATTATAGGTTTGAAGCTTCATCGATTTATTTGTTGAGCAAGATTTTTTAAACAACGCTAATGCATCGATAGAGAGATTGTTTAGAGAATTTTTAATAACGATAGCAGAAGCTGTGATTAAGCCTTCACCTTTCCATCCTGGAATAAAAAATTCTGAGGGATTAAATGGGCGTGCGAAAACTTGCTCTACAGCACTAGTCTCATCTGCTGCGAATTCCGCTGATGAAATAGTGAGAGCACTGCCATTGTCGCCGCTTCCCCAAAATTTAGGTTTGCTATTGCCGAAATGATCCAACTTTTAATCCTTAAAAGACCAACTAAAACTATAAGTTAATGAGGATAAAATAGTGACGTACGGCCATCGCGAAGTCACTTAAAAAAACGCAAAAATTGCACTTTTTTTCGCTTCAAGTATCAGTAATTATTAGAAAATAAGAAACCACTAAAGAATTGTCCACGCGTCGTCGATAGGTTGAAGAGAAAGGCTCAAAGCTTTTCGACTTCCCGTGTCTAAACTAGGGGCTTTTATGAGTGATATTTTTGATGAAGTGGACGAAATTTTAAATGATGTGGACATGTCTACGGAAGATACAGCAGTAACTGAAATTGAAAGCAATTTCAATGAAGCAGAATTGCAAGATATCATATCTGAAATCGAAAATTTAGAAAAAGAATTAGAAGGTGAACCAATGATGGGCACTGATCCTATAATTGCTCCAGTAAAGAAAGCAAATCTTCAAGATGAAATTGATCACGAAATAGAAATGATCCAAACAACGAGTGCAGCTCCTGTTGTAGAGACTCCGGCAGCAGTATTAACTTTTGAAAAAAAATTAGAACCAGAACTAAAACCTTCTACAGAGAATACATCGAGTTCAGAGATTTCATTTAAGGCCCATGGTCAAATGAATTTGGATCTCGGTTTTAAAATCGGCGATGAAAGTGCGAAATTAACAATCGATCCAGTTAACGGTTTAGTTGTCACAATGAATGGAGTTGAACTTTCTATTAACCAAGAAGTTGGATGCATTGTTAAAATGGAAAACGGCGTGAGCTTTACAATTCCTTTGACGTCTTCAGCTCCTACCTCTAAAAAGAAATCAGCGTAACTCTTTTTTTAGGAGAGGTTAGTGAGTATAAAAATCCTTGGAGGATTTGCTCGAGGCCAATTTCTTTCAGTTCCCAAGGGTGATACCATCCGTCCAACTTCTGTAATGTTAAGACGAAGGATATATGACTATTATCAACAGCTCGATGGAGCTGTATTTGTTGATTTATGTTCAGGTTCTGGTGCAATGGGGTTTGAGGCTTGGTCAAGAGGTGCGGATCTCGTTTACTTGAATGAAGTAAGTAAGCATGTTCTAAAAACTCTTGACGAAAATCGCGAGAATTTTATCGTTAAAAACCAGCACAAAACAAGCGGGCGCATCGTTTGTAGCCATACAACAGCTGAAAAATTCATTAAACACTTCCGAAGTATTTATGAAAAATTTGATGATGAAGCAAAGAAAGAAACCATTATTTTTCTCGATCCGCCTTATTCGATTAAAGATATATATTTTAATATCATCAAATTCCTCACTGAAGAGTCTTGGTATTTTGGTCAACTTTGGATTGAATCTGATCCTAAAAAAGGACTTCCACATTCGACCTGGAGCGAACTTGGATTATCGGCCGAAAAGATTTTTGAACAAGGTGAAAACTATATCTACGTGACAATTTTTCCACAATCTTAAAATTTAATGAAATAATAACTAAGACTAAAATCATGCGGGAGAAAGTATGGAGCTAAGCTCACGAGTCAAAGGTATGGCAGAGAGTGTAACGTTGAAGCTTAATTCAAAAGCTATGGAGCTCGCTGAATCTGGCAAACAAGTTTACAATCTTACCGCTGGACAACTTCCATTTAGACCACCTCAAGCTTTTATCGATGCTGTAAGATCTGAATTAGATTTTTTAAAATCTTATCAATACAGTCCTGTTGCAGGATTTGTTGATCTAAGAAAAAAAATAATAGAGCACATCGAAACTACTCGCGAGATTAATTTCAAAAGTCTTGATGAAGAATTTGATTGTGTCATTTCTAATGGAGCGAAACATTCTATCTCAAATATTTTAGGCGCGATAATTGACCCAGGTGATGAAGTTATTATCATCGCTCCTTACTGGATTTCTTATCCTGAAATGATTAAATTTTGCCGAGGAATTCCTGTCATTGTGACTTCGAATATCTTCGATGTTTTTACTCCGCCGCTTGCAGAGATCAGAAAAGCTATTTCAGAAAAAACTAAAGCAATTATAATCAATAGTCCCAACAACCCAGCTGGAATTCATTATTCAGATGAGTGGATGCAAGAATTTGCAGAACTACTTTTAGAGAACCCTCACGTAAGTGTCATCAGTGATGAAATTTATTTTGAAGTTTGTTATTATGATCCAAGACCTACTTATTTTTATCAGAAACATCCGGAACTTTTAAAGCGCACAATTATAGTCGATGGAATTTCCAAAGCATTCGCCAGCACAGGGCTGAGAATTGGTTATTGTGTAGGGCCCAAAAATATTTTAAAAGGAATTGAAAATCTCCAAGGACAGCTTACATCAAGTGCAAATTCTTTGGTTCAAAGGGCCATGATGAATTATGATTTTTCAAGTTCATCGCAGTTTTTAGTTCCAGTAAAAAATCACTTGCGCGATAACGCTAATGTCATTAAAGAAAAATTAAAAGAAGCACATATGATGAAGTGCTGGTATCAGCCAGTCTCTGCTTTTTATTATATGATCGACTTTTCTCAGACTCCAGTATTTGAGAGGTATGCCGAAAATCGCAAGGACAAAACTGACTATTCTGTTCAGATATGTGAAGATATGTTGAATGAGCTGGGTGTGGTTATTGTTCCAGGAACAGATTTCGGTATGACTAATTCCGCTCGCTTGAGTCTCGTTTTGCACAAGGAAGCCTTTTCTGAAGCAATGGATAAGATAGTTCAATTCCTGAGTGCAATACCTCATAAAGACGCTTAAGCAAATCACTTGCTAGGGGGAATTTTCCCCTTATACCAAGGTTAAAATCTATAGGCATAATAGAGAGAAGGAGTCCTTTTCCTATGCTTAAATGTTTAGTTTTTTTTCTTTCATTAAATTTGCTTTTTTCTTGTGGAAAAACAGCGGACGAAAAAACTATGTCTGCCGTTTTAAGCGCGAATATTTCTTTAAGCAAAGGAAACTGTCAGGAGGCCATTGATATCTTAGAGGCCAATGGGCGCCAGGTCCATGATGCTCATTATTTAAAAACTCTAGCTTCAGCCTATGCATGCCGAGCTAAATTTTCAGTAGTCACTTTTTTTGCTTCTGATATTGGGATTTCTGCAACACCTGCTCCACTGGGAGGAGCAACCAAATATACAACTTCTCAGTTAGCTGTTTCAGGAAGTTTAGCGAATGATTCTAACTTCAAAGATCTGCAAACAGGAATAGATGTTCTTTTGTATGCTGGAGGATTTTCAACATCAACTGAACCAACTTCTGTTGAACGAGCAAAATATTTTACTGCCAATCAAGCAGCAGATCTTAATTCACAAATACTTTTTATGATGTTTGCTCAGTTGGGAAAATACATGGAAATTTATGCGGATGCAGGAACAACTGGTGTTAAAGGCTCTGGAAGTGGATCGAATAATTGTTTTACTGATTATTCAAATACGCCAGGGGGTATTCAAACTGCCTTAGGGGGAATGCCGGGCGCTTGTAAGGTGATAAATTCATCTCATCCGCAATTAGATTCATCCCTAATATCAGTAGCGTTGAGACGAACAAGGCTTTGCCAGGGAATTGTTTTAGTAAATGGTATTCTCGATATCTTACCGAGTGTCGTCGCTTCCGCTGGCGGAGGAGACCTTGCAACAATTTCTTCTTTAACGGCGACTATAACTGATTTAAAATCAGACATGGTCATAGCCTATCCAGCGATTGGTGCAGTTGCGATTGTAACAAGCCAATACAATTGTGAAAATGATCCGGCTATTACTGTTGCCACTGTTGAATCGTACTTTGCAATGATTTTCGAGGCGCTGATTCAATGATAAAAAAGATGTTGGGATTAATATTTATAAGTCTTTTTTATAATATAAAAGTTGATGCTCAAGAAGTAGCTTACATCGCAAGAAGTCCACGCGCTCTTTTAATGGGAGATGCTTATACCGCTATTGCCGATGACGAGTTTAGTTTATTTTATAATCCAGCAGTCCTTGGTCGAAATAATGGAGTATCCTTTACCTTGCTTGATCCTAGTTTTGGATTAACTGATGCTTTGTCAGAATTAGATCGATTTAAAAATTTTCCTTCAGGAGCTGGAGCAGCTCCACAAATCGCTAATCGAATAATGGATTTGCCTATCTATTTACAGGCCGGGATTTTTCCAACTTTAAAAATGGCACATTTTGCATTTACTCTTTTTGCTAATAATAAATCGAGTTTTGTTTTAAGAAATGCCACCAATCCAGAACTTGACGTGAATTATCGTTATGACCGTGGTTTTGTTATGGGTTTTGCTCATAATATTGGTTCGGGTGCCTTTACTTCTAAATCTGTAAAAGGATCAAAGGCCCAAACGAGTGCCGGTAATCGATTAGCACTTGGTTTTGCAGTCAAGCACATGAACAGGCAGGGGATTCAAGATCAGTTTGATTTATTTGGAACGACTATCTTGAACAAAATTAATTCTGGTAATACTGATATTAATTCACTCAAAGATGCTCTGGGGTACTCCAAAGGAGATGCTTGGGGTTATGATGTGGGTGCTGAATACACGGCTTCCTCTGGATTTTCTACTCTCACGGCAGGACTTTCTATTTTAGATATTGGTTCGACAAGATTTAATAAAACAGAAGGTACTGGAGAAGTTCCAAAGCAAGATATGTTGATTAATTCTGGAGTTGCTTACAAGCAAGATTTTGGAATTTTCGATTACACACTTTCAGCCGATATTCATCCAATGAATACGAGTATTGATTTTTCTCGCAAATTTCATTTGGGAACAGAACTCTCAATTCCGATGCTTACTGTCCATGCGGGATGGAGTGAAGGATATCTCTCTTATGGTGCAACTGTTAAATTATGGCCAATCAAAATTACCACTGGATTCTATGGTGTGGAAATGGGTTCTCACTATCGCGAGCAAGAAGCTAAAAGATTCATTCTCTATGTAAGTCTTTTCGACTTTTCAATTGATCTCTAGTTCTTTACAATTTTCCTAAGGCATATCATATATGATGTATGTAAATAATTGACCGATTTAGTCAGTAAATGCCATGGAGGTTTTGTTGAAAAAGACTTTTGTCCTGGACACCAACGTTCTTCTCTTTGACCCAACAGCTTTTAGAAAATTTGGAAAAAACACAGTCTTTATTCCATTGATCGTAATTGAAGAGATCGACCGTTTCAAAAAAGACCAAAACGAAAATGGTCGTAACGCTAGAAATTTTTCTCGTTATATAGACGATCTTAGGGCCCAAGGCTCTCTAGCCCAAGGTGTAGTTTTAGAAAGTGGTGGAACACTCATCATTTCTGTTGATCTTTATGTTGATACAAAAAATCTTCCGATTGATGTAACGATTAATGACAATTTAATTCTTTCTTCTGCTTTAAGTTTAAAACAAAAAGGCGAAGATGTTCTTTTAGTCACTAAAGATATCAACCTTCGTTTAAAGGCAGATATTTTAGGTGTTCCTGCTGAAGATTACGGACAAGTCGATGTCACTCTTGATGAACTTTATTCAGGACAAAGAACTTTTGAAGTTTCAGGCGAGAGATTAAAAGAATATGAGGCTAACCGTTTCTTGGCACTTGATGAAGACGAGCAACAAGGTATTTTTGCCAATGAATATTTTATTCTGCAAGAATTCCATAATCCAAGAAGAAGACTTCTTGGTCGTTATCACCAAGGGAAAAAAGGAGTTGTTCCTCTTATTTCACTTCGCGAAGGTATTTGGGGAATTTATCCAAAGAACGTCGAACAACAATTTGCTCTTGATGCTTTATTAAACGACGAGATCGCTCTTGTTTCTCTCGTTGGTAAAGCAGGAACAGGAAAAACTCTTTTAGCGATTGCAGCTGGTTTAGAAAAAGCGATTGCTCAAGGAAAATATTCAAGACTACTTGTTTCTCGTCCAATTCAACCTATGGGACGCGATCTGGGATTTTTACCAGGGGATGTAAATGAAAAACTTGCTCCTTGGATGCAGCCGATTTTTGACAACATGGATTTTTTATTCAACCAAAATAGAAAACAAGCGGGAACTTCTTACGAAGAATTAATTAATCAGGGGATGCTACATATTGAACCCCTAACTTATATTCGTGGTCGCTCAATTCCAGGTCAATACCTGATTGTTGACGAGGCTCAAAACTTATCTCCACACGAAGTAAAAACGATTGTGACTCGCGCTGGTGAAGGAACAAAAATTGTTTTAACAGGAGATTGCCAACAGATCGACAGTCCATACTTAGATGAAACAAATAACGGATTAGCTTACGTTGTAGAGCGTTTAAAGACTGAGGATATTATTGGTCACACAACTTTAAGAATTGGTGAGCGATCTCCATTATCAGAAGTCGCTTCGAAGTTATTATAGAATGATAAAAAACGATCCACGGTTACAAAGAAAATACTTACGTGCCCCCCTCAAATCAGTTTGTCTGTATGTTGATGGGGAGCATGTTTTTAAAGCGCGCATTTTAAATATTTCGGAAGGGGGAATTCTTTTATCCGATCTTCCTCATATTCCCGAAATCAATTCACTTCCCTTGGCCATTGGCCTCATTCATTTTCCTCGCTTGCAAACGATGACCATTGATCAACTAAAAGTTATCAACCTTGAAGAGTTCCCACGCACCATTATTAAAACAAAAGGGCGAATGGTTCGAACTTTTGAAGGGCAGAGTAACGTCGATAAAATTTTTGTTAACTTTATTGGCTGCGAGTTTTTTAATCCTACAACAGAATTTAAAATAGCCGTGTTTCACTACGTAGAAACGTTTGCTAAAAATACCATTTATCTTTTGAGTTTGTTTGAATCACTTGGCAATCGCACTGAGCAGTTGGAACTTTTGAGAACAGTTGCTCATATTCTAGGATACGATCGCAGAATGAAAATTCCGCTTTTAAGAGCTAAAGTTTTGCATGATTATCAGTCGCTAGAGAGTTTATAATTAAAATGTTGGGTAAAAGAATTTTTTCACCAGGCTTTTAGGCCTGGTGAAATTTTTTAGTGAAGTTTGTCTTCGATTTGCTTTTTAAGGTCTTTAACAGAGTCAGCCAGGTGCCTAGACTCTCTTTCTAAGCGGTGAGTGAACTCATTCATGATCACGCGTGTTTTTGAGAAAAGATCGGCTTCGGCTTCGCTTTTTTTTAATTGATTCATAAGTTCGTTAGACTCACTCATAAGATCATTAAAGCTCAACACCTTTAGGTAATCAGAGAAACTATTGTCTCGTTTTTGATTTTTCCATTGATCTAGACTGACTAGATTTTCGCTCTCAGTATTCATAAGTTTGCCTTCCCCCAAAGATTTTTGGCACTATCCTCTAGGGAGCACGACTTTTCAATCAAACTTTATAGGCGGTGTAAAAATTACTTTGGCGGTCCGCAGAACTACGTGAAAATTAAATAAAAAAAGCCGCTATTAAGCGGCTTTTTTTACGTAATATAGGGAGAAAAAGATTATTTTAACTTATTGAAATACTCTTGAGATCCTTTTGGATCAGCCTTCATTGTAGCAGCACCTTTAGTCCAACCAGCAGGACAAACTTCTCCGTGCTTAGCTGTGTATTGGTAAGCTTCAACAGTACGAAGAACTTCTTCAACGTTTCTTCCAACTGAAAGATTGTTAACTGTAGCAGTTTGAACGATGTTTTTATCGTCAATAACGAAAACTCCGCGAAGAGCAACGGCTTCTCCAGCAAGAACTTCATATGAGCGTGCAATTGACTTTGAAAGGTCGGCAGCTAGAGGGTGGTGCATTTTCCCTAATCCACCTTTATTGCGCTCCATTTGAGTCCAAGCAAGGTGAGAGAAGGCAGAATCAACTGAACATCCAATAACTTCACAGTTTAATTCTTTGAATTTTGCTAGGCTGTCTTCGAATGCCGTAATTTCAGTAGGGCAAACAAAAGTAAAATCTAGTGGGTAGAAATAAAGAACTTTCCATTTTCCTGCAAAGTCTTTGTGTAAAGAAATTGATTTGATTTCGCCATTTACTACGGCGTCAGTTGTAAAATCAGGAGCTGGGTTACCGACTAATCTAGACATAAATCCTCTTTGAAAATAAGTTTTATATAATACTCAACGAACCATGTAACTTTAGGACGAAAGGGATTTAAGATCAAGACAAATTCCTTAACATAACGCAGACTTATGAATTCTTAAAAAACTCATGTTTTTGCTCATTTTAGTTAAAGATTTAATAACTTATAGCCGACTAGAAAAAGAATTCTATAAAGACTTAATAACTTAATCCTAATTACTTCTGGAGAAAAAGAATGGACGTTAAAGCTTATATCCCAAATCCGATCGTTATTGAGCAAACAGCTCGTGGAGAGAGACAATACGACATTTATTCCCGCCTTCTACTCGATAGAATTGTTTTTTTGGGGACGGAAGTTAACGATACTGTGGCCAATTTAATTATGGCACAAATGATGTTTTTAGAGCAATCAGATGCTGAAGCTCCAATTCATTTTTACATTAATAGTCCAGGTGGATCTGTGTACGCAGGTCTTGGGATCTACGATATCATGCAACACATTTCATGCCCGGTGTACACGTATTGTGTAGGTATGGCGGCTTCAATGGGATCTCTGCTTCTAACTGCAGGTGCGGCTGGGCATAGACATTCGCTACCGCATTCGCGCATTATGATCCATCAACCTCTTGGTGGAGCTCGTGGGCAGGCAAGTGATATTCAAATTCAGGCCAACGAGATTCAAGATTTGAAAGTTCAGTTGAATGAAATTTACATCAGACATTCTAGTTCTGGAATGACGATGGATAAAATCATTAAAGAAACTGATCGCGATAATTACCTTAACCCAGTTAAGGCCATTGAGTTGGGGTTGATCGATTTAGTTATTGATAGAAGTGGAAACAAATTAAAAAAATAATTTAGCGTCAGTTGATTATTGAAGGAACGAATAAAATGACAAAAGAAAAATCAAATTTCGGAAGTGCTCTTCACTGTAACTTTTGTGGGAAATCACAGAAGGAAGTTAAAAAATTAATCGCAGGTCCTGGATGTTATATCTGTGATGAGTGTATTGAACTTTGTAACGATATTATTTTTGAAGACTCACAAAAGAGTAATACAAAATCAGTTGTTGATAATGTTCCAAAGCCTCATGAGATTAAAGCTCACTTGGATAATTATGTAATTGGACAAGATAGAGCTAAAAAAATTATCTCTGTTGCTGTTCATAATCATTATAAGAGAATTTCACACAAGTCCGGTGATCCAAGAAAGACCGACGTTGTTGAATTGGCGAAATCAAATATTCTTCTCGCGGGTCCAACTGGATCAGGGAAAACTTTGATTGCTCAATCGTTAGCAAAATTTTTGAATGTTCCATTTGCGATTGCTGATGCTACTTCATTGACTGAAGCAGGATATGTTGGAGAAGACGTTGAGAATATCATTCTTAATCTTCTGCAAAACTGTGACTTCGATGTAGAACGCGCTCAACGCGGGATCGTTTACATTGACGAGATCGATAAGATCGCACGTAAGTCTGAAAACCCATCGATCACTCGAGACGTTTCTGGTGAAGGTGTTCAGCAAGCTCTTCTGAAAATCGTTGAAGGAACGATTGCTTCAGTTCCACCAAAGGGGGGACGCAAGCATCCTCAGCAAGAATTTATTCAAGTTGATACAAAAAATATTCTTTTCATTTGTGCAGGAGCTTTCGTAGGTCTGGACAAAATTATCGAAAAGAGAATGACAAAAAGACCAATGGGATTAATCTCTGAGAAGACGGAAGCTGAGCAATCTGTAATTGAAAAACTTGGTGGGATTGAGCCAGAAGATCTTTCAAAATTCGGTCTTATCCCAGAGTTCATTGGACGTTTACCAGTCAATGCAATGTTGTCTGAATTAGATGAAGCAGCCTTGGTTTCGATTTTAACTGAACCAAAAAATGCGCTAACAAAACAATACGCAAAACTTTTTGAGTACGAAGGAATTGAACTTGAGTTCGAACCAGCTGCACTAAAAGAAGTTGCTCGTCAGGCACTCGATAGAAGAACAGGAGCACGCGGACTTCGCGCGATTCTGGAACAGTCGATGCTAGATGTAATGTATGAAGTTCCTTCTAATGAAAAAGTTTGTAAAGTCATTGTGACTTTAGAATCTGTCACTGGAAAAGGATCTCCAAAAGTTGTTGAAGGACCTCGTAAATCATTTGCTCCAGCAGCTGCAGTGACTGCGAGTGTGGCTAAAAAGAATATAGAGTCAGCTTAATTAAAAATAAAATTTTTTTAAAAAAAGGGTCGCAATTTTGCGGCCTTTTTTTATTCCAATTAAAATTGTTCGTTCAAGCGCTTCGTTTTTTCAATGGGTATGCTATGTATTTAATGCGTGCTTTTTACTCGGGTATAGAAGTCTGAAAAAATTTCAACTAACTCTTCCTTACAAGTTGCCCCTATGCAGAGGTATCAAATAAAACTGCAACTTAGGTGGGTAACGCTTACTCTATAAATAACAAGCCTTTGTTTATTTTGATAAAAAAGCAATTAATGCCTTATCTTTTTTTTTGCAACTTCAGTAATTTTCATGTCATCATTTTAATAGACCCTTCGAATCCTTGCGGAAGTCAAGAAGTGACATCCAGAGGGCAGAGAAGACGTAACTAATAGTGCAGGAGGTACTATGTCGCAAGCCTGGTCAGAGTCTAAAAAGTTCCCATTACTACCACTTAGGGACATGATTATTTTCCCGCATATGGTTGTACCTCTATTCGTGGGAAGAGAAAAATCCATCTCTGCGCTTGAAGAAGCTCAAAGAAACAACAATGAAATTTTCCTGGTCACTCAAAGAGATGCGAGTGTATTAAATCCAGATCGTGAAGACATTTACGAAGTCGGTGTAGTTGTAAACATCATCCAGATGCTAAGACTCCCAGACAATACTGTAAAAGTTTTGATCGAAGGAAAATACCGCGCGCGATTGAAAACTTTCGAATCTGGCCCAGAAGGCTATTTCGCGGAAGTTGAAAAATGCTCATCGGAAACAAAGGATCCAGTCACTCTAGAAGCTACAATCAGAAGCATCAAAGGAATCTTTGAACAGTATGTGAAGCTTAATAAGAGAATTCCTCCTGAACTTCTAATGAGTATTTCTTCAATTACTGATCCTTCTCGCCTAGCTGATATTATGGTTGCTCACCTGACAATGAAAATTTCAGAGAAGCAAGAAATTCTTGAAGCCGTTGAAGTTGGAAGAAGATTAGAGCTTCTCCTTGAAAAAATGCAGGGTGAAATCGAAATCATCAACGTTGAAAGACGAATCCGTACACGTGTCAAAACGCAAATGGAAAAGTCACAGAAAGAATACTATTTGAATGAGCAGATGAATGCGATTCAAAAAGAATTAGGGCAAAAAGATGATGGCAAAACCGATATCCAGGAAATGGAAGAACGTTTGCTAGCCAAAAAAATGCCAGATGAAGCTCGTGAAAAAACAACTAAGGAATTAAAGAAATTAAAATCAATGTCTCCAATGTCAGCAGAGTCTGCTGTCGTTAGAAACTATATTGATTGGATGCTCTCACTTCCTTGGGATGAATACACAACTGATAATAATTCAGTTCCACATGCTAAAGAAATTCTTGATGATCACCACTACGGAATGAAAGACGTAAAAGAGAGAATCATAGAGTATTTAGCAGTACGTTCACTTCTTAAAGAAGAAGGTAAAGGAACTATACTTTGTCTTTCAGGACCTCCAGGTGTTGGTAAAACATCTATTGCGAAATCGCTTGCTGAATCTTTAGGAAGATCATTCCAAAGAATTGCGCTTGGTGGAGTTCGTGATGAATCGGAAATCCGCGGACACAGAAGAACTTATGTAGGAGCGATGCCTGGGAAGATTATGATGGCGCTTAAAAAAGCGGGAACATCAAATCCTCTTATCCTTCTAGATGAGATAGATAAAATGTCTTCTGATATGCGAGGCGATCCTGCTTCTGCAATGCTAGAAGTTTTGGATCCTGAGCAAAATAAATCTTTCTCTGATCACTATATCGAAGTTGAATACGATCTATCGAAAGTTATGTTCGTAATGACAGCTAACGATTTATCAAGAATCCCAGGTCCATTAAGAGACCGTATGGAAATTATCCACTTGTCTGGATACACACCACAGGAAAAACTTGAGATTGGAAAAAGATACTTACTGAAAAAAGCAGTGAAGGCCAATGGTCTTGTTGATCACGAAGTGCAAATCGGCGACACTTGTATGATGGATATCGTTCGTGGATGGTCGAAAGAAGCAGGTGTTCGTGAGTTCGAACGTCAACTAAACACTGTAGTGAGAAAAATTGCAACTGAAGTAGTAACAAAAGAAGTAGCGGCTGGAAAAAAATTCAACGTAACTAGTAAGCAACTTCCAAAATATCTAGGCCCTCGTCGTTTTGACAGCACAGATATTGAAACAGGCGCTCAAGTAGGATTAGTTAATGGTTTAGCTTGGACGAGTGTTGGTGGTGAGCTTCTTCATATTGAAGTTGTGACTGTTGAAGGAAACGGAAAAATCCAAATTACTGGGAAACTTGGTGAAGTAATGCAAGAGTCAGCGAAAGCTGCTTTAAGTTACGTCAGATCAATCTCAGCTCGTTTGGGGATTTCTGCTGAATGGTATAACAAAAATGATATCCATATCCACGTACCAGAAGGAGCAACTCCAAAAGATGGCCCATCTGCGGGGGTGACTATGGTAACTGCTCTAACGAGTGCGATCACAGGAATTGCAGTTCACCAGAACGTGGCAATGACTGGAGAGGTAACAATCAGAGGGCGCGTCCTTCCGATTGGTGGATTAAAAGAGAAACTTCTTGCAGCTAAACACGCAGGTGTAAAAACTGTATTGATACCAGCGAAGAACTTAAAAGACTTAGCCGATATCCCTGAAGAAATTCAAGAAGGATTATCAATTCATGCATGTGAGCATGTAGAACAAGTTTTAAGATTTGCGCTTGATCTTAACCAACCTGAGAAATTTATGCAGGTGGTGTCGCCTACTCTTACAGTGGTCGACGGAGACCGCGGTATGGAAGTAGCAAACTAAATTACTTTAAAACAAGTTTAATAAAAAAGAGGCCCCTTTATTGGGGCCTTTTTTATTTCTTGACCAAAATACTTCGTAGTTAACGTTTAATTAATACTTACCGATTATAAAATATGTCTCAATTATTAGTTGTCTTGAATGACAAAGAGCTCTCCAAAATTCTTCAGGGGAAAATTTCCTCGAAGTATGGCGTTGAAGTCATCGTTAAGCCGTCATCGGCCGATGCGATCTCTATTTTACAAATCTTACCCGATATGGAACTTATTTTATGTAATGATGTTATTGGAAAAGATCCTGTAGCACAAAAATTGGGTGATTGGTTAATTGCAAATAAAGAAGACTTAAGTAAAGAAATAGATTTAGTTATTTTAGGAGAGAAGACCACAAACTATCCCAAAGCCATTGCAATTGGTGAGAATCCAACTTATCAAAAAATTATCGACTATATTGGATTTTTACTAGGAAAAGAAGAGAGAAATATCTTAGTCGAAGAAGAGGCGATGGAACGGGAGCGGATTGAAAAAGAAAGAGCAGATAGAGAACGAGAACTAAGATTACAAGCAGAGGCTGAAGAAAGAGAGCGGTTTGAAAAAGAGATAGCGGAACAACATAGAAAAGCACGTGAAGAAGCGGAAAAAGTGCGTTTAGAGAGAGAAAAAGAAGAAAAGAAAAGAGCAATTGAAGAGCGGATTCAAAGAGGAAAGGCAAGACAGGAAAAACTAGAGCAAGAAAAACTTGAAAAAGAAAAAGCTGACAAAGAAAGATTAGAAAAAGAAAAAATTGAAAAAGAAAAAATTGAAGCCGAAAAAAATGAAAAAGAAAGATTGGCAAAAGAGAAGGTTGAAAAAGAAAAGCTTGAAAAAGAAAAAGCTGAAAAGGAAAGATTAGAAAAAGAAAGATTATTAAAAGAAATAGCAGATAAAGAAAGATTAGAAAAAGAGTTGCTCTTAAAAGAAAAAGAGATGCTCTTAAAAGAAAAAGAAAGATTAGAAAAAGAAAAAGAACAGCTGGCAAAAGAGAAAGAACGATTAGAAAAAGAACGAATAAGAGAACAGGAAGCGCGCGAAAGAATAGAAAGAGGAAAAGAGAGAATTGCCAAAGTTGCCAGAGAAAAGGCTGAAAAAGATAGATTGGAAAAGGAAAGATTTGAGCAAGAAAAAGCCGAAAAAGAAAGAGAGCAACTAGAGAATGAAAAAAGAAAAGAGATCGAGGCGCGCGCGAAAATAGAAAAAAGCAAAGAACAAATTGCAATGATAGCCAAAGAGCGAGCTGAAGCGGGGAAAAAGCAAGCAAAACTGGCGGAAGCAGAACATGAAGAAAATGAAAATGAGAAGACGACGGTTTTTAAGCTCCCAGGATTACAAAAACCTCAGGGGGCCATTGCTGCAGATATAAAAGCAACGACTGTTGAATACCATTCGATTAGTATTATTTATTTTATGAATCTTGCTGAGACAACGCTTGATTTTTCAGCCTATGCGAGAATAAAAAAATCTGACGGTTTTGAATACATTAAAAAATTTCAGCCTGATATGAAGTTGAGTGCCAAAGACCTAGAAAGAGTTTTGGTTCGATGTGGAAAAGAGCTTTATATCAATTCAGAAGAAGCAAGTAAGGCTAATGCTTTTTTAAATAACTTATTTCTGGAACGATTTAAAAATCCAAACCTAAGTTTCCCAGAGCGCATGAAACTTAACTCAGATAGTTTTGAAATTCTGCTGGAAGTTTTTAAAAATTCTTCATTCGATAAGTACAATATTGAAATTATCAAAGTACTTGTTAAATCAATTGATATTTTAATGAATACAGAAAGTGGAATTAACGACTTTCGATTAAGCATAAAAAACAATAAACTCACTTACGGGTATACTCATTTACACTTAACATGTTTTATATTCTTACAGATTTATGATAAATTTCTATGGAGCAAGGAACATACAAAAAATAAGATTATCTACCTATCGCTCTTTCATGATTTATGTCTAAAGAGTGATCGGCTAATCAAAATTCATCATCGTTATTTTGCAGAGAGCTCAAATTTAAGCGAAGATGAAAAAAATCTTATATTCTCTCATGCTGACAGTGCGGCTACTATTTTAGAAAATATTATCAAAGCTCCAAAAGAGTTGACGAATTTTGTAAGAGAACACCATGGAATTAAATCAGGAAAGGGCTTTTCTGAATCATTGAGTATTACAGCTTCTCCAGTGTGCATGGCCTTCGTTGCCATTGAAGATTTTGTGACCCGCTATCTTGTCTGCCTTGAAAAAAATGATAATTCTGATCAAAAGCAACTTGGTGCGATTTCACTTGTTGAGGTTTTTGATGAGTTAAAAATAAAGTATAATAAATTAACCTATGTGGAAGTAGTCCAACAAATCCAAAGCTATTTCACTCACCTGTAGACATTAGTGAGTTAATGCAACTTGCAAAACCTTGAAAGTTTTAATTTAGCCCTTTTTTTCAATTGACAGACTTATAAGATTTAACTATCTTTTACAGCACTTGAGAATTGAAATGGGAGTTTAGCTCAGTTGGTAGAGCGCTACCCTTACAAGGTAGATGTCGGGGGTTCGAACCCCTCAACTCCCACCATTTTTATTCAAATAAATTATTAAAAAGACCACATTGTGGTCTTTTTTTTGCCTAATTTTTAAATACCGATAATATTTGTTTTGATTAAACGAATCGCCATAGCGAGCAAGATTGTTCCAAAGAATTTTCTTAGGATTATGCTACCAGTAACACCTAAGCTCTTATCGATGAAATTTGAACTTTTTAAAACGAAGTAAACGACCAGTAAATTTAAAAGAATACCAAAAATAATATTCACTTTTTCGTATTCAGCATTAAGTGAAATTAGAGTTGTCATTGAGCCGGCACCTGCAATCAAAGGAAAAGCCAAAGGGACAATAGGGGAGCTCAATTGAGTGTGAGTATCATGTTTGAAAATGGTTATATCTAAAAGCATTTCAAGACCAAGGAAGAACATAATGAGTCCTCCCGCCACAGCAAATGACTGAACGTCCACGCCAAAGAGTTTCAAAATAGATTCGCCGATAAAGAGAAAAGCAAAAAGAAGAATTCCTGAAACTAAAGTTATCTTGGCACTCTCTATTTTTAAATATTTCTTTTTGACATCTAAGATAAAAGGAATTGAGCCTAATATATCAATGACTGAAAAAAGAATCAGTGTGACGGAGATACTTTCTTTAAAATTTATAGCCTTTAACAAGTTTAACATTCAACTCTTTTATCAGATAAACTTTGAGAACGGATTCAAGATAAAGCATTGTCTGTAAAAAATACACTCGCTCTGATTTTAATAATCTAAACGATTTTCTTTTGTTAACTTTTCAAAAAAGTAATTTTCAGGAGAGCGCATGTCTAGTAAACGATTTATTTTATCGTCAGGTCTGGGGTTATTTCTAATATTTAATATTGCCCAGGCTTCCGACTTAGTTATCCCAGCTGATGCTAAAAACAAAATTATTGGAGTTCGCTTAAATGATTTAGCAGCTAGTTTTCCGTCTCTTATTCCAGGTCTAGCTACCCTTGCAGCCAATCTTATAAAAAGTCCTGAAGCTTTTTTTAATCAAAATCAAGTTGAAGTTTTGCACGATGTGTTTTTGAATCGATTGCCAGATATCAGTGGCAATAGAGTGAAATTAAACTTAGTCGGATTTGTAAAATATAAAGATCAAAATTATTATTTTGAAAAGTTTTCTGTTTCTTATGACGTAGGAGCTACAAAGCTTGTTGATCTTTCAATTCTTAAAGAAGAAATTATGCCTCTTAAGGAAATGATGTTCCAAGTAAAAGTTGGCCTTGTTGATAGAAAGGTCATTATTGAAGACCTAATGAAAGATGTGAAAATAATTTTCCCAATAGGTGTTGGAGCTTTTGACGAAGGAGTCATGAATGAAGGAAGCACATCCCTCGTTACTCCACGATTTCAAAACGGGTTTATTGACCAAAGAGCAGTTATCACTAAAAGAGAGAAGCCTCGTTATTTTGCAGGAAAACCATTTATTCGTATTTTAAAAGGATCGGACTTAACGACTGATTCAACTGCGATTGGATTTCATATTGAAATTAATGATTCATTTGTTAGAGGATTTGACTCTCACGGTTGTATGAGATTGCGTGAAGGTGATTTAATGGCCTTCCATGATTTGATTATGAACGGATCTGCCTTGCAAACTCCTGTGAGTGTTCGTTATAGAACAGAAGATCCAGCAGACCACCCGTCGACAAAGCGAAATAAAATTTTTAAATCTATTTTGAATTCTGGAAGTGTGACTAGTCCATTTTTTATTTACGATAGAGATAATTTAGTTCAAATGGTTTATAAAGAAAATTTAGAAGCTCCAACTGAATTGCTTGTTGACCAAAAAGACGATGATTATTACCAGGTTTTTAATTATGAAACAGGGGACCAAATGAAAGAGCAAAACATTCGTCGCAAAAATGAATGTGATGCCAAAGTAATGAATGGATCACTTTCATCTGATAAGAAAAAATATCAAGAATGTTTAGATGCAGGAAAAAGAAAAGATTCATTGAAAGATCGAATTTATAGAAAATTTATGGGAATAGATGAAGCATCATCTGGTCAAATCGATTAAAAAACGGCCAGCATTGCAGGCCGTTTTTTGCTATTTTTGCAAGTGTTCTGGAGTAAATGATAGAGGCATTAAATCAGAAAATTTCATTTTAACTTCTTTTCCCGATTCATCACCAATAATAACCTCTAAATCAGGAGCTGCAAATTCGCTCATTACCTGACGGCATAATCCACAAGGAGGCCATCCTTCTTTAGTATAGACGTAAACTTTTTTTAATTTCATTTTTTTATCTGAAACAGCTTTCATAATGGCCACACGTTCAGCGCAGATTGTTCCGCCATAGCTTGCGTTTTCAATATTGCATCCAGTGTAGATTGATCCATCACTCGTTTCTAGCGCACAACCAACCATGGCTTTCGAGTAAGGAGAATACGCATTTTTTGAAGCTTCAAGAGCTAATGTTTTTAATTTTGATGTTTCCATAATTACATTTTTCCAAATTTTTCAATTGAGCCATTTAAAAGAGCAGTGAAGTGATTCATGGCTTTCATCGCTTCATGTTTGATATCTTCGTGTTTAAGAGTTTGATTGACAATTCCTGCCCCCATATTGGTAATGCAACTAATTCCACAAACTTTCAATCCTAAATGATTTGCAGCAATGGCTTCTGGTACTGTACTCATTCCCACCATATCTCCACCTAAGATGCGGATCATTTTTATTTCCGATGGTGTTTCATATGTCGGTCCTAAAACTCCAGCATATACACCTTCGTGAATAACATGAGCTAAACTTTTAGAAACTTCCTTCATGATTGAAACTAGCTCTGGATTATAAGCGTGGGTCATATCAGGAAAACGCGGGCCCATCTCATTATTGTTGGGACCTATTAAGGGATTTCGTCCCATAAGATTTATATGATCATTGATGATGACTAAATCACCAGGTTTAAAATTTAAATTAACTCCACCAGCGGCGTTAGTTAACACGAGTGTACTAATGTCAAGAATGGAGAGAAGTCTCACGGGAAAAACAACTTCATCCATAGGAAGACCCTCATAGGCATGAAAACGTCCTTGAAGAACTGCAACTTCTACACCTTTCACTTTTCCCAGAATTAAACGGCCTTCATGACCTTCAACAGTTGTTTTTTTAAAGTAAGGAATTTCACTGTAAGGAATAATTGTTTTATCTTCGATTTGATCGACGAACACTCCAAGACCAGAACCTAAGACTACGCCAACTTTGGGTTTTGTGACTTTGATTGATTGAATGTATTGAGCAGCTTTACCTAATTTTTCGTACATGATTATCTCTTATTTTTTTTTGGTGCAAATTTAGTCTGCACTTCAATAATTAATTTCTTTTTCGCGCGAGGTTTGGTTGCAGTGATAGTGATATCTTTTTTCGCAATCATTACTCCTAATTCAGCGGCAAGTTTCATTTGATTGGCATGGCAATGAATAGTAACGAGTGCTTCACCTTTTTTTATCTTATCTCCAATCTTTTTTTCCATCATTAGGCCCACGGCGAAGTCAATGGCGTCAGTCGTTTTTTGTCTTCCTCCTCCTAATTGTACGCAGTGCATACCTAGGGATTTGCAATCCATTTTTGTTAAGAAACCATTTTTAGTTGCAAGAATTTTGTAAGTTGAAGTTGTATGAGGAAGAAGAGAGTAGTCATCAATAACTCTTGCGTCTCCACCTTGATGAATGATGAGCTCGCGGAATTTTTCTAAAGCAGCTCCTGAGTCCAAAGCAGCTTTTGCTTTTGCAATTCCATCTTTATGAGTCTTACTAAGACCTGCTAAATAAATCATTCCTCCAGCAAGCGCTAAAGAAAGTTCTGTTAAATCAGCAGGACCTTTATTTTTTAAGGTCTCAATGCTCTCGATAATTTCCAGTGAATTACCAATCGCACTTCCTAATGGCTCAGACATATCAGTAATCATCGTCATCATGTTTTTATTGAAACGCAAACCTGTCTGACGAATGCTTTCTGCTAATTTTTTCGCGTCACTTAGTTTGGCCATGAATGCACCGTTGCCGGTTTTAATATCCATGACAATTCCTTTAGCTCCTTCTGCTAATTTTTTACTCATAATAGAAGCAGTAATTAAAGGAATTGATTCTATCGTTGCAGTTACATCTCGAAGCGCATAGATTTTTTTATCAGCAGGTGCGATCTCACTTGTTTGCCCAATTAAAACTAATCCACGTTCATGAAGGAGAGATTCAAATTCAGCTAGTGTAATATCTGTTTTAAATCCTTTGATCGCTTCAATTTTATCGACTGTTCCACCTGTGTGACCAAGGCCTCGACCCGCGATCATTGGAACTTTGACTCCGCATGCTGCGGCAATAGGAGCAAGGATGAAAGACGCTTTATCGCCAACGCCACCAGTAGAATGTTTGTCGATAAAATATTGTTCTGGAAAGTTGAGAACTTTACCTGAGTAAAGCATGGCATCGGTCAATGCAACGGTTTCATCTTTATCAAAGCCATTGAGATAAATTGCCATGAGGAGAGCACTCATTTGATAATCAGCGATTTCACCTTTTGTTAATCCTTCAATGAACCAGGTGATTTCTTCTTTCGTAAGTTTTTCTTTATCTCGTTTCTTTTGTATAATACTATATGCAGAGAAAGTATTTTTCATGAATAAGGCTCTTTTTATTAGCTGAGAATTATATAAGAGAGTCAGTGTATTCAAAAGATATTCAAAAATCAAATTAACGCGAGATTGAGCAAAATGATGGGCCTTAAAAAATATTTTTCGTTTTTTATTTTATCTCTGGCACTTTCGATTTCTGGTCCTGCTTTTGCTGCAGGTGGAGGAACATCTTCGGCAGATGAAAGTGCGACTCTTATGGATGACTCAATTAGAGATTTTTCAATCGTATTGACCTCAGGGGCTGTCGGAGCTGTTTTAGGTCTTTCTACTTTATCTTTTGTACAAACACCTTCTGATCATTGGAAAAACGTTTCTATCGGTGGGGCAGTAGGGATAATTATTGGTGTTGGAGTAGTTATTATGGGGGCCGCAGCCCGCTCTACTTCAACTATGACTCAAGCAAAAATTGAAGTTCCACTTAATTCAGATAAATTTGTGACACTTTCTCGCCACGATTTCACGAACGTCAAAATTGCTCAAGACTATTTTAAACAACCGAGCCTTGGCTATAATTTCAGTTTTTAAGTCAATACTGAACTGTATCGCTCCACTATTAAGGCAAGTAGCGCCATTTCAATACTATTTTTACGTCTTGATTAAGCTTTGATAAACTCTGAAGTGATTACACTTTAAAGGATTATTATGGCTAAACAATTAATTATCAACCAGACGCTCAATGAGTGTCGGGCGGCGCTTATAGAGAATGGCGAAATACTCGACTTTCTCATGGAGCGCTCTCACGATCACAAACCTGAAGAAACTAAAGTAGATTTTCCTTTTGTAGGAGATATCTATAAAGGAAAAGTCGTACGCGTTCTTCCTGGGATGCAATCTGCTTTCGTAGATATTGGATATGAAAAAGCAGCGTTTCTTTACGTGGACGATGCTTATATTCCAACTATTGAAGAGCAGCGAGACATGGCCGAAAAAAGCCGTCGTTCACTAGCAGAAAGCCAAAGAATGGGAGAAGTCATTCCAGATGAACTCTCAACATTGTCAGAAGCTGTGAACATGCGCTTTAGACCAGACATTAGTATCGAATCTTTTTTAAAAGAAGGTGATGAGATATTAGTTCAGGTGGCAAAAGAACCAATTTCTACGAAAGGGCCGAGGGTCACAAGACATATTACTTTCGCTGGAAGACATATTGTGTTCATGCCTTTCATTGAACACACGGGGGTTTCGCGCAGAATTGAAAGTGAGAAAGAGCGTGAACGTTTAAAAGAAATTTTAGAAACAATTCGCCCAGATGGAACAGGTGTTATTGCTAGAACTGTTGCTGAAGGACAGTCATATAAAACATTAAAGTTTGACTACAATATGCTAGTGAAGATCTGGAAAGATGTTCAAAAAGGATCTCTCACAGGAAAAGCTCCTTATGTTATCCACCAAGATTTAAGTTTCATTCACAGAGTTCTTCGCGATATTACTGATGAAGATGTTGATGAGATCATTTTAGATTCAAAAGAAAATTTAAAAGAAGCTGAAAAATTTGTCCAAAAATTTCTTCCTACAATGAAAGGAAAATTTAAATTTTACGGTGATGATTCTGTTGCTATTTTTGAAAAATTTGGAATTGACTTAGAAGTTGAGCGCGCCATAGATAATAAAGTCTTTTTAAAGTCTGGTGGCTCATTAAATATTGATCAAACTGAAGCTTTAGTTTCTGTCGATGTTAATACTGGTAAATATATTGGTAGAAAAACTTTCGAAGAGACAATTCTAAAAACAAATTTAGAAGCAGTTAAAGAAATTGCCTACCAACTTCGTCTAAGAAATTGTGGTGGGATTATTATTATCGATTTTATCGATATGGAAAAAGAAGAAAACCGCATTACTGTTTATAATGCTTTATTAGAAGCGTTGAAAAAAGATAGAGCAAAAACCAATGTTCTTCCAATTTCTGGTTTAGGTTTAGTTGAAATGACCAGAAAACGTACGCGCGACACTTTATCTCGCATTATGTGTGAGCCGTGTCCTTATTGTGAAGGAACTGGTCGAGTGAAATCAACTCTGACTGTCTGTTATGAACTTATACGCGAACTCAATAAGATTCTTGCAAAAGCAAAAGGGACGAAAGTTTTTATTTACGCTCACCCTGAAGTAACTGCAACGCTCACGAGTGAAGATTTTGATCTTATTGAAACGCTAGAAGAGGCCCATGGTAAATCAATTCAGATTCGATCTGAAAATAATTACCATATCGAACAATACGAAATTTTCCCGCAAGAATATTAAACAATGGTGTGCAGAACTAGATATGGCTTAAATTAATTTAGTTCGAACAAGTGAGAGTATTTTTAATTTTAAGGATATTCCGAAACAAGATGCTCGATTAAGTTTTGTGCTCCAAGAACCACGGCTGCAATTCCTTGTCCTGGAAATTGAGTATCACCGATTTGATAAAAATCTTTTCCTAGTGAATGTTCAATGACATATGAGAAAGGATTTCTAAGAATAGAGTGTGGGATTCCTCCAACCAAGCCATTTAATCGATTTGTGTAGCGGATAAAAGTTTTTGGACTTCCCGAGTGGATATTCGCAAGTTGATTAATATCTAATTCAAAATTTTTGCAAAAATAATCTAAAATGAAATTTTCTATCTCTTGTTTTTTATGTTTGTATTCGTCAGCCTTTAAATTTAAAAATAAATCTGGTTTTGTGTGACATGAAATTGTTACAGTTTGTCTTTCGTTTGAACTTCGTGGGTCATTTGGATGGGATAAAGAAACAAAAAAAGATTTTGTCTTGCAAATGGGGATAGGAGGGCAGTGAACTTGGAAATACAATCCTTCTCTGTTGTTATTTTTGGGAATAGTGAAATAAAGAGTAAAAGCACTCCAGCATGCAGCTATTTCATTTTTCTTTTTTTCAACGGAACTTTTATTCATTAACAATTCGTTATTCCAACTAGGAAGAGTTGAGATTATTTTTTTTGTCGTAAAATCGCCCTTATTGGTTTTTACCAAAAATCCGCCAGTAATTTTTTTTATTTCTAAAACTTTATGGCGTAATAAAATACGAGAACATTTTTCTTTTAAAGCATCACAAAAGGCTTTCATTCCGCCAATGGCATAATAAGTATCAGAGGGGTAAGACAATCCCATAGCTCCAACGAGCATTGGGGTTTCATGAATATCATTTTGAGAAGTGATAAAAAGTAACTCATTAAAGAGTGCCTGGTATTCACTATCCAATATGTCTTGCAGTCGCAAATGAGATTCAACACTTCTAAACAGCAAGGGAATTTTTTTAATATGTTTTATATTTTTGAAATGCATTAGAGATAGAGAATCCTTAAATGATCTCAAGGGAAGAGATTTGACATCGCTAGAAAGGTTCCATCCCAACAGATTGATTTGTGCTATGATTTCCCAGATTTTGTTATGTGATATATTGGGAAATTTAATATTTAATTCTTCTATCCATTTTTGATTGTCCGAAAATCGCTGAACTTTTTTTTGGGGAAAAACAAAAGTAATTCCTGGATCAATTTTAATTAAATTTAATTTTAAATCGAGTTCTTTAATGAGTCTATCTAGTGGCTGGTTGGGGGAGAGACCGGAGAGTGTTGTAGCACCAGCATCAAAAAGAAATCCATCGCGCTCAAAATAAGAAGCACAGCCACCAACTATTGAGTGGGCCTCAAGGAGCGCAATTTTGGAATTGGTCCCCAGTAATTTTTTTTCTAATAATGCTGTAAAGCTCAAGCCTGCCATGCCTGCGCCTATAACTAAGTATTCTAAATCCATAATTTATTATAAGAGAATTTTTTCCTTTTGGTGATGGACGGCCCTTAGACGCTGAAAACGTCAAGGCACTGTCTTAGTCGTTCTGTTGTTATCGAGTGATATAAAATTATAGAGGATAAAGAATGAAAATTGCAATAATTGGCTCTGGTATTTCTGGTCTAAGTGCTGCTTGGCTCTTAAATAATGATTCAATACCACGCTGAAAAAAACAATTTCTCCATTGTTGATTATTTAGAATTTGGTTTGGATTATGCAGAAACACTTAAGCGCTGGAATGGAATTTTTAATACAAAAATCGATGTCGTTCAAGTGTTATTTGAGAAAAATGTAAAAGCATAATTACTTTTAAAATGGTGGTAAAAAATGTTCCCGATCAATGTTGTTGAAAAAGAAACTGGAATTAGTAAGTACCTCCTTCGTATGTGGGAGCGTCGTTATTCATTTCCGAGACCTCTTCGCGATGAAAAGGGCGAGAGAGTTTATAGCGATGTGGACGTCGAAAAGTTAAAATTAGTGAAAACGTTAATGGGGGAAGGGTATCGCCCTTCAAAGGTAATTAATCAAGGGTTACTAGAATTAAGAGAGCTTTCAAAGTCTTTTTTAAAAGACGTAGTAATCCCAATTAAAGGCAATCTTGAGTCTATCATTCTCATTACAGATCCATCATTAGAGCAAGAGGTTCGTGAAGTCTTAAAAAATCACAATGTTAAAAAGATTCTGGTGATTTCGAGTAAGGAAGACCTTAAGTTTTTGAGCCTGTAATAAGTGTCATCCCCTTTACATGGAGCGCCGCCTCTTGATAGGGTAGGGCATCTATTTTTAGGGGGTTCCTATGAAATTTCTTTTGGTTTTAGCCTTAACATTTGCAAGCGTAAGCTCTTATGCTTCAAACGCTGTTGATAAATTTACTTCATATCTTCCAATTGGTTATTATTCAGGCGTAAACGATCAAGGTACAGCATGTACTGTATCTGTAGCCGAAGTAAATTATCCTAAAAAAGATATTCAAATACGAGTTGTTGTCGGGAACTCTGATTTAACAAAATTAATTGAAGAAGATTCTCTATATCGTTCATCTTATTGCAATAAAGAAGATCGTAATTGCAAAAGAGAATTCGTTCTCACAGATCGCAATCTAATTGGATCAGATGATATGAGCTATGTAGAAAGTATTATAAGAACTGTGAGTACAGGAGATAAGAAGCAATACGTTGTCGTTTCTTATTCCGTAGTAGTGAATACTGAAGCAAATACTGAAATTGCTGAATGTATTGTTGATCTTTAAGTTTAAAAAAGTCTTTTTTAAATATAAGGCCCGCTTTAAGCGGGCCTTTTTTTTATGCTTTTTTAAGGCTTATTGAAAATTTGCCGTCTTCATCTAGAGAGAGTTCTAGTTCTTGTTTAGCACTCGTTTGCACTATGGCTACAGCAAGAGTCTCTCCCGTAATATAATCTTTAAATTTAGTCGCAATACTGGCCAGATTATCACTCGCGCAAAATGTAATACTTATGCGGTCACTTACATTGAAATTTAAATCTTTTCGAGACTTTTGAATAAAGCTGACCATCTCACGAGCAACACCTTCATCTAAAAGATCTTGATCTGGTTTAGTGTCAATATCAATTGAGATAAAACGATTACTCATTGATTCAGCTCCGGCCTTTGCTTCTCTAAAGATTAAAATTTCCTCTGGGGAAAAGACAATTCCATCAAGAGTAAGGGAGCCAGCTGTTTCAAGTTCAGTCAGCTCTTTTGCTTCTAGTTTTTCAATGAGAGCTTTATATTTCCCCATGTCTTTTCCAAGCTTTTTTCCAAGAAGTGGAAGATTTGGTTTGGCATAGAGAGTGATATATTTATCTTCAGCTGTATCGAATTCAATATTTTTAATATTGAGTTCTGCTTGAATATAGTCAGAGAGTTTTTTAATTTCTGCTAAAAGTTTTTCGTCTTTATGGATAATCGTTAATCTCTTAAGTGGAGTTTTAACTTTTATAGATACTTGATTTCTTTTTTGTCTTCCAAGCAGAATAATTTGTTGCATTCTTCCAACGGCAACTTCCAAATCGCTGTTGATTAGGAATTCATTTGGAAGTGGATAATCACAAAGATGCACTGATTCTGGTTCAGCTGGATTCATTTTTCTTAGCTCTTGAAAAACGTATTCAGAGAAAAATGGTGAGAATGGTGCCATTGAAATTGTGAGCTCTCTTAGAGCAGTGTAGAGAGTCGAGTATGCAGCACATTTATCATCTGTTAAGCCATCACCCCAAAAACGAGCACGGTTTAATCTGATATACCAATTCGTTAAATCTTCTATGAAAGTAAAGAGTGCTGGTACAACATTGTATAGGTGGTAGACTTCCATTTCATTAGCGATATTTTTCTTTAATGTTTGAAGATTTGAAAGCAGCCAACGGTCTACGATATTATCAGAAGTTTTAAAGTTTTTAACTGGGGACCAGCCGTCTACTTCAGCATAAGTTTGAAAAAACTTAAATGAGTTCTGCCATGGAAGAAGAACTTTTCTTACCATATCTTTTACACCACTATCGACGAAACGCTGCTCTTCACCTTTAACTAATCCAGAGTTGATTAAATAAAGTCTCAAAGCATCTGCACCGAACGTTTCCATGAGATCATCTGGTGGAGTGTAGTTTTTTAAACTCTTTGACATTTTTTTACCATCTTCGGCCATAACGAGACCGTTAACGATAACGTTTTTAAAAGCGGGCTTATCAAAAAGTGCAGTTGATAAAACAGTCAGAGTATAAAACCATCCGCGAGTCTGATCGAGACCTTCAGCGATAAACTCAGCAGGGTAGCCTTGCTCAAACATGGCCTTATTTTCGAATGGGTAATGTAGTTGAGCGTACGGCATTGAACCAGATTCAAACCAGCAATCTAGTACTTCTGGAATTCTTCTGTAAGTGCCTTCTTCGCCAGTTATTTGAAAAGTTAAATCATCTACACTTTCCTTATGAAGGTCAGTGACTTTTGTACCAGAGTATTTATATAGCTCTTCAATTGAACCAATACAAATTCTGTTATCTGTTTTGTCGTTGATCCAAATAGGAATCGGTGTACCCCAGATTCTGTTTCTAGAGATTGCCCAATCGCGCGCGCCTTCAAGCCATTTTCCAAAACGGCCTTCTTGGATATGCGCTGGAGTCCAGTTGATTTGAGAGTTTGATTTTAATAAACGGTCTTTGATTTTTTCAACATTCACATACCAAGATGGAATTGATTTATAGATCAAAGGAGTATTCGTACGAGGGCAAAATGGGTAACTATGAACGAGAACACCCTGATCATAAAGATGACCTTCGTCTTTTAGTTTTTTAATGATGTCTTTATCTGCTGTCTTTACATGAATGCCTGCGAAGTCAGAAACTTCACTCGTAAATTTTCCAGCATCATCTACTGGGCATTCAATCGCAGGAATGCCAGAATCTTTCATAATTCTATTATCATCTTCTCCAAAAGCAGGAGCGATATGAACTATACCAGTACCATCTGTGGTTGTAACATAACTATCGTTTAAGACAACGAATGCTCCAACGTCAGCGTCTTTTTTGAAATAAGAAAAAAGTGGTTCATAACGAGTGCCTTTAAAGTCAGCACCAGTGTGCGTTGATAAAACTTCAAAATTTCTTTTTTTTGAATAAGCTTCAACTCTGTCTTTTGCGATGATGAACTTGATATCTTTATCAACATCCTTAATTTTAACGTATTCGATTTCCGGCCCCATACATAGAGCGAGGTTTGATGGAAGTGTCCATGGAGTTGTCGTCCATGCAGCGATATAATAATCTTGATCTTTTACTTTGAAGAGAACTGTCACTGCTGGATCTTGTACGTCCTGGTAGTTTGAAGTGGCTTCAAAGTTGGAAAGAACAGTCCCAAGCGCAGTTGAAAAAGGAACAACTTTCGTTCCTTGATAAATATAATCTTTTCTCCACAGCTCGCTGATGACCCACCAAACTGACTCCATGAATTCCGGATCCATTGTTTTGTAATCATTTTTGAAATCAACCCAACGGCCGATTCTGGTAATCGTTTTTTCCCATTCACTAGTGTAACGTTGAACGATGGCACGGCATTGGTCGTTGTAGCCTTTGACGCCAAATTCTTTAACAGCATCTTGAGCAGACATTCCTAATTTTTTATCGATCTCATTTTCAATTGGAAGACCGTGGCAGTCCCAACCAAAACGTCTTTCTACGTAACGACCTTTCATCGTGAAGTATCTTGGAACGATATCTTTTAGGGTTGAGGCAAGTAGGTGACCATGGTGAGGAAGACCTGTCGCAAACGGAGGCCCGTCATAAAAAATATATGGCTTTTTGCCTTTAGTATTTTCTAGAGTTTTTTGAAAAATATTCTCTTTCTTCCAAAATTCTAAAATTTTGTGTTCGCTTTTGACAAACGAAAACGAGGTAGTTTCTGATTCATTTACTTCGGTATTGTGAACATTTGTCACGCCGTGCTCCTTCTTGGTTATCTCAAGGGGAAATTTTAGCACTGAAGCCTAGAGTTGAATAGAGTGAAGCTTCACTTCTCGAGCTGCTTTACCGAATAAGTTGGTATGAAAACATATCTTCTTATCCTACTTTTACCGTTTCTCGTGTCCTTGGGCACGGCGGAAGAGAGCGTAATGCTTTTTAAGGATCAAAAACAAAGTGCAACGAAATGGGGGGAAGTGAATTTCAAAACCATTTTTTCGCTTAAGGATTGGAAAGACCAAGCTGATGAAAAGGATGAGATTCCGGAGTGGGAGACTATTGTACGAGAGAGAAATAACCGTGAAGTAGTAGGGCGATTTTTCCAATGTGTAGGCAATTGCCGAATTGATCGTGGGACAGGTTTTTTTAATCCTAGTTTTCGCACAGCAATTTATGAAGGGGATGAAGTTCAAACCATTGGCGAAAGTTTTGCTTGGATTTTTTTATTTGACGGAACTATGGTGCGGTTATCTCCAGAATCATCAATTAATTTTAATGAACTCAATATTGGAGTTAAAGAGAATTTTCTCAATGCTCGTGTGAACACGGGAAATGTTTTATGGCTTTCTCGAAGCACTTCCACCTTCCTTGAATACAATGGCCGAGAGACAGACGTGCTTTTTAATCCGCTTGCTTTATATGAAGCTCAACCTATTCCCGATAGAAAAAAATACTTAGAAGATGATTTATTAGAAATGGTGGAAGAAAAATCAACCACGCTTAATCAATATAAAAACTTAAATAATTTAATTGAAGAAAATAATAAAATGATTCACGGTAAGCCAACTTTTGCTTTTATCGTCATGCCGAACGTGACCGTTATGGGCTATGATCCCAGTGTTGAAATTGTAAGTTTGTTAGGAGGAGAAACATTTTTTAAAAAACGTTCACCAACATTTTTAGGGTTGAAAAGTGATACACCTGAAGTAGACACTTTCGTACAAATGCGCGGATTTGAAAATAAAGATTTATCGAAAATTGAATCTGACAAGTGGTTAACTATAGATGATAAAGGGAGAAGCTTAGTCACAGGACAAGAGAATCTCTACTGGTTAACAATGGGAGAGTTCATAACGAAAAGAATTCCAAGTCTATTAGTGGCAAGAGAATTATTAATACAAAAATATTCAAACTTTTGTTTTCGAGAAAAATATGATCCCAAAGTTTTAGCTCAAGTAGATGGCTATCGTCTTTGGGGAAAACTCAAAGACGAAGAAGGAAATAAAGCAGATTTAGAATTGCGTTTGGATTTTCTCAAAGAATATTTTAGAAGAATCGAGACGACTAACTTGTTAGTCTCAACTCATTTTGCAGATCGTTTAAAAGAGCGTGGAGATTCTATTAAAACTATGGGATATGGAAATTATTTCTTTATCAAAGCGCTTGATAAGTATTATTCTTATGAAGCTTATACCGATGAAAAAGAAACCGGAGATACTTTAAACTCTACAACTAAAGCACTTTGGAAGCGCATGCATGGAATTAGATAAAAATAAATTTACCTTAGTTTTAGGAAGCCAAAGTCCAAGAAGAAAAGAACTTCTTTCTTGGATTAATATTCCTTTTGTCATTAAAACTGCTGATCTGGCAGAAATTTCTAATGAAGAAGAGCCAACAAATGTCGCGGTTGATTTAGCTTCTCAAAAGGCTCATGCCGTCTTTGATACTTTGGGAGATATGAATTCACCTTTTGTTATCTCTTCCGATACTATCGTCGTTCTCGAGGGGAAAATATACAATAAGCCTAAAGATCGCGATGAAGCTAGAGTCATATTGTCAGAGCTCTCAGATAGAACTCATCAAGTTGTAACTGGAGTTAGTTTTCTTTTTCTTGATCCAACGACAAAAAAAGTTCGGGAACATTTATTTTTTGATTCCACTGAAGTGACATTTAATGAAATCACTACCGATTTGATGGATGCTTATATTGCTACAGGAGACTCATTAGATAAAGCCGGGGCTTATGGGATTCAAGGTCCAAGTCTCACATTTATTTCTAGAGTTAATGGAAGCTATTCTAACGTTGTTGGTTTTCCTTTAGATAAAATTGTTAGTGAACTAAAAATTATTTTAGGGGATGACTGGAGAAAGTCATTTTGATTTCTTTGCTCATTCAAATTCTAAAAAATAAAAAACTCAGTTTTAACATTATCGAGCAAAATTCAAAAGCCATTATTTTTGAATTTAATGTTACAGCAAAACCTGCAGCCAAAGTCGATAAAGTTTCGGTGGGAAGTGATGGAGCAATAACAATACAAACGCGGGCTAAGCCAGTCGATGGGGAAGCCAATGAAGCAATAATTTTGAAAGTGGCAGAGGTGATGGGAGTTTCTAAATCTCAGGTCGAAATAGTTCGCGGTGATAAATCAAAAATTAAACGAATAAAAATATTGATGGAAATCACCGCAAACAAAGATGTTCATTATTTTGAGACAAAATTAGCAAATCTCTAACAGGTCTTATCGGCTTCTTAATCCAAGTGGTTTTAAACTTGAATTCTTTTTCACCGAACGGTTCGGTCTTAAGCTTAATGGCTTAAGTACGTTCCCTTTGTTTTCTTCTAGCTTAGTAGAAGAAGACATACGTGTGTTGTGATTAGCTGATGAATTAGTGATTTCTGTTTTAGGCAATAACGTGTTTTGATTCTCTGTGGTCATAGTCATCCTCATTGTTAAATTCGTTGTTAGGTTTCTTGAGCCTTTTTGGGCAACCTTTTCAACCAAGCTAACAGTGAGACGCTTTCTCAGTGCATGCGGTTTGAAAGAATTGCTACCAGTTTTTTAAAGTAGTCTTCAATACCTTCTCCTTTAGATTCATTTCCGAGTGAATTGCTAAGTCATATCGGTTATGAATATTAAAATCTTAAGTAAATTATAGCACGAGTGTGCTCTTTTTTCCACTGGAGGGGAAGAGGCAAAACTTGACTACATCTCCCTCGTTGTAAATCATTGAAATGTAGGGCATCCTAAATCTTTATGTATGTAAATTCTATCCTATCAAGGAAGCTGTTATGCAGAGGCCCTGCCCACTCTTTGTCCTAGTGCTTATCACTATCGCACTATCTTCTTGTTCTTTTAATAAAATGGCCGTGAGTACCTCTTCGGGGCTGCTCTATAGCGCTAGCGAAGAAGCCTTTGCGACATCAAACTTCGATGTTTTGAGAAGTGGTTTGCCCGGTAACTTGATTTTGATGGAAGGGCTGCTTTCAGAAGTTCCAGAAGATCAAAATATTTTAGTGACACTAACAAAAGGGTACGCTGGTCTTGCTTTTGCTGTAAACGAAACAGATATGCTTAATGAAGAGTGGGGAGAATTAAAAAGTGAAACGGGGAAATCCCAAGCACTTTTTAATTATACTCGTGCTCTGAATTTTGGTCTTCGCTATTTAAAACTACATAATATTGAGCTTTCTGATTTGCTTTCTAAAATGAATGAGCCACAAGGAATTGCACATTTATTAGAAAAAAAATTAAGCTCTGATAAAAAAGATTTAGATTTAGTACTTTTTACAGCACAATCTCTTGCTGCCATTATTAATCTGCAAAAAGATAATATTTCACTCGTTGCTCAACTGCCAGTTGCTAAATCAATGTTCGATTGGGTTTGCATGAAAGATCCAGCAATCAATTATGGAATGTGTGATATTTTTTATGGTGCCTACGAAGCAGGTCGCCCAAAAATGTTAGGCGGAAATCCCGACAAAGGAAAAGAGATTTTCATGCGTGCGATAGAAAATCATCCACATAATTGGCTTATCAGAACAAGCTATGTGCAATATTATTTAATTCCTCAAAATGACAAAGAAGGTTTTCAAATACAATTAGAATTTTTAAAAGACCGCGAGGCCGATTTTAATTCGTTCCATGTCTATACTGCTGATCCTACCGTGAAAGAAAATTCTTGGAGCAGAGAACCTCATATGCGTTTTTACCAGACACTTTCTCTCAAACGATATGAATTAATGAATAAATATCAAAAGCAATTTTTTTAAGGAATAAAAAATGAAAAAAAGTTTAATCGCTCTCTCACTTCTATGCTCGCTGAATGTTATGGCTGCTCCAATCAAAGTTGGAGTGCTCGTTCCAGAAGGAACGGGATGGGCGAAGATTATTAAAAAAATGACGGGCGAAATTAAAGATGCAACTAAAGGCAATGTTGAAATAAAAGTTTATTACGGAGGCTCTCAAGGCGATGAACAAGATGTTCTAAGGAAAATTCGCATTGGACAACTTCAAGGTGGAATTTTTACAGGGAAAACATTGGGTGACATTAATGGTGATGTCCGCGTAATGGAAATTCCTTATACGTTTAACAATAATCGTGATAAAGCGTTAAAGACATTGCAAGCACTCACTCCATTTTTTAATCAGAATTTTGAAAAAAATAAATTTAAAAGCCTAGCTACTTTTGAAGTGGGACAAATTTATTTAGTTTCTCAGAAAAAAGTTCAGAGCTTAGATAATATTAAAACATTAAAGATTTGGTCGTGGGAAGGAGATCCTATGGTTAATACGATGTTTGAAGCGATGAAATTAATCGGAGTGCCTCTTGCTCTTCCAGATGTTCTTTCTTCTCTTACAACAGGTGTAATTGATGCTGCTTACGCTCCAGGAATTGGAATCATTTCTTTACAGTGGAACACAAAAGTAAAATATGTTGTGGATTTCCCAATTTCATACTCTATTGGTGCTTTTGTGATTACTGATGGTGCTTGGTCAAAAATCGCTCCAGCAGATCAAAAAATTGTTTCTGATATTTCAAAAAAATATGAAGCTGAAATCAATACGACAAATTCAAAAGATAATAATGATGCTTTTGCCAGCATGAAAGCTCAGAAAATTGAATTTATTAAATTCTCTGATGCCGATATTAAAGTGGCTCAAGGTTACCGTCTGGAAATTGTTAAAAAATTGAAAGGAACACTTTTTTCTGATGAAGCTTTAAAAAAATTAGATGCTGAGTTAGCAAAAAATAAGTAAAGAAGGAGTCACACCATGGGTGTCATAAGAAAAATTGATTGGGCGGTTGAAAAATTCTCCTCAACTCTTTTAGTGGCCAGTATTCTATCGATACTTGTTTGCAGCTCTCTGAGCATCGTGCTTCGTTGGTTTCAAATTAATCTTTCATGGATTGATCCTTTTGTACGACATCTTGTACTTTTGGGTACATTTTTAGGAGGGGTCGTTGCAACGGGAAGAGGAAATCATATCGGCATCGATTTGATCAGCAAATTTTTAGAAGTTAAAGGGTATGCTCATGCAAAAGTGATAGTGAATAGAATTATTCTTTTATCTTCAGGGATTGTTCTGATCTGGCTGGTGAAGTCTGGATTAGATTTTACTAAAGTTGAGATGGAATTTTCGAAAATAGAATTCTGGGGAATTAAAAGTGGTTTTTTAGTCGCTATGATTCCCGCAGGGATTACTCTTATTACGATTCGATTTTTCACTCTTTTTTTGTTGAGCTTTGATGTTAAACAAAAAGTGGGTGAGCTATGATGGGTTGGCTTGCCACACTGGCAATATGTTTATTAGCAAGCATTGGTGTTCCACTTTTTATCATTATGGCCCTAGCCGCTTTAGTGGCTTTTACTTTTTCCGGTGTAGAAGTATCAGCAGTTGCTCAAGAGATGTATCGCATATCTTCTGCTCCTACTTTAATGACTATTCCTCTTTTTACCTTTGCCGGTTACTTGATGGCAGAAAGTAATTCACCAAAAAGATTAATGAAGTTAGCAGAAACGGGATTGGGTTGGCTTCCTGGTGGTATTTCCATTGTGACGCTAATTGTTTGTGCATTCTTTACAGCGTTTACTGGAGCTTCTGGAGTAACGATTATCGCTTTAGGTGGAGTTATTTATCCGATATTAATCAAAGAAGGTTATTCAGAAAAATATACTTTAGGTGCTATCACTGCTTCAGGATCGTTAGGACTTTTATTTCCTCCATCTCTTCCCATTATTCTTTACGGACTAATGGCAAAAGTTGATATTGATAAACTTTTTAAAGCAGGGATTGTGCCAGGCTTTTTGATTATTTTCATTCTTTCTTGTTGGTCAATTTACAACAGCCCTAAAAGAGATGTGCGCAAAAAATTTGTTTTGAAAAATTTTATTGCTGCTTTAAAAGAATCTTGGTTAGAAGCGATTCTTCCCGTAGCTGTTTTAGTTGGGATCTACGGGGGATTTGTTACTGTTACAGAAGCTGCTGCCTTTACTGCACTTTATATCTTTTTCATCGAAGTTTTTGTCTATAAAGATTTAGACCTATTTAAAGATATTCCACGCGTTTCGATCGAGACGATGAGTTTAGTGAGTGGGATTCTATTAGTTCTTTGCTGTGCTCTGGCGTTTACCAATTTTATGGTTGATGAAGATGTGCCAATGAAAATTTTTGCTTTAATGAAGACATACTTAACTAATAAATATTCATTTTTGTTTTTCCTGAATATCTTTTTATTAGTCGTCGGGTGTGTGATGGATATTTTCAGCGCCATAATTGTCGTTGTTCCACTTATTATTCCAGTGGCTCACGATTTTGGTGTAGATCCAGTTCACTTGGCTGTTATCTTTTTAACGAATTTAGAAATTGGATATTTGCATCCACCAGTTGGGATCAATTTGTTTATTGCCAGCAATCGCTTTAAAAAACCGATTACTGACCTTTACAGCGCTTCGATTCCATTTTTAGTTTTACTAGTAATTGCACTAGTGCTTATTACATATATTCCGAGCATGAGCTTATTTTGGTTTAATTAATTAAATGAAAAAACTAACAGTTACATTTATTTTTCTTTGTTTGCTTTTGCCATTAGTTTCGATAGCAAAAGCAAACAAAGATATTTCTGAAAATGAATCTCTTGATCGTTACTATCAGGATCTCTTTTTAGGTGAACAGCGGACCTCGAATTATCATGGCCCGCTAGATGCGAGAGCTAGTTTTAGTGATCAAACGGGGGAATTGTGGTTATTGGATGATCAATTTACTAATCACTATATCAATAGTCAAATTCAAGAAAATGCAACAGATCTTCATGACTTTTGGTTCAAAAAAATTATCGATAAATCTAATTGCCCAGACGCTACGTTGGGAGAAAATATCGATTACATCCGTTATCTCTATAGACTTCTTTCAATAAGCTATCTTTTTGAATCATTGAAATTAAATTACAAAACAGTTAGAGAGCTTGGCGGTGATAAAAATATTTGCTCACTTGCTTTTGAAGATATCTTTGGTAATTGTAAGCCACAGACTGGCGACATGAAAAAGTTTCACGAAAGAGTTTATGGAAAATTCGTTAACGAAATTTCTAAAACTAACGTGATTCCTTTTAGCAAAAAAGAATTGGCTGATTGGTTAGATAATTTTCATCGCTCGACTTCACTGACGTTTGATCCGATTCATGCACGCTTGCACGATTGGTGCTTGAGTGAGAAGAAAAATTGCCGGACATTATCGCTTGATGATTTAAAAGTAGCTCTAGGTTCTGTTTGTAAAGATGACCGCGAGCTGATGCAAAATCTTTGTTCGGAAAAAGACAGCTTGTATGGAGTGTCTTACGCAGAGAAAGCGACTGAGTTGATTCAAGTTTCTAATGCTTTTAATTTAATCAACCACAGTGGAATGGGAGAAGAGTGTCTCCATCGTTATGTAAAAATTTTTACACCTAAAGAAAGTCGATACGCAAATCTTAACAGACAATTTCCATTGATACATTCTTATTTAGTAAGAAATAATAGTCGCTTCTTGCAAGGTGAGCTCTATTTGCCTGGTGCTCTAAAAGAATTCGATATGAAGGGGTTGAGTGACTTTTTAGCTGCCCTCAAACCTCCTAAGGTTGAGACTAAGGTTGTTATTATTCCTCGTCCTAAACCAAAGCCTAAGCCTGTAGCCGTTGTGGTGGCAAAAGCTGTTGCAGCTCCAAAGCCTGAGCCGGTGAAGATGGAAATTATTGAGCCTCCAAAACCTAAGATTTCTGAGTTTGAAGGAAAACTTTTGGAGCTTGAGGATAAAAAATTAGAAAGTTTATCTATTAACATGGAAATGTTTCGCGATGATTTTGAATTCACTCCGCAAATGATTTCTGATTTGGCTGGACCAATTAAAAAATTCCAAACGAGATCAGCCTTAAATGATATGAAGTCATATGATAATTTGGGAAGTGCAGAGGCTCCAGTAGGACTTATCTTTTTGAAATACCTAATTGATACAGAAAATCATCAGGGCCTTTATAATATTACGACGGTTTTAGGACAAAAATTTTTCGTCAACAACGACATCGAGAAAAAAGACCGGGCCGTTTTTATCGAACTTCGCAACGATGCCTCAACTCAAAATCACTGGCAAATTATTTTAATGAGAAAGACAGCTAAAAAATAGCAGCAGCTCCAGGCTCCATGAAAATAAAAAGCCCCGGATGAACACCGGGGCAGTTTATAGAAGGCGGGAATGAAAGCTTATTTGCTAGATTAGATTGCTTTTGCGAGTGTTTTTTGAGCAGTTGTACTACTTAGGTCTAGCATTAAAAGAAGACCTGAGTTTTCTCCGTTTGCATCTTGACCTACTAGAGAAATATTACCAACTCTTGTGCTAGTTACATAATATCTAGCTGTGATGATTGAGTTACCAATTCCAAGATTGTTAAGTGGAATGAATACACCAAATAATTTTGGTCCTACATAAAAGCTCATCCCTTTAAATTTTGTAATTGTGAAAGCAACTGCTGGTAAACGTCCACTTGCTACACCTGGAAGAGCGCGTCCACCTGGAAGAGATTGTGGGTCAAGGTTTTGAAGGCCAACGTTAGCAACGTCTTTAATAGCGATGCTTATTGACATTAGAGTTCCTGCAGATTGAAGGTCAGGAGAGATCTCTAAATAAGAATTTGGATACTTTGGAATGTTGTAACGAAGTCCACCGTCTAGTTGAATAGCAGAAAAAACAAATGAGATCAAAACTGAATCATTATTCAATGTAATAGCTGAATTTGCTACTCCAGGAATCTGGATGTTGGAAGCGCTTGAGCCATTACCACATGAAGTTGAGAAAAGACCTAGAGCTAGTACAGAAGACAGTAAAAGAACTTTTGTTTTCGTGAAGACATTCTTCATAGCAATTCCTAAAAATTTTGTCGCAAATGTTTCTTAACAACTGTGTTTCAACTTGAGCGTACGTACCACAGAAAACTTGCAAACGTTTCAATCGTTAAACAGATTAATTGCTTTTTTGAGTACGATCAAGGAAGGCAAGCGTTTGAAGAGTTTCAAAGAGTTAAGTAGTGGGCACGTTTTATGAAAGTGCCCACTATTATTGTGATTACGAGAAAATTGAGTGCGAAGTACTAGAAATTAGCGTTCAGAGTTAAACTACCAGCATGGTCTTTATTGTCTCCGAAAAATTTACCGTATGCTGCTTCTAAGTTTAAATTCTTAGAAAATGCATACTTTGAAGTAGCTCCTAATACAGTATCTTTTTCAATTTTAGATGCTGCTTCAGTAACGGCCCATGTGTAAAGTTTTGCAACCCCACCGTTAAGTGAAACTGAAAGTTCTTCATTGATAGCTTTAGAAACTCTTACCATATGTGAGTATTCATCTGCAGCTGCTCTACCAATACCTAGACCAATTGTTTTTAATTTGATTGAAGATTGGTGGTGATCAGGTGAGTTGTTGATGATTGGACTTAATGTATCGAACCCACTTGCAATTAAACCACCATTTTTTGTTAAGACTGATTCGTATTCAACGCGAACGATGTCTAGGTCTTTAGCAAGTTTAAGAGCGAAAGCGTGATGGTCATTTTTGTAATAAGCTTGTCCACCAAAAAGAAGAGTGTAGTAAAAATCCAAATCAATACCCGCTACTTTGGTTGAAAGTTGTGGAGAGATTTGTTTAATATTATCTAAGTTAAGTGCTTCAAGACCAGTTGTAGTAGCATCGTATCTTTTTGAGATCCAATAACCAGTTTGCAAAGCATACTTAAATTCTTTATATGATCCGTAATAACTAACTGAGTACATATCTAGATCATCTTTTCCTTGAGATAGTGACCCTTCTGCTCTTTTGTCATAAGCGAAAGCTAAAACATCGTAGTTAGCAAAAAACTTTAAAACTTGAATACGATCTCTTCTATCGTCACTTGTTAAGAAATTTCCTGGAGTTGAAACTGCATGACGACCAGCTGAAGTGATCCATCCATTTTTATTGTATTCAATCACTGCGTGATCAAGTCTAGTTGTATCACCGCCACCGCCGTCGTTATCAACTGTTGAGTTGATAGCATTAGTGTGGTGTTTATCTCCTTCCCAAGTATTTCCTGAAAGCATTAAACCCGTTTTTAAAGTTAGATGCTCATCTGGTTTTGCATCAACATTTAAACGAAAAAATTGATTGAATGCTTGTGTGTGATCGGGGCCAGTTCCGTTTAGAAAATATCCGCGTACGTAAGCATCTCCTGAAAAATTAACTTTTGTTTCAGCGTTTACTCCAAAGCTTAGTAAGCATAGAGCTACTAAAAGCATCTTAGTCATGGTTGTCTCCTCAATAAAATTTAAGGCACAAGATTGTATTAAATGATTTTTTAGGTCAAGAAGCGTTGCCTTATCAGAGGCAGATTCTTGATTGATATCTCAATGACTTGTATAGAATTAAAATAAAAAGTTTTTTATTTCTTTGGTATGTAGTACTTCATCAGAATGAGCAAACCCTGTAATGCGTATAACATTTGCTCCACTGGCGATGGCCGATTGTAAACCTGTTGGAGAGTCTTCGAAAATTAATGTTTTTAGGGGGTGGGTTTTTAGTCTCTTCATTCCTTCTAAATATGGCTCTGGATGAGGCTTTGTTAGTATGGTTTGATCTCTGCCCATTTTTATATCGATATAAGTATTAATGGAAAAACATTCAAGCGTTTTTTCAACAATAATATCTTCGCTCGCACTTACTACCGCGATAGATTTTTTTTCTTGTTTTAAAAAATCTAAAAAAGCAAAAAGACCGGGAGTGATATAATTACTTTTTTCGTGATCTGCTAGATTTTGAAAAATTTCAACTAAGTGTTCATTTTTTTCTGCGATCGCTTTTGTTATTTCATCATCGCTTAAAGTAGGACAAGTCAATTTTAGGACTGCTGTATCAGTCATACCGTAAAATTGATCGAGGCAAGCTTCTAGGTCTATATCGTAACCCAATTTTTTTAAAACTATGACAGCTGCTCGAGCATGAAGTGGTTCAGTATTGACGATGGTTCCATCCATATCAAAAATAACGGCATCATGAGATTGTAGTAGAGTTTTTAAGTCAGTCATTAGAGTGCTTTCCTTGCCCGATAAAAATTTGTGAATTTCTCTGCTATGATTGTAATAGAGATAGCGGGGACTAATCTATGAAAATCTTCAATGCGCCAGAAACGAAAGCCATAAGCGAATCAGGTGCTGCATCAAAGCAGCGCGGCCCTCGCGCTCGCAAACACGCCACACTTCCAGAAAAAAAAGAGATTAGTGAGAATGAAGTCAGAGAAAAACTGGCGGCACACGTTGAAACATCTAATACTGCGAAGTCAAAAGTTCTTCAGCAAAATTCTCAACAATTGGGTTCTGGATATTTAAATACAGATACTCCTCCTGCTCCAAAAATTGTTGCCCCGCCAATTGCAGCGGCACAGGTGACTGAAGGGCCAGAAGAAAGCGATAGTGTGAAAGATGCACACCTTCTATTGAGTGACGTGAAATTAAATGATCCCAAAGATCCAAATACGCAAGAAAAATTAAAATCAGTTATCTCTAGAGGAGCTTTTAACTTTAATAGCCGTGAGCGTGAAGCTTTGGATAAAATTTTAAATGGGAATTAGATAATAGAATTTTTCTCTGCTAATGCTTCAGCACTTTCTAGCAGAACTTGTAATTTTTCAATAGTCGATTTCACAACTGACTCAAGATTTCCTTCAATAACAGCGGCCGCTGAATGATCGTGACCACCGCCGCCTAGGGCCTTCGCCATCACACCAACATCGATATTCCCCACAGAACGCAGTGAAACTTTGATTTGATCGCCTATTTGTTTAAACATGGCCGCAACTTTTATATTATCTAAAACTAAAAGATGATTGATAAAAGCGTGAGTATCTTCAGTATCGACATGAAATTTTTCCAGCATGTCTTCTGTGAGAGTGAGCCATGCGATCTTTTCATCTTTAGTGGTCTGAGCACTCGCAAGCACTTTTCCCAATAACTTCATGAACGTTATTTTTTTTGTTCCATAAATCATATTGTAAGCGTGTGGAGGTCGCACACCTGTATCCATCAACGATCCTATCAATCGATGAGTGTCACCGGTTACAGTTGGATAACGAAAACTACTGGTATCAATTAAAACCGCTGTATAAAGCGGAAGCGCCATTTCTCTTGTGAGTTCTACGCCTATCGATTTGATAAGATCTCCGGCCAATTCACCAGTTGCTGCTTTATTAGTATCAATACAATGTTTGGCCATTACAGATTTAGAACAAGGATGATGGTCAATAAAAAGTAAATTGGGAACTTTGCTGGCAATTTCTTTAACACCATCGCCAATGCGATCAAGGGAATTCGTATCAGTCACGATAAAGAGGTCAACTTCTGCGTCGGGATAAAAAGCGCGGTAATCAGCAAGGGAAATGACAACATCTTGAGGGTCTAAGTATTTATAGCGCTCTAGTAGGGGTTCTTCATTTACGCAGATGGCGTTTTTTCCCAATGAGCGCATGGCCAGGCAAAGAGCGATCTCGCTACCAATGCCATCGGCATCCGGAAAAATATGTGTGCTAATCACGATATTTTCGGCTTTAGAGGTCATTAATTTGAAGCGCTCAGTAATGTTCATGCTGCTGTCTGTTCGTCTCTTTATTGGTCTTCCTTTAAAGTTATACTAAAATTTTTTCAATTGCTGTATCTTTTGCTACGATTTAGTGAAAATAGCATTAAAGAGTGTGGTCCTATGGAAAATAAAGCAGAAATTGCAATTGATATAAAAAATTTAACCAAACTATATCCAGGTCGAATGGCCTTAAATGAAATTACTTTTTCTGTAAAAAAGGGAAGTGTTCATGGATTTCTTGGTCCAAATGGAGCGGGAAAGTCCACTACTATGAAAATCCTGAGCGGACTAATTCCTGAATCTAGCGGAACATTTAGTGTGAATGGAAAAGTTGGTTTTTTGCCCGAACATCCACCAGTGTATCCTGGGATGTCGGTTGAAGATTATTTGCAATTTGTTTTTGATATCTATTCACCAGCACAGAAAAATAAAAAAGCTGTTGCAGATGTTATGGAAAAAACCGGACTCTTACATGTGCGTGAGCGATTGATTGGCAATCTCTCAAAAGGCTATCAACAAAGAGTAGGAATTGCTCAAGCTCTTGTTCATAATCCAGAAATTATTATTTTGGATGAACCAACAGTAGGGCTTGATCCAGTGGCCATCGCTGATATTAGAGAGCTCATAACTAAATTAAAAAAAGATCATACCATTTTATTTTCAACTCACCAATTGCACGATGTTGAACTTTTATGTTCAGACATCACTTTAATTAATAATGGAAAAATAGTTGTAACAGGAGCTTTAGAAGGAATTTTAAAAAGTCTAAAGACCAGAATGGTAATCAGCGCTCACGTTGAAAAATTTTCGGAAGAAAATAAGAAAGAAATGATGGCGAAATTTAAATTGCTTTCAATTGAGTTTTCTCCAGATATTGAAAAATCACAAATACTTTTAAAAATTGAAGCCAATATGACTTCAACGCTAAAGCGCGAAATTGCGCGTTTTCTCACAGAAGATTCTATCGGTCTTTTGGAATTTAAAGAAGACGACCTTTCATTAGAAGAAGTATTTAAACAAATGATCCACTAACATAACGAGAGCATATGTATTTTAGAAAAATAAATATATTAGTAAAAAAAGAATTAAAGGACGCGTTTTTATCGCCCTTGATTTATATTTTAACCGGGCTCTTTTGTTCCATTATGGGATGGTTGTTTTTTAACTACCTCATGCAAGCAAAAACATTGACGTCAGCCAGTATGACTCAAGCAGTGATTACACCAATATTCGGGAACATTAATTTTATTTTTGTTTTTTTATGCCCCATGATCTCGATGCGCTCTTTTGCAGAAGAAAAAAAGCAATCGACTCTCGATTTATTACTTCGTTCGCAATTAAGTGAAATGCAAATCATCTTAGGAAAATTTATTTCTAATATGGTCTTAGTTTTTTTCATGATCTCCTTTACATTTATTTTTCCAGTTATCTTGGCGGTCTCTGGCTATAGCGATTGGGGAGTTGTAGGAAGTTCTTACGTAGGAGTTCTCCTGTCAGTAATGGCCTACCTTAGTGTGGGATTATTTTGTTCAAGCCTAACGGACAATCAAATTGTGGCAAGCTTACTGACTTTTTGTATTATTTTGGGCTCAATGCTTTTAGTCATCACAGTTAATGCCAGCAATAATTATATTTTCAGTTTATTAGTTCAATATATGACAGTGCCCTTTCATTATGAAGGATTTACGAAAGGACTTTTTCGCTCTTACAGCTTTATTTATTTTGCTAGTTATTTAGGATTCTTTTTCTTATTAACGCTTAAGTCTTTGCAAGCGAGAAAGTGGTAGATTATGAAAAAATGGTACAACCTGCTTTTATCTGCGATAAATATTATTCTGTATTTTGTTTTAATTGCCGTTTGGATTTCAATTCCAGATGCTTTAACTCTCGATATAGGGCTTACGATTTTTAACCTGACACTGACCTTGGTATTGGTTTATTTAAATAGAGAAAAGCTCAGTATTTATTATCAAAGTCATCAATTTAAAAAACTCACAGAAACATTAGTTTTTATCGTTTTGGTTTTCTCTCTTCTTGGTGTGATAAATTACTGGGCCTTTAAGCACCCAATCCAACACGATCTTTCTGCTTATAAAATGAATTCTTTGAGTGACCAAAGTAAAAACATTTTGAAAAAAATGAAAGGCGAAATAAAGTTCAAACTTTTTGCCAGAAAACAGGAATCAGGGTTATGGCTTCCACTTTTTGAATTTTACCGTGCAGAAAAAAATAATATATCGATTGAAAAGGTAGATATTGATATTCGACCAGACCTAGTGGCAGATTATCACATTACTGATGCGGCAACTCTTGTCATTGAGTATCAGGGCAAGCGCCAGTACGTCACAGAACGAGACGAACTCAACATCACAAATGGATTAATTAAAATTTCTCGTGCCAGTGACCCAGTCGTTTATTTTCTTCAAGGTCACGGAGAAGGGGATTTAAATTCAGTAGAAAATGAAGGACTTAAATATATTTTTGAAGCAATGAAAAACTCTGCGGTGGATGTGAGACCTCTAAGTTTACTTTCAACGCAAGAAATTCCCTTTGATGCAAAAACCATTATTCTCTGGGGACCGAAAACGGCACTTCAAGCGAGTGAGTTAAAAGTTATTCAGCGATTTTTAGATAGGAAAGGAAATTTACTGGTCGCAATCGATCCCGATTTAAATCAAGATGTGCACACAGGTCTACGAGCTCTTTTGAAAAGATTCCGCTTGAATACAAAAAATGATTTAGTTATCGATAGAAAAAGTTTCGTTAATGGCTCAGAAGGATCTATTCCGCTAATAGAATCTTATGGTGATCATGCCATTACCAAAAAATTTAAGGGGCAAGTCTTTTTTCCATTGGTGTCTTCTATTGAAGAAATTCCTGAACAATTGAGCATCGAAAAAGGGCATGTCACAATGCTGGCCTCAACTTCACAAGCTCCAATGTCTTGGGGAGAAACAAATATCAAAGAAGTGGCCAGTCAAAAGATTGAATACACTCCTAATACCGATTTACCAGGACCTCGAAATCTTGCAGCTGTCTTTGAAGGTGAGCACAATAAAATTGTGGCTTTCGGGAATTCGGGATTTGTCTTAAATGCTTATTTAAAATTTGGTACGAATTATACATTGTTTTTGAATTCTCTTTCTTGGTTAGTTGATGAAGATCGATTGATTTCATTTGATTTGCCAATCGTGCAAAGTGAGCCCATTTTTATTTCTACTCAACAGATGGGGATAGTCTTTTATTTCTCAGTTTTATTTTCACCACTTATTCTTTTTGGAGTGAGTATTTATATGTATCGCCGTAAGAGAGACAAATAATGTTCAAAAAACATAAAAATCTTTTTCTTTTTTTAATTTTAGTGCTGGCCCTTGGGGTAACTTATTTCTTTGAAGAGCGCGGAAATCTAAATGCTCAAAAGCTTGAATCTCAAAAAACTGAAATTTTAAATGCAGAAAAATTAGGAGAGCTTCAAGGAGTAAAGGGATTAAAATTAGATATAATGAAAAAAGGTGAGTTGTATTATTCGCGTGATAATCAGCTTCCTTTAGCTCCAGCTCGATTGGCTGAGTTTTTTAAAATATTATCAGGGGTAAAAGTTAATACTTTTTTAAAGCCTGAAGACATAGCGAAAGTCGGAAGATCTTTTTATATTCCTGACGATGCTATGAAGCTCACTTTTTTATTTGATAAAGGTGAAATTTCATTTTCACTTGGAAAAAAGTTAGAATTCGATCAAACTTTTTACATGGAAGTGACTAAAGAAGGAAAAACTCAAATCGTGATTGCACGCGATGACTCCCCGGACCCAGGTGTATATCAAAATGATAAAGACTATCAGCGCTCAGATGCTAAGTTTAAAAGATTGCAGATTATTTTCATGTTAACCAATCTTTATTTCTACGATACTCGCATTTTTAAAGATTTTTATACTGATGAGAAGGCGATTAATTTTGATGAAATTACCATTTCTACTTTTAGAAATAAAAAATACTCAATTAATTTTAAAGACACTTCTACTACTCCCGCTGCTCCGAAATCTTTAGGGTATTTTGAAGAAAATTGGATTTCATTTCATAAGGCACTTACAAATTTATCTGGGCGCACAATTATTTCTCCTTATGAACCAAGTGCGCTCAGTGAAATTCTTTCGCAGTTTGAAATCAACGATCGCCAAAGACGCAAGATCACTCTTAGCGTATATAAAAAATTTGGTGATCAAAACGGATATTTTCTAATGAGCAGTTTAGATAAATCCTTGTATGTTTTAAAGCCTGAAGAAGCTCGGTATTTTTTCGTAAACGTTCAGGATTTTTGGAATAAAAGAATTATTCCACAAGATAGAGAATTTAAATTAGGAATTAGTTTTTTCGATAATAAGAACGATGAAGTGACGATTAGTGATAAAGAACTTTTTAAAGTTACATCAACAAATTCTAAGATTCATCCTAGATCACTCGAATTTAAAAAACTTTTAGATTTTTTAAAAATGGAAGGGGATCATGTCTCCGAGATGACAGAAAAACCTAGTGAAATTCTCAAGAAAAATATTATGCGCCTCAGTTTTGATAATAGGGCGTTGAGTGTTATCCTTGAAGACAACGATGCGGTCTTGGTGGATATTGATCAAAAAATTAAAATTCACCATTATGTAGGTGCAACTCTGCCTTTTAGCATTAAACGCGCTGATTATTTTGAGTAGGATCTTATGAACGAAACTTTATCGCTCTATTTTAATACCTTCAAACATTTTTATGAAAACTCAAATCAGGAGCGTAAGCTTTCTTACCTCGAGCTCTTAGGAGTCTCATGGGCGTTGCATATGATTTATGCTTTTTATTCGGTCTTTGCTCTTTATATTGGAGTTAAAAGTTATAGCTACGTTTCTGGATCAAAAGATTTTACTCATATGATCCTCGATACATTTAGTTTTAAATTTCAAAAGCTCACACTTTTAACAACTTTGTTTGCCGTTATTTTTTATCCCTTTCTTTTTCAATTTGCTTATAAATTTTGGAAAGGCTGTTTTAAATTTTACGCAAATATTTTTGATTATGAAGATGAATTTTTAGAAGATAAAGCAGACGAAATTTTAACGAAAGCTTTTTCTGCCAATCTTTTTTTAGTTTTACCAATTGTTGGAAATTTACTTAGTAATATCGCTCTTTATTATTTCTTGTTTCAGGGCCTAAAGCGAAAATATGATTTTACATCTTTGCAAGCATCATTAGTGCTCATAACTCCACTATTTATCATGTTTCTCTTTGCAGTGTTCAGCGCGTCTTATTTTGTTTTTCTTCTGACTTTACTCTAACCCGCCTGAATTTAAAAAATGTCAGAATTAGTAGGCCATGTCTCGTTTACGGACAGATTTGGCCATGTCATCATTCGAGGACACACACAGTTTTAGATATTTGATTTGAGACATTTTGGGGAGGAATCTATGGGTCTTTTCGGGACAATGCCTGGTATTTCAGGAAGTATTGAGGTCGTTTGTGGCCCCATGTTTTCAGGAAAAACTGAGGAACTTATTCGTCGAGTGAAAAGAGCGCAGATTGCTCGCCAAAAAGTTCAAATCTTCAAACCGGCAATTGATAATCGTTACCATGAAACAGAAGTCGTGTCTCATTCTTCAATTTCTACACCGGCAACTCCTGTCAATAGTGCAGTTGAAATTTTACAAAAAGTTTTTGATTCAACTCGCGTTGTTGCTATTGATGAAGTGCAATTCTTTGATGAAAGCATTTCAATTGTAGTTGAGAAACTTGCTCGTCGCGGGGTTCGAGTCATAATGGCCGGTCTCGATCAAGATTTTAAGGGATTGCCATTTGGTCCAATGGCCTCACTTTTGGCAATTGCTGACAGCGTAGATAAAATTCATGCCATTTGTACTGTTTGTGGGGCACCAGCTACTAAAACATTCAGAAAAAATCCCAAAGAAAGTGCACAGGTACTCGTTGGCGAAACTGATTTGTACGAAGCTCGTTGCCGGTCTCATGCTGATTTTTTCGGCGAAGACCAAGACCAACTCGCTTTCTTCGTAAATTTGAACGACTCGCGTTCCAAAACTCAAAACTTATAGTACACTAGAAGCTAGTATCAACCCTAAGACAGTGGAATTTAGGATGACAACGGCTTCAAAATCTATCGGTGTATTTATCTCAGAAGAAAAAATCCAGGCACGAGTTAGTGAGCTCGCCGCCCAGATTAATCGCGATTACGAAAATCAAGAAATTATTCTCGTTTGTGTTTTAAATGGATCATTTATTTTCTGTGCGGATCTTATTCGCCAAATAAAAGTTCCAGTGCAAATCGAAACAGTTTCATTAAGCTCATACGAAGGTACGGAAAGTACCGGACAAGTAAGTTTTAGATTAGATGTAAAACAATCTCTCGTCGGAAAAAACGTAATTCTCGTTGAAGATATTGTCGATACTGGTTTAACAATCAGTTTTTTACTAAAACATATGAAGCTTAAAAATGTGGCGAGTTTAAAACTTTGTTCACTTTTATTAAAAAGAGCGCGCTTGAAAGTAGAGGTTCCAGTTGATTATCTCGGTTTTGATATCGAAGATAAATTTGTAATTGGTTATGGACTCGATTTTGATGGACGCTATAGAGAACTTCCTTATATCGGAGTCTACGGTGAATAATAAGGAAAGCGTTGCAGTTGGATCAGTAAGAGTTGATTTACTAGGGGGGACTCTAGATCTTAATCCTATTAATGTTATTTTACCCAATGTCGTTACTTTAAATTTAGCGACTTCATTAAAAGCAAAAGTAAAAGTCACTGCGATTGATTTTGATGGCGTAGAAATTATTTCTCGCGATTATAATTCTACTGATAAATTTAAATCTCTTGATTTTACAGAAGAAAATCTTCGCCGTGGATTTTTTGGCAACCTGACTTTCATCGCTGAAATTTTAAATCTATTTGATTTGAAATCTGGAATTCGTTTGGAGCTTGAATCGGGCTCTCCAGCTGGAGCAGGCCTTGGTGGATCAAGTGCAATGGGAGTGACATGTTATTCTGCTCTATCAAAGTACATCGGTGAATCATTTGATCGTGTTGAAGCTATTCAAAAAGTAAATTCATTAGAGGCAAGAATTCTTGATTGTGGTCCTGCTGGTTATCAGGATTATTATCCTGCGCTTTTTGGAGGGGTTTTGGGCCTACTTGCAAAACCAGGTAAGGTCATTGTTGAACAACTTTACACGAGCGAATTAAAAGAAGTTTTAGAGTCGCATTTAACTCTCGTTTATAGCGGAGAAACGAGACTTTCGGGAATAAACAATTGGGAAGTTTACAAAGCTTTTTTTAATAAAGATCAAGCGGTAAGAGCTGGAATGGGAAGAATTGCAGAACTCTCATCAGAGGCCCTTCGAACTATCCATGAAAAAAATTACACTGCTCTTATTCCATTAATTGCAGCGGAAGGCGAAGAGCGCAGAAAATTATTTCCAGGAATTCTCACTCCAGGAATGCAAGAGCTGCACAAAGAATTAAAAGCGGCCGGAGACCATTTGGGAATGAAAATATGTGGAGCGGGTGGAGGAGGATGTTTTCTACTTACTCATAATCCAACAGATAAAAAATTCATAGAGACATTGATAGATAAATTCAACATGAAGAAGCTCGATTTTGTGGTAGAAAAACCTCTTTAAGGAAGAAGGCAATGGATACTAAAAATATCGGTAGTCTAAGTATGAAAGGTGGCAGAAATGATAATTTTTATTTCTGTTTAATCGAATATTATCCTGAAAGTCATCGATGGTTTTTAAAATCTCTTCTGCCAGTTAAAGATGAAGAGGCCAATGATAGTGATGAGGCCATTCGTGCTTGGATTCACAATTTTGGGGTGAAACAATTAGTTGTGGATTTCCCACTTTCAAAAGCTGCCTGTGCAGATTGTGAAATTGAATGTCCAGGAGCTGGACATTGCCCGAAGCCAGTTGTTGTTACGGTTCGTGAAAAAATTAAAAATCTATTAAATGAAGATCAAAAACTGATCAGCACAAATCCAAAAAAATACGAGCAAGAAAGAAATAAAGCAGATGAAATCGTTTATAACCGAGATATTTTTTTAAAGGAAACGTCTCATCATCTCTTAAGCCGCTCTTTTAAACGCCGATTAAAAAAAGGTTTTTTACCCTATTGGAATCGCGCCTTAGATTTTTGGATTTGGAAATATTATTACGATCAATTACTAGATACTTTTAATACTTCTTTTGATTCATTCGGAAATATTTCGTTGATGATTCTCTCAAGGTTTAGTTATATTAAACGGCATTTTCCTAAACACGTTGAACTCTTTGAGGCCAACGCCCAAATTATTTTGATTGAACTTCTTAGGTCAAAAGTTATCTTGAAAAAAGATGTCGATATGCTCTCAGATATTGAATTAGGCGTTGAAGCGCGATTGGATGCCATAAAAAAAATAGAGCAGAAATTAGATATTTTTATTTATAATCACGATCTTGAAATTTTAGTTAAAAACCCACGTGCCTTTGATTCATTTTTATTGGCGCTAGCAGGACAAAACGTTTTACAAGATAAAAACTTAAAACTTCCCGATTGGACAGTTCCGAGAGAAACAAATTTTATTATTCCAAATTTTGGATAGGATAAGTAATCGTCATATTCATCGCAAGCATAGAGTTCGCAAAAAGCGCTGTAAGTTTCTTCGGGGGAATTTTTCTGATAGTGACAAACTACTCCTCATAAGAGAATACGTCACAAATATTGCGTTTGTGACGTATGACTAAGGTAAGTATCATAGCAGGGAGAAATTGTGATATCCAAGTTAATATTCCTAGTAGTTATAGGCTTTTTGAGCACTACAAGTTCAATCTATGCTCACCCAGTGGCCTATGCTGGCTCTAACTCTATTATGACTTGGAATAGTCAATCGATGAGTGACTGGATGCTTACTCATACATTTGAGTCAACTTATTCATTATCTGCTCGCTATCAACGGATTGAGACAATAGAAGGTGAGCGGACTTTTTATATACCTCACTTAAATTTTCTCCTTAAACGTTGGAATGAACTCGATTCACAGGCGAATGTTTATTTATCAATGGGCCATGGGGGAGAAAAAGTAAATCATTCTTTAAAAGACACTTCCTTTTTAGCTTTCGAAACTGATTGGGAATCGCGAAAGTATTATGTTTCTTTTCGAGAAGAAGCTTTAATGACTTATAAAAAGCGCGCGAGCAATCTGTACATGTCCAAGGTTCGCATGGGATTTGCTCCTTATTTGGCAGAATTTAATGAACTCAATTCCTGGTTTATTTTAGAAGCTATAAAACAAAATAAAAATAAAGACAGCTTTATGCTTACACCTTTTGTTAGACTTTTTTATCGCAACGTTCTTGTTGAGTTGGGAGTAAGTCAGAAAGGGGAGTCGCAGTTTAATTTTATGATTCATTTTTAAAAGGAGATTTTATGAATATTTTAATATTGATTTTAGCTCTAGGGAGCATGAGTGTTTATGCTGGAGAAAAAGTTGAAGTAACTGTTAAAGGTATGGTTTGTTCTTTTTGTTCGCAAGGAATCACTAAAAAATTCAAAGAAAACCCAATTGTAAAAAGTGTGAACGTCAATTTGGATATGCATTTAGTGAATTTGGAATTTAATGAGAATCAAAAACTAGATGATCAAAAAATTGAAGCCCTACTTAAGGATGCTGGTTATGGCGTTGAAAAAATCACTCGTAAGTAATCAAAGTATTTTCGTTCCCTTTCTTAGTTTATTTACTTCATTTAGTACTTTAATTTGTTGTGCGCTCCCAGCACTTCTTGTCTCTCTTGGAATGGGAGCGACTCTCGTTGGATTAGTATCTACTTTTCCAGCGCTGATATGGGTTTCGGAACATAAGAATTTTATTTTTACACTATCATTTTTCATGCTGGCCTTGAGTGCTTTTGTGCAATGGCGAGCTCGCAAATTACCTTGTCCAATAGATCCAGAGTTGGCACGCGCGTGCACTTTCGGTCGAGTTTGGTCTAAAAAAATTACTTATTTTTCAATTGCGGTTTGGTTGATAGGGGCGGGGTTTGCATTTCTGCCAAAGCTTTTGTCATCTTACTAACTTGATTAAACGACAACCCATAAATAAAGAATGGAATGATCCCAACATACATTTTACTGAAGATCATTATCAAGCATGAAAGAGCGGCCATAAAGGTATACATGCGGACATATTTTACGGCGTATTTTTTGTCTTTCCAAAATAATATATAAATCACGAAATGAAAGAGGATAAAAAGCAGCAGTGTGAAAGTGAGAGCTTGAAGCAGTAATTGGTAGATTTGCAATTGAAGATCAGGGGAAGCCACCATGGTCTTCATGGTTTTTGAAAACTCGTCATAGTTGGTTACTTCATAATACGACCAAACTGACAAGGCCACATCAGTAAGAAAGCAAAGCACGGCAATCTGTTTTTTTTCTTTTAAGAATGCCATTAGTTATTATCTTCTACGATGCCGCCATCTTTTCCAAAACTAACTGAGAGTTCTTTTGTTTTTTCATTAAGAACTTTAGTCACATAATTAATATCCATCATAGACTGCAATTCACTTTCGCTCATGACTCCTGATTCTTTTCCCATAAGAAAAATTTCACCGAAGGCCAATGAATGTGTGGTTGCATTTTTTCCGATTAAAATTAATTTGTAAGCGCAAGTCAAAAGATCCCAGTGCGGAAGGAACTCACTAAGAGAGCCAGCTTTAATTTTTAGAGTGTAATTCGTGCCTTCAGTTTTTGTTAAAAAAGTTTGAGGGTAACGAATAGATTCTTTTCTTCCCCCTTGATAATTAAAATGACAACTCATGACTGCTTGCCAGTCCGTCATTTCAATATTGTTAGCAATGAGCTTTCCATTAATCGCAGGCGTTTTGTATTTCACATTATCGGCGTGAGCATTTAGTGAAAGTAATACCAGAGTAAAAAGAGTGATTAATTTTTTCATGAGTAAAGTATAGGAGGATAGTGTATTTTTGAGTAGCTTTTTTTTCTGAGCTTGAGATACTTATAGCATGAAGCGCATATTTATAATTCTTATCGTCACAATTCTTTCAACCCTCACAGGTCTGTATTTGCGACCTAGTTATTTTCTTATCGGGCAGTTGGATCCGGTAAATGTAATGACTAAAGGCTACTTCGTGGGTTCATTTGCAAAATTCTTTTCGCAAGGTTTCTTAGATGAATCATTTATGTTCGTCATGCAATTTACAGTGGGGGGATTTGTTGGTGGATTCTTGCTTAGTTTGATGATGGGGAGGAAGTCTAAAGGGGCGGGGAAAAAGAAAAAAGCTTAGGATAATAAAAAAGCTGGTTAGAAAAGAAGGCAACCATAAATCTAATATATCCAAATTTTTATATAAGAAGAGCATTTTTCACAACAGTATTTTGGCGTTTAAAAATCAAAAAAGAACAATGAAAGTGGGCGATAGCCCGTCCTTGAATTAAAAAGGGCGTCCCCGAATCGAATTAGTTGTAGAGCTATGGCTTTAATTCGTCCTATCCCCGGGGCAGCTCTCATCACAATTCCACTTATACATGGTTACCAGAAGTAAAAATTGCAGAAAAAAATTTATTATTAGGAGATGATGCTTTTTTACAAATTCACCAATGGCAAAAAACAGAAATTATTGTAAAAGCAATAACCAAACTGTATGTTGTCCCACGGCTTTATTCCCGAAGTGATTGCGAAGAACAAAAACAGCGATTATTAAAAATGAACTCAAGCATGCAGTTTATTTTTTTAAACGAACATCCCCATCAGTCGCTTTCTTCAACTAAATTACGCTAGCCCATGCTTTTTTAAAATTATTTCAAAGTCTGCAATAGTATCAGGAAAAGTGCGATTAGCTTCTAAAACTAAATTTTCAATATAGCGAGATTCTCTTTTTAGATTAATACTTCTTTCAACTAATCCTTTGTAAATACTAATATCCTTAATATTATTTTTTAAGAGTTTTTCACCACACTGAATTACCTTATTATCATCTGCAGAGGCATCATTCAGGGCTTGAAAGTAGAGGATTTGAACTTCTTTGGCCCATCCAGAGAGATCTTTTTTCTCAAATAAATCTAATAATATTTCTGATTTTTTTAATTCATGAAAACTTTGAGTAATGCTTTTTAAAATTTCATATTTTCCATTGGAAAATTGGAAAGCTGACAGCAGTGCTTCTACCCCTTTTTCTGTATCATGAACACTTGCAAAATATTTTCCTAAAATCGCAAGTGCTGCAGAAAGACATTTTTGAATTTTTAAATTAGGGTTGTTAATAGTCTGGAAAAGTTTAAAGTAGTTAGTAATATCTTCATATTTTTTATTAATAATGGATAATCGGATAAGATCGGGAATGCGCTCTGGAGATGTTGGATATTTTTGTGCCATTAAAAGATTTAAATCATAAGCTTTTTTATAATTTTTTTCCTGGACATAAATTTCACTAAGTTTTTTAAGCGCTTTAAAATATTGAGGGTTACATGTAATAGATTCTTCAAAGAGGATGATGGCCTCTGAAACTTGATCATTTTTTAATAAAATAATTCCCATATAACAAAAGCTTTCGAAAGGATTTTTATCTAGTTTAGATGCTTCTTGAAATAGATTCATAGCTTCTGCAAAATTACTTTCCAAATATTTGGCGCGAGCTTCCTCTAGTTTTAGTAAATAGGGAGAAGGATTTACTTTTCTCTCCACCGCTTTGACAAAAGTACTAAACATACTAGTTCCATTTAATGGCATAGCGATGATCCCATCCATTTCATAATCTAATGCCCAGGCTACTTCAGATTGAGATATTTCATCAGAGCTAACAAAAAATCCACTTTGCAATCGATTGGAAAAGACATTTAAATGTGCTTCATACAGCAGAATAGCACTATCATCATTTATAGTACTATGAGAAATAACAAAATTTGGTTTTTTGGTCTCAATTATTTCTAGGGCCTCAGCAAAGTTTTTAGCATCTAATAAATGAGTGGTTTTTGCTCCCAATTGAGAGAGTGTTTTTTTGATGGAATGTCTTATTAAGGAACTGCTATTTACTAAGAGCCAAGTTTTTCCCACAAAAAAATCTAAAATTGCTTTATTCGTTTTATCGGTTGGATCAAAATAATCGTTCATCCTTCTTCTCGTCGACGAAATTGATTAAGTAGCATACCATCTATTTTTTCTTGATTGGCATGATAGAGTTCCATGATTTTTTTCCAGCGCTTAATATCGATTTGACTAAAAGTCATTTCAACGTAAATAGTATTTTTTTTATTTTCATTAACTTCTATATGCTCAACTTTAGTTATGACTTCCATGACAGCTTCTTTGTATCGCCCAGTATCTGGGATTTTTATTTTTGCTGGCAATGTCTCTGGATTTAAAAAAAAGAGACTTAAATTATGACTTTTTTGACAGGAGTTACTGGGCATTTCTAAAATGATTCCATTCTCCTTTAATTCTTTAATAGCGATTAATTCAGGCTTGTCGATTTGGGTGCGACTGGTTTCATTTCTAACGACAATTTTGTAACCAAATCCGGAGTTAAAAGTATCGCTTGAAATACATTCTGATATTAATTTTGTCATAGACTAATATATTAAATTATCTTTTAAAAAAATAAAGGGCCTAAAAAGGCTCTTTATTAGTTAGGTAATCTAGTTTGGTATTATGGTTTAATTTTCCAATAATATTCCGTTACTAACTGACCAGCATTTAAATAAGTAAGTTCATTTCATTATAACCAGATTTTTTTAAAAGTTCCCTCAATAAAATTATCAGAGTGGCCACAAGGCGCTCCTTAATTCACAGGATGTGATGTATGCAGACATGAGCAGGAGCGATTGTCTGTTTTCTCTAAAGGGGGGGCCTTCCGCTAATATGTATCAGATGAAAGGAATAGATCAAGATTTATGTGACAAGTGTGCAGCTCCATCGTGTGTGCAACCGGTGATTTGCAAAAATCTTGATGCTAATCCACAAAAGATGACTGAGCTCTATCGCGAGGTAGCCGCTCATCCGAAAGTAAAAAAAAAGCATTTGTGAGCTCAGGGCTTCGTTACGATTTAATGTTTAATGAGCGCTCTCTTGATCCAAAAAAAGACGAAGAGTATGTAGAGCAGTTAATCACTCATCATATTTCCGGACGGCTTAAAGTTGCTCCTGGCTCGTTTAGCAATTAAAACTAAAAAATTTGGTTATAGGCTAGAGCCGGTTCAGGATTTCACTCCAACACCAATGACAGTTGCCACTGAAATTTATTTTTCTGGGTATCATCCATATACACTTAAAGAAGTTAAGACTGCTATCAGTCTTGATGATAAAACAAAGCATAAAACTTTTTTCTTCTGGTATAAGCCTGATAACAAAACTTTTGTTAAGAATTACTTAGCGAAGCAAAAATTATTTGATTTAACTAAAGAGCTATTTGATTAATTTTGATTCATTTCTTTTATAATTTCACTTAACGTTTTTTCACTTTTAGTAAGTTCGTCTAGTTTTTTATCGTCAATTTTTTTATTATAAGATTTATAAATTTCTAAAATACCACTTTTTCGACCAGCGACTTCGTTGGCCATTGAATCAGCACTTTGAGAGTTCTTAATGCTATTTTGTCTTTTACTCTCACGATCTGAATTTAAGGCTCCAAGTTTTTCCATTATTGGCATTGCGGGAAGTGGAGGTTTTTTGTCTTTCCTATTTTGTAGATTAATTTCTACTCTATGATCTAATTCATTTTGAATAGTTTCTTCAACAAGATCTACATCATCAATTGGTTTTAATTTATTTTGAACTCTTTCTTCGTTTAGTTTCTTTAATTGCTCATCAGTTATTTTTTTAGGAGCAGCGGCCACTGTTTTTTTGGAGTATTCTGCCATTTTACTCACTTCTTTTGCCACCTCGATATATTTATCTTTTGAAATTTTTCCATCTTCTAGCATTTTGGTAGCCTTAATCAGCATGTCGATAGAGCTGTCTTTAGCTCCAACGATATAATCAAAATTATTTTTTTCAGCAGAAAAAACAGTGGGTAATATTAAAGTTATTAGTAGAAGGGAAAGGATTAATTTATTCATTCTTTTATTGTAAATGATTATTTTATTTTGATAAGGGGAATTAGTTATTTCAAACACCTAGGGCCAGTATTTGAATGAATGGTATCCACAAAAAAGTGGCATCGCGAAGGAGGGTATTTGAGTAGCTATCTGCCTGCAATCAATATTAAAATTTGTTTCAGCAAAACTAAATACTAATTTTTAAAAAAAGTGTTTTAAAATAAACAAATGAAAATCAATGCCGCAATTCTTCTCTTATCAATAATGCCCTTTTTATTGGGGACACAAGCTTATTCAAATAAGCATGGCGGTAGATCTAAAGTAACAAGTGTTCTACAAGGCCCTAAAAGATTGGGGATGGTTTTTTACGAAGGACGAACTTACGTTGAAGGTCCAACTTACGAATCTGAAGATTATGGTTGGAAAGGATTCTACCAAATAAAGGGACAACCTGAATTAGAAATTAACGATATTGAGTTTTCGCTTAAGCCACGGGTTACTCTTTCTAAAGATGAAATGTATATATTCGCTCACACATGGGAAAACGAAAAACATGTCTGTCATGTTTTTGATATGCTAGCTCAACCGAGAATTGTACTTTTTAAAACAAAAAGTGGAAAAGAAGTTAATTGTGAAAATACTAAAGGAGAGTGGAGTGAAACTCAAGATCACGTGCTAAAAGTGATTATCGATGATAAAAAAACCGAAGATGCTTTTTTACAAAATTAACCCAGGCATTGATAAGTTTTAAAATTAGTGCTCTAATTTTACCTATAGGCTCCTCATAATGAGTTAATTGAATTACAACAAGTTTATGTCTAAGAATCAAAAAAGTGAACTACTTCTTCCAGTTGGGAACATGAATATGTGCCTTGCCGCCATTCACAATGGCGCAGATGCAATTTATGTCGGGATGCCACACTTCAATGCCCGTGGCCGCACCACCGATTTTTCCGTCACAGAATTAAAAGAAATGATCGATACCTGTCACTTATATGGTGTAAGAGTCAACCTCGCGTTCAACGTTGTTATCTATCAAGAAGAGATCGAAGACGTCGTTAAGCTATTGCAAGAAGTACTTCCTTTAGCGCCTGATGCTTTAATTGTTCAGGACGTGGGGCTGGCAAAACTGGTGAGAGAAATGGCGCCAAACCAGATCATTCACGGCTCAACTCAAATGACAGTCACCAATCACGAGGCCATGAGTTTACTTTCTGATTTAAAAATAAAAAGATTTGTTTTAGGCAGAGAAGTTAGTCTTTCAGAAATGCGTGCCATTAAAGAAAAAACCGAATGTGAGCTTGAAGTCTTCGTTCACGGTGCCCTCTGTGTCGCTTATTCGGGGCAGTGTTTTACATCTGAAAGTATTGGCGGCCGAAGTGCCAACCGCGGCCAGTGCGCCCAAAGCTGTCGTCTGGAATATGAAATGATCGTCGATGGACAAAAGCGTGAGCTAGGGGATGTGAAATATCTCGTTTCTCCAAAAGACCTTTGCGGTATAGCCGAGATTCCCGAGCTGCTAAACATTGGAATTGAAAGTTTCAAAGTCGAAGGAAGGCTGAAGACCCCCGAGTACGTTGCATCGGCCGCTAAAAATTATCGTGAGGCCATTGATCACGCAATAGGTGGGGCGAATTTATCAGAAAAAGAAATTGATTCAGCAAAAACTGAGATGGGTTTGACTTATTCTCGTGGATTTTTTTCCGGATGGCTTCATGGAGTGGATCATCAAAAATTAGTTGATGGAAAATTTGGAGCTCACCGGGGAGTTGAAATTGGAATCGTTACTAAAATTAAACCAAAATCCGTTGTAGTTGAAGTTAATTACCCTCATTTAAAAAATGGTGATGGTTTGTTAATTGCCGGGGCCCTTCTAGGGAAAAAAACAGAAGTAGGGGGAAATCTCTACGGTGTTCGAAAAATTAATAACAATAGTTACGAACTGACTTTTGGTAAAGAATTTAATTTGTCATCGATTCAAAATGGCTTTCTGGTTTATTTTAATCACGATGCAATTATTGAAAAAAAATTAACACTTTCTTATACCGATAAAAATTCAAAAAAAAGAATTCCCGTCAGCATTTTAGTTGAGGCCGTTATCGGATCTCCGCTTGTCGTCACAGTGAGTGATGGACAAAATATTGTTACGGTGAAGAGCTCTGATGACGAAATTGTTGAAGTTTCTAAAGCGAATCCGATAACAAAATGGGCCCTGTCTGAAGAACTGGGAGCTCTGGGGGGAACGTGCTTCATCCTGGATGAGTTTTCATTAACTGCAAAAAAATCATTTTATATTCACCAGAAAATTCTTAAAAAAGTTCGTCGTGAATTCACTGAAAAGTTAATGGAAAAAAGAGTCGCACGAGAGGCGATCGTCATTGGTGAGCCGAGCCACCCGGTTGTGGCCCATCAAAGTAAAGAACAGACTAGATTGAACGTCATGCTTAGGGAAATGGATCAGGTCACAGACTTCCTGGAATTTTATGAAAAACTGGGAGACACTCTCGGTGTTGTTTATTTAGATTATGAATTTGGTAAAGGTTATGCTGAATCCGTTGCCTTGTTAAAAACGAAAGGTATAAAAGTAGGAATTGCCACGACTCGAATTTTAAAACCTAATGAGTATTACAATTTTAAAATTATCGAGCGTGCAAATCCAGATATAGTTCTTTGCCGCAATCTAGGAGCCGTGTCTTATTTTCAGGATAAAAATTTTGAACTTCGCGGTGACTTTAGTTTAAATGTTACCAATTCAATGACGGCCAATTATTTTTTCAATAAAAAACTAAGTACACTTTGTGCTTCATACGATTTGAGTTCGGCTCAGTTAATGGATCTTATACGCCATACCGATGCAGCTAAAGTTGAAGTCACCACTCACCAGTATATGCCGTCGTTTCATATGGAACATTGTGTGTTTGCAGCCTTTATGAGCAAAGGATCGAGTTTTAAAGATTGTGGAAAGCCTTGTGAAAAGCACCGACTGGAATTGAAAGATCAATTTGGAAATCATCATCAGATAAAGGCCGATCAGGAGTGCCGTAATACGATGTTTAATGCAACTCCGCAGTCGGCCGCAAAACTTATTCCGTCATTGATTGAGCTGGGGGTGGGGGAGATGCGCTTTGAAGCGCTTTATGAAAGAAAAGAAGAGTTATCGAAAAAAATATTGGGTTATGTGCAATTGATATTATATCAAAATGGAAATCTAACCAGTGATATTATCAGTCACATTGGTGTTTTGGAGAAATACGGTCTTTCAGACGGATCTCAAAGGGAGCGTGAATTTAAAGACAGAAAAAAATTAAATTAATCATTAAGTGAAGTCAGCCAGTCTGTGAAAAGTTTCGAAATATTTGGCGACTAAAGCGAAAAAGTTTCCAGTTCATTTTTTAAAACATCACTATATAAGTAAGTTCATTTCATTATAACCAGATTTTTTTAAAAAGTGCCCTCAAGAAAATTATCAGAGTGGCCACAAGGCGTTCCTTTATTCACAGGATGTGATGTATGCAGACATAAGCAGGAGTGATTGTCTGTTTCTCTAAAGAGGGGAATTCAGTATTTCCAAAAAAGTAGAATAGTGTTCTAATTTCAACTATAGTCATTTAACGACCTAAGACTCAGTAAATATGTACTTATTACCTATCTGTAAAATCTACACAGCAGGCCCTTCGGACCAAGAAAAGCCATATACTAACACTGCCCCAGAAAAGGAGTTTTTATGTCTTATTCACGTTTACTGGTTTTAGCGGTCTTCATCTCAGCTACTAGTTTTAGTAGTTATGCAGATGTGAGTTTTAAGCAAAAGCAAATGCGTGTAGATTCCCTACTTAAATTACAAAATAAAATTTCGAACTTGGCCTTTGATGCTTATCAAAGAGAATTGAACTACGAAGCTAAGGGCCTATCAATTGATGCTCGTGCAAAGAAAGAAACAAATCTTTTAGCCGATAAAATCCGGATGCAAGTGGTCCAAGCTTATAAAGCAGCTCTTGAAAATAAAATGAGTTCAGAACTCGCTCGAGAAGAAATCAAAACAAATATGGAAAAGGATCTTGAGTTGGCTGCACCTGAATTAAGAAATGAATTACTTTCTTTGGCCAATTTAACTTTGGATTCTATTGATGCCGGTGGCGCGAGTGAAGAAGTTCAATTGCAAAAGATTGAATCTGTTATGAAAAAAGAAGTCATTAAACGAACAACTTTTCTAAATAATGAAGATCAAGAAATGATTGTTGGCCCTTTGAAATCTAAAAAAGAATCAATCGAGGATTCCATAAGACAAGATTACAAGTCTTCTGAAGAACTGATCTCGAGTTTAGTTTCTGATCGAGCAAGCAGCCCATATGTTTCTGCTAGTCACCAAGCGATCAAAACGGCTACAATTACAAAAATTGAAGCTAACATTTCGTTACAAGTAAAATTTGAATTTCTTGGAGCTTCTGTGGAAGCTGGTCCTTCAATAAGTTTTAAACGTCTGTATTCAACTAATGCCGAGATTATGGCTGATAGCCTGTCTCCTGTACTCATGAATGATGGTAATTTTGATTACTGGAAACGTGATCGTGCGGGAAAAATAATTCTTGAAAATGGTATCGCTAAAAAAAGATATATTTCATTTACCTGCTCTACTAATCTTGAATTTGTCACTGATTACAAAGGATCAGGAGGATTTAAATTCATGGGGGTTGGAGAAGATGCTGCTATCACTAAAGAATTTTCAAATACTGTAAATCTAGTTTCTAGAAGAATTGCATTACCAGAATCTGTAGCGAATAAAAGTATGTCTGTTAAATATATTTCGGCACTTTGCCATAATGATTTTTTAAAAGCTAAATTAAATAACACCATGACCGTTCAAGATTCATTAAATATCATGATGAAAAATATGGTCGCAGGACTTACTTTTTCTCATCCAAAAACAAAATGTGCGACGGATGATCAATGCTCAAACTGGTTTAATAATGAGTTGATATCAGTTCTAAAAAATAATAATGTGGCCCGTTGCTCAGAAGAAAGTAGTAACGAAAAATTTCGAGCTTGTCATCTTCGCGGCTTACAAGGACAAAACTGTCCACTCTACGAAGATGGAGAGAGAACCTCTAGCGGAGAATTTGAGTATTCATGTGACGTTGGATTAAAATGTGTTAAATACGAAAATGAAAGCACAGTTCTTGGAGCTGTTTGGTCCCACGCTAAAGGCAAATGCCAAAAGGATCCTTAGGCTTTAAAGGCCTTGGTAAGAACTCTTCCTTCAAAAGAACTTGTAGGCGTCTTACCGGTCAAAATAAGTGGTACATTTCGCTCAAACTGTAGCCTGTCATATAAGTTGTCGCATTGAGAGTGAGTAAGAAAAATTAAAATCGATACTATAAGTATTACAAAATCCGAGTACTTCACCTGCTTTTATTTATTTTGTAAAAAGGGCAATTCAATAGAAAAAGTGGTATTGGCAGTATCTGGTTCAAGTGAAAACTTGCCACTGTGGTTTTTAATTATGGTGCTACAAATACTTAATCCTAGTCCTGTTCCTTTTCCTATTTCTTTCTTAAATAAGTAAGTTCATTTCATTTTAACCAGATTTTTTAAAAAGTGCCCTCAAGAAAATTATCAGAGTGGCCACAAGGCGTTCCTTTATTCACAGGATGTGATGTATGCAGACATGAGCAGGAGCGATTGTCTGTTTTCTCTAAAGGGGGGAATTCAGTAGTTCCAAAAATGTAGAATAGTGTTCTAATTGTTCCTATGGTCGTACTTAGAGATAGTGAGTTATTTCTGAGACGGCTCAACGAAAGACTTTTCGTAAGCAGCGAACGTATGAATGAAAAGCTCGTCTAGGGCATCAGGTATTCCGACCACTCGAATATGGGGTGGTTTTGAAAAATTAATCTCAGTGACATTGGCTGCGATAAAAATAGGCACGGC